>JAHFMJ010000031.1 GCA_023269035.1 Candidatus Kaiserbacteria bacterium | reverse complement strand
TGTCAAATGTCACCTCACCGCGGATAAGGTCGTTGAAAGTAATTTTGGTGCCGGGGTTCTTGAGCCGGACTACCTCGACTTCTTTGCCGGAGCCGTCTTTTGCTTCTTCTTTTGATACGTAGGCTTTTCCGCTCGCGATCAGTCCGTGGAGGAGCTCGCGGTGCCGCGGCAAATGTTCCGATTGCACGTAGCGTATATCAGGCTCCAAGTTGCACCAGGCAAAATCATCCCAGATAGCCTCTACCCACTCCGGCTTGTTACGTTCTTTGTCGGTATCTTCGATGCGGACGAAGTAGGTCCCGCTTTGGTGCTTGGCAAAAAGGTAGTTGAAAAGCGCGGTCCGGACGGTCCCGATGTGCATCTGCCCGGTGGGCGAGGGAGCGATACGGGTGACGACCTTATCCATATTACTTTTCGTGCTCAAGCGCCGTGTCGAGTATCACCTGCGCGAGCACTTTTGCCGCATCGCGCTTGGCGAATTTTGCGGCGGCCTCGGCCATGTCGTTGCGTGCTTTCGGGTTGGTGAAGAGGCGGTCTATTTCAGAGACCAGGAGATGGGGCGCCAGATTGCTTTCGTCCAAGACGATAGCTGCGCCACTTCTCGCATACGCATACGCGTTGCTCCGTTGGTCGCGCGAAATCGCCTCGGAAATGGGTATCAAGATCGAGGCCTTACCCCAGGAGGCTATTTCCGCTATCGCGCCGCTTCCGGCGCGTGAGATAACCAGGTCTGCTGCCCCAGCGCTCATCTTTAGCGCAAGGGTGGAGAGATAGCCGAACGGCTTGTAGCGATACCGTCGCTCGTTCTTATCGAGGACTATGCGCGACGTTTCCGTGACGGTCTCGATCTGGGCCTGGCCTGTCTGATGGATGACCTGGTAGCGGTTCACGAGGTCCGGGAGAGCAGTAAGAACGCAATCGTTTATCTTTTGTGCTCCTAACGAGCCACCAAGGATGAGTACAACAGGGACATTGGGCTCGAGGTCAAGGAACTCTTGAGCCCCATCTTTTGACGGATTGCGGACTTCTTTGCGGATAGGGTTGCCGGTAAGCGCTATCTTGCTTCGCACCGTTGCCGGAAATCCCTCAAGCGCCTCGTCATAAGAAATTCCTATCTTCTTGGCAAAGCGTGCGGCAAGCAACGTTGCGCGTCCTGGCACCGCGTCCGAGTCGTGTGCGATGACCGGGATACCGAGGAGCCGTGCGGCAACCAGGGTCGGCACCGAGCCGTACCCGCCTTTGCTGAAGACTACGTCAGGAAAGAGCTTGTATATTTTCAGAAGCGTCTCCCCTATCCCCCAGAGCGTTTTGAACGGGTCAAGGATGTTCATGAGGGAAAAGTAACGGCGCATCTTTCCCGCAGGCGTTTGTACGAATGTGATGTCGTTTTCGTAGAGGGCCCGCTCGTCAAAAGCTGACGGCCCGAAGAAGTAAAGTTCAGGCGGCAAGAGCTTCTGCTCCTTGGCAGTATCGTTTATCGCCTCGGCAACCGCGATAATGGGATAGAAATGCCCGCCTGTTCCTCCTCCGGTAAAAATGATGCGCATAAAGCTTTTAAGTGCGTACGGAACGCGATACTGAAAGCAGTATACCAACCGAACCGAGTGCCACCAAAAGCGCGCTACCGCCGTGGCTTATGAAGACGAGCGGAAGCCCTGAAAGCGGTAGAAGAGCGAGCATAGCGCCTATGTTGAGGAATGACTGGAAGATGACCAGAACCACGATCCCGACCGCGAGCAATCCGCCGAAGAGGTCAGGGCTTCGCGCTGCTACCCAAAGCCCGCGCATGGCAAAGGTCAGGAATGCGAGGATAAGGACTAAGGAGCCGACGAAGCCAAATTCCTCTGCGAAAACCGAGAAGATCGAGTCGGAAATAGGCTCAGGGAGCTTGCCGAATTTCTGGATGCTCTGCCCGAAGCCGCGTCCGAAGATCTCGCCAGCCCCGACCGCGAGCAGCGATTGCTGTATCTGGTAGCTGTTCCCGCGCGGATCGTTTTCCGGATGCATGAACGTGGTGACTCGGGCGGCCAAGTACGGACGCATGGTTATAAGAATGCCAAGTCCGATAGCACCGACAAGGACGATGAGTGCCAGGTCGCGGAGCTTCGCTCCGGCGGTAACGAACATCGCACCCCCCGCCGCGACGATGACCAGGAAGGTGTCGGTGTCAGGTTGTATCAAGAGCGCGAGGCCGGCTAAGCCGGTGATGATACTGAAAGGAATGAGGCCGCGGCGCGGGTCGCTGATCGTCGATTTTGCGTTCGAGAGCCACGTGGCAAGGTAGAGGATATAGGTTATCTTGAGCAGCTCTGACGGCTGGAACGTGATCGGGCCTACCCGCAGCCATCGGTGCGCGCCGTTGAGCTCTACCCCGAAGTGCGGTACGAAGACCGCGAGGGTTAGGATGAGCGATGCGACGAACCCAAAAAGCGCGACGCGACGCCAGAGCCGATATGGGAGCGTCATAGCGATGAGGAGCGCAACGGTCCCGCCGCCGAGCCCTAACACTATTTGTCCGAGAGCGACGTCGGAAAATTGTGCGCCGTTTCCCGCGAGGAGCCCGAGCGATGCTGAGAGGAAGATAAACAGCCCTCCGATGACCAGCGTCAGGATTGAGAGAAAAAGGATACGGTCAGTAGCGCGGATTGCTTTGAGCATCGTGTTAGCTGATGAGTGCGAGCGATACGCCGACGATAGCGAACATGATGGAGAGTATCCAATAGCGCATGGTCACTTTCGCTCCTGACCAGCCCTTAGCCTCGAAATGATGATGCAGCGGCGCGATACGGAAAACCCGTTTGCCGTTACGGAGTTTTTTTGAAGCGACCTGGATGATGTTGGAGAGTACCGTCGCCACGAGGAGGAAGGCGATGATGGGGAGCGCAGAGAGACCCTTGCCGTCGCCGAGCGTGTCGGTCATGAAGGCGACTGCAGCTATCGTCAGTGTCAGCCCCATGCTGCCTGTCTCGGTCATCCAGAAGCGCGCTGGCGGCACGTTGAACCACAAGAATGCGAGCAAGGCACCGACCACTGCAGCGCAGAAAGCCGCGAGGTTGATCTGGTGCTGGTTGAAAGCAATGAACGCGTATGCGGCAAATACAGAGGCAAACACCCCACCGGAGAGTCCGTCGATGCCGTCGATGACGCCGGAAGCATAGAGGAAGATAGATACGAGCATGAAGAGCGGAATGATGAGCCAGCCGATCGTCAGGTTTCCTGAAAAAGGGATACCGACAGCGTTGACATCAAGCTTTGCGTAAAACCACCATCCAATGAAGAACGAAAGGGCTGCGACAAACAGCAGCCGGAGAGAGAGCGGCATTCCTCGATTGCCTTTGTAGTCGGTGATATCGCGGACGTCGTTGATGAGCCCCACAAAAGCCCCGAGAAGGAGCGTGACAAGCGGAATCCACGTCTGGCTCCGGGAGAGAAAATCCAATTTGCTCGTCACTTGGTGCGGGAAGATCTGCGCGACGAGCCATAACCCCGCTGTCGAGAGGAGGACGCTTGCCCAGATGACGATGCCTCCCATACGCGGCGTCTTGGTTTCCGTCTCTGCGCGGAGCTTCCCGAACTCGACCGCGGCCTGGCCGTCGAGCGCGGTCTTCCCCGGTGTTTTTTTCCATACACGGTATTTGTATAGATAGTGAGTAAGGATCGGCGTAATGCCAATACCGATCGTGAACGCGAGTATCGCAGGGACAAATACTTTGAATAGGTCAATGATCATCATGGTGTTGGCGTTGCGCATAAGAGTTCCCTGCGCAGGGTCTTTTGAGCTGCCGCCGCGAGGATCTTCATATCCGTGTCTCTCCCCTCTCGCGTCGAGCCGAGGACTACTGCGGCAACAGGCCTGCCGGGCAAAGGTTCGAACATGACGACGAGGTTGCCGCCGGCGAGGTCGGTGAAGCCGGTCTTTGATGCGATGACCCCCGGCAGCCCCGCTGGCAGAGGCGAGGTATTTTGAGCTTTATGCACGAAACCGGACTCTGAAGTGAAAGACTTTGTCTCTTCGGTCGAGCCTTCAACGAAGCGCGGAGCGTGCTGCACTGCGTAGGCAAGCAGCTTAACAACGTCATGCGCAGAGCCGTAGGCCCCTGCATTACTCTGTGATACGTCGAGACCGGTCTCATTGAGGAAGTATGTCTGCGTTAGGCCAATCATCTTTGCTTTAGTATTCATTTTTTCTATGAATTGCGGGAGAGTAATGCCCTCTTTCTGTGCAGCGGCAAGCGCGAGCGCGCGAGCGCCATCATTGAGAGATGCCATGAGAGTCAGGTCAGTCAGCTCTTGTACTCCCCACTTTTCCCCTTCGCGCAGGCCTGAATCTCCATCCGCAGAGAGAGCGTCTTTAGTGGCCGTCACGGTGTCGCTCTCTGAAAGAGTGTCGCGAGCCGTGAGCACGGTCATTATCTTCGTCAGTGATGCGAGCGGAAGCTGCGCGTCTTCGTTGTATGCATAGAGCGTTGTACCGGAAACAAGGTCCTCTGCGTATGCGGCGCGGCCCTGGAGTGACAATTCGGCCGGGTCGCTGAGGCAATAAGGAGATGCGAGCACCGATGCACTTCCTCCTGCTGTGTTCCCCGGCACATGCACGACGATCGTCAACGCAATGGTCGCCACGAGGCCAAGAAGCAGCAGATTTATACGTGCGATATCACTCATGATTTTCCTGCGCGGGCATCTGCTCGCGTTCTGAAAAGATGCGTTCTATATTTGCCCGCGTTTCGGCATACCCTGCAATGTCTGTAAGCGATGACAGCCCTAAGTACGCGGGGAGCTCGGCGGTCGCGCGGTATAAGTAGCTGCGTTTATCATCCGGGTTATCGATGCGTTCTATCAGACCGCGGATCAAGAGCGAGCGCAGGATGGAAGAGCAATTGACGCCGCGGACGTACTCGATGTCGCTCTTCGCGAGCGGCCCGCGGAAGATGATGATGGAAAGGGTCTCGAGCCCTGCTTTCCCCAAGGGGCCGTCGAGCTCGGCTCGGCGCATCCGCGCTACCATATCATGCGCTTCCGCTGCAGTCGCGAGCGCGACCTCATCGCGCTCTATGACGATTGAGAGTCCCCTGCC
>JAHFMJ010000002.1 GCA_023269035.1 Candidatus Kaiserbacteria bacterium | reverse complement strand
AAACGTTCCGTATCTCCTGAGGGAACGACGAAACGGAGAGCATCTTCCGGTACTATCTCTTTGACGGCACCCACATCCGTCGCGACAAAAGGAACGCCGAACACGAAAGCCTCCAGGAGCACGTGAGGAAATCCCTCTTCGTCGGAGGGCATGATGAACACGTCAGCCGCGCTCATATATGAGAGTACGACATCGTGCGCTTGCCACCCAAGGAATCGCGCTGCAGGCCTTACGGAGAGAGTCTTTTCCTCGACGCTCTTTCGGAGGGGCCCGTCTCCGATGACAAGAAGTACGGCATCCTCCGGCAGGTGAGCCGCTATGTCAGGCAGATACTGCGCTCCTTTCCGCTCCGAAAGGCGATGCGCGAACACTACTATCTTCGTATCCGCACCGACGCCGAGTGCTCTCCGCTTCTCTTCTCGATTCGCTTTTCCGCGCGTACCGCGCACATCTATCCAGTTCGGCATGACGAGGACTTTGCTTCGCGGGATGCCGTAGTGAGTCGCATACTGCTGTGCAAGCCCGGCGCTCCCGGTGACGACATGCGAGACGAGCATATAGACGAGGCGTTCGAAGGCTCCGCGGAAGAACGAGCGGCCATACTTCCACGACTCGCCGCAATTCCAGTAGAAGACCTTTCCTCCGGTCAGACGGAAGATAAGCGCCGAGAGGAAGGCGCCTTTGAACGAATAGTGGACATAAGCCGTTCTGCATCCGGAGA
This sequence comes from Candidatus Kaiserbacteria bacterium, assembly GCA_023269035.1. Taxonomy (GTDB): domain Bacteria; phylum Patescibacteriota; class Minisyncoccia; order Phycocordibacterales; family Phycocordibacteraceae; genus Phycocordibacter. The sequence goes on along the minus strand of JAHFMJ010000002.1, from coordinate 76,040 downwards.
GCCGCGCGGAAATGACGGAGAGAAGCGAGGAGTAATCGCTTCGTACCCCGTTAATAGCGGGCAACTCTCCCCTCTCGACAAGCAGCGTTATGGAGAGGGATGGCGCGAGGCGAGCGAGAAAATCGGGAATGTAGGAAAAATGCGTGTGCGCGTCACTGCGGTACTCGGGAAGGATATACAAGAGTTTTTTCATATCTTTTCGTGCCGTATGAAATGCCGATAGAACTCGACAACACCGCCCACAACGACAACAGAGAGGAGCGCGAGAAGCGCGAGAAGCGAGACCGAGAGCGTCGCCTCGATCGGGGCGCCGGAGGCGGCAGTGAGCACATATGCGAACACGCCTTCGCGCACGCCGATGCCGGCTATGGTGAGCGGAAGGAACGCGGTGACCATGCCGACGGAGAAGACCTCGAACACCAGGAGGTACGAAGCCGGCAGGTGCAGCGAGAGTGTGATGCCGTAGATGCCGCTTGCGATAACCACATTCATAAGGAGCGTGATGACAGACGTGGAGAGGAGGAGCGCCGGGCGCGAACGGTACTTTGTAAGGGCATCACGCAATGACTGGAGCGTAGAGCGCTTCGGGATGGCAAGCCCGTTGCCAAACGAGAAGAGCCGCTCAACCGGGAGGAACACGGTGAGCATGATCGCACCGACGGCGAGCACCCCGGCATACGGCAGCCACCAGGGAAACGCTACGGCAACAGGCGCAGTGATGAAAAAGAGTACAGCAACGAGTGCAGAAACAGCGACGACCATCGACCGGTCGAGCAGCGTCGGAAAAATAACTTTACCGCGCACATTCGCATCTCCCGTGTCGCGGACGATTTGATAGACGCGAATGGCTTCAGCGGCGACTTTCCCTCCGGGAAGCACGACTGAATAGAAGTTGTAAGAGAGATTATAAAAAAGGAGGTGTCGGAACGGAAGGATGACGCCCTCCGCTTTGAGGAGCATCGTCCAACGAAGCGTACCGAGATACGTCGCGATGAAATAACAAAGAGCGGCGTAGGCGATCGCATACCACGGCACGTCAGAGATATGCGCGAGGAGCGCATGCACATCGACGGCTGAAAAAAGGAGCGCGAGGACAACGCCGGTAATGGCTATCTTTATGAGCGCCTTCATGCTTGTTTCCGTATAGCAAAGACGAACGTCGGCGAGAGCAGGCCGACGCCGCGGCTGATGCGGAACCGTGGACCGAGGTACGGGAAGAAGCCGTAGATCATGCTGTCTGCGGGAGAAAGTGGCTGTAAATCGCTTTTTCCGAAAAAGTGAATGTGCGTCTTATTTTGAACGTCCTTCGGCGTCTTGCCGAACAAGCGTAGGACGCTATAGAGCCAGAACGTCGAGTTCGGGGTCGTGATGGCCGCGATACCGCCCGGCTTCAGGACGCGTCGAAATTCGGCAATGGTTTTTGCCGGATCGATAAGGTGCTCGATGACCTCGGAGCACCAGATGCGGTCGAACGAGTTATCGGGGTACGGGAGCGGCTTATTGGCATCGACCACGCTGCATTTGTCCCACTTGCACTCGATATCGATGGACGTCACGGTAAACCCGCGCTTTTCAAATAAGCGGCTGAAATAACCGTCGCGGCAACCGACATCGAGCAATGTCGCTCCGGCGCTGCCCTGGCCCACGAACGCCAAAGCGATTTCCTTGCCTTTGGTTGTGTATTTGAGATTCTCCATCCCAAAATCAACAGGTATGCGTTTGAGCAAAGCGATGAGACTCATATACGGACAATACTACTCTGCACGCTTATAGATAACAACGTAGGGCCCGAGGTTGGTGAGCCCAGTGAGCGCTGCGAACGGGTCAAGCGCTCCTGAGAGCGTATCGGCCAGATTGCTCTTCTGCGCGGGCGAAAACGTGGCAACGCGTATGAACCCATTACCCGGGTCATGCGTATCCGTATCGGGATAATACTCGTTGACGTACCAATCGAATTGCTTGAGCGGCAGGGTGAGCGAATCGGCAACCGCGCGAGAGAGTACGAAATATGCCGGTGACGGGACTTCCCCTTTCTCGATCAAGAAGCGGTCTTTCGTGCGTAGTTCGCCCGGGGCGTTCTTTTCCAAATAGGTCAGCACTTCGCTGTCGCGTGGGAGCGTGAGCTTCTTAGCATCAAGAACGACATGAGCCCCCGAGGGAATGTGCTCTGTTATCCACAGAGCCGCAGCAACGCGCGTGTCAGGCTGTTGGAGAAGAAGCGTGTACTGCACTGTCGGGGCAAAGGTGTAGAGGATGATGCCGATAGCGACAACACTGACAGAAATGCGAACGAAAAGCGGGCTCATCCGCTTTATTAGAAAGACGCTCAATTCAGAGAGTGCAAAAGCGCAGGAGACGACAAGGAACGGGATGATGGGCAGGATGTAGCGCGGATCAGGATCGGTCCAGATGAAGATCGTGACGACGTAGTAGGCGATCGGAAATCCTATGAGCACGCTCGACTCGAAGGAAAAGAGCTTGAATCGCCGAGCGATGAGCACAAAACCTATAAGGGCTACGCAGAGAAGAAAAGGATTCGCATCGAAGATCACGCGTCCTACGAGGAGCGCGTTTTGAAGCGGGTGCACCGCGCCGACGCCGGTCGTCACCGGGAGGTCGGGCAGTATCGCTATGCCGGCGACAAGAAGGAGGTTCTTCAGCGCACGGCCGAACTGGCGCAGGAAACTGACGGGATTGAGCCACGAGATACCAGCGAACAAAAATGCCAGTACGCCGTTCGAGAAAAAGAATTCCTTATATGAACGCGGTTTTGCAGCGGCATGTGCAAGAACGAACCAGGGGATGAGCAACACGGAGACGTAGCCACACCAGTACCCGAACGCGATCATGGCTGCAGAAGCGAGGGACCACCGCTTCCCTCCTCCTTGTGCAACGCGGAGGAGCGCATAGCAGGCAGCGAGTATGAAGAACGTCATCGGCATCCAGAAGTGCCCAATCTGTGACTCATGCACGAGCCAGAAGTCGAACGCGGCGAACGCGGCGGCAAGGAGCGCGAACCGGCTCGACATGAATTGTTTTGCAAAAAGGAAGATGAGGCCGAGGAATGCAGTTCCGAAGAGCGCCGAGAGGATGCGCCCTCCGATCATGAACCATTCCGTATTGAGGATGGCAAACTCTTTGAATGCGGCGACGTTTGCGAAGGTATGGAGGATGATACCAATACCGCCGTAAAGAACGAAGAACGGCGCGAGCATAAGAGCCATGAAGGATGGTACGTATGAAAACGATTGCGACGCGACGAGCGTCATGCCGTTCAAGAACGAGAGCGCCGTCGCAACATGAACGAACTCGTCGCCAAAAACATCAAAAGGAAGCCCGTAGGTCACTGCGCCGAGCCGGAGCAGGAAGCCGAGCGCCATGAGCGCTCCGAGCTTGAGCATCACGCTATGTTCCCTTAAGAAAAGCATGCATCAGACAGCTGCGCGTACCGTATCGGCAAGGCTCTTCGCGTATCGCTCTGCTGTCTCTTTCTCACGCGCCTCTATCATGACCCTGACGACCGGCTCCGTCCCCGAGGCGCGGAGTACGACACGTCCTTCGTTCCCTAAGGCTTTTTCTATTTCTTTCGCGGCTTTTTCTATCGCCGGGACCGAATACGGATCGACTTTCTTTGAAACGGCCACATTGAGGAGCACCTGGGGGAATGTGTGCATCCCCTGCGTCAGAGCCTGAAGGGTCGTACCTGAGCGCTTCATGATGGCAAGGATCTGGAGCGCGCTGACGATGCCGTCGCCCGTGGTCGCGATATCAAGACAGAGCACGTGCCCTGAGGACTCGGCACCAAGCGTCCCACCGGTCTCGCGGAGCATCTCGAGCACGTAGCGATCGCCCACCTGGGCACGCTTAAATTCGATGCCGAGCTCCTTCAGTGCGAGCTCGAGACCGACGTTGCTCATGACGGTCCCGACGACCGGGGTTTTCAAGGTGCCACGCTCTTTGCGGTCTTTGGCAAGGATGTAGAGCAGCTGATCGCCATTGACGATGTTTCCTTCCGCATCGACCATGATGAGGCGGTCGCCGTCGCCATCAAGCGCGATACCGGCGTCCGCGTGGGCTCCCGTGACCATCAGCTGCAGGAGCTGCGGCGCGGTAGCGCCGCAGCCGTCATTGATGTTCGTTCCGTTCGGCGCGGTGCCGATCGGGATGACCTCCGCGCCGAGATCAGCAAAGACTCGTGGTCCCACTTTGTATCCTGCGCCGTTCGCACAGTCGACCACGAGCTTCACGCCTTCAAGAGAGAGGCCCGCGGGGAACGTCGAGGTGCAAAACTTCTGGTACTCAGCGCGCGACCTGTCGACGCGTGTCGCGCGTCCGAGCGCTTTTGATTCGCGCGTCACCGACGGCTCTTCCAAGCGTTTCTCTATCTCATGCTCGAGGGCATCCGAGAGCTTCTCGCCGTTGCCATCGAAGAACTTGATGCCGTTATCATTATAGAGATTATGGGATGCGCTGATGACCACGCCAAAGTCGCAGGCGAAATGCTTCGTCATATACGCGATGCCGGGAGTGGGCAGCGGGCCCATGAGCATGACGTTGACCCCAGCGGAGACGAAGCCTGCTTCGAGCGCCGACTCGAACATGTATCCGGAGAGCCGCGTGTCTTTGCCGATGAGCACGGTCCCGCCATTCGGCGCGAGCACCCGCGCGGCTGCGTTTGCGAGCCGCAGGGCAAAGTCGGCGGTCATTAGCTTCTGCCCGACCGCTCCCCGCACCCCGTCGGTACCAAAATATTTCCTGTCGTGTGAGTTCGTACTCATGGTTTGCACAACGCGATATCTTCTACGAAGCGACGCGCGTATTCATCAGTACTCGCATATGGGCTATAGCGTAACACTCCTTTTTCCCTCGCGCCCGATAGCCAGGCAAGGAGCGCGTCGCCAAAGTTCCCTTCCGCGATCATCGCCCCCGCCTCCCGCGCGACGCCCACATCTCTCGAGAGGACAGGAACGCCAGCGGCAAGCGCTTCTATAACGACCATGCCGAAGCCTTCGTACGGAGCGCCGGGAGAGAGCACCAGGTCGGCCATACTGTAATACGGAAGCAGGTCAGCCTGAAAGCCCGGAAATTCGACCTCGTTTGAAAGCCCGAGGTCTTTTACCTTCTTTTTCAAGGCCGATTCTTCGTTCCCTGTCCCAACGACAACGATACCGGCCGGGAAACCGGCATCGCGTGCTTTCTTCAGGGCATCAATCGCTGTATCGACGTGCTTTTCCTTTTCGAGCCGCGACACCACGAGGAGTGTCGTCTTGAAACGAGGATGCGTGGTGTGCCCTAGCATGTGAAACTTTCCTGCATCAACAAAAATAGGAAGGACAGAAATAGGCACCGTGAGCGCGTATGTCGCGATGAGCTTTTCTTTTATACGCTCTGAGACGGTGCGTATGCGCTTTGCACGAGAGAGGACAAAACGTGCAATGACCATGCGAATCCCATTCAGCGGCCAATGTGCCTGCGCAAAGCCAGCGCCAAGAAAATGGGTGTGCACCTGCACATGGAGCGGCGCGCCGAGGCGGCGCGCGATGAGCATGCCCGCGAGCCCGACCTCGAACGGGTCTTGCGTCGTGACGACATCTATCCCCTTCAGGGCCGCTCCGATCCGAACGGCGTCATACACATAGGCAAAACGTGAGAATGAGTTCGTTGAGTAGATGAAAACGTTCTTCCCTAATCGGATCGGCGGACGATGCGGAGCGCATGAAAAAACAATGATGTGCAGCTCATCCATCAGCGCCGCATAGAGAGCAACGCGTTTCCCTACAGCGCTATCCGCTTCAAAGAGTTTCCGATCGGTCGAGAGCATCAGCACCTTCATAGAGCTTTGAACAGCTGCGCCGTCTGCTGAGCCATCTTCTCGTTCGAGAACTGCTTTACCTTCCGCTTCCCTGCCGCAGTGATGCGGGCGCGCAATTCGGTATTCCTCAAAAGCTCGCCGATGTACTTCCTCATGCGCGGCGCATCATCCGGTGCGACCAGGTATCCGTTCTTCTCATGGTCGATGACCTCCTTGTTCCCGCCCACTTTGGTTGCGACGATAGGCACACCAACCGCCATCACTTCGAGGAGCTGGTGCGAGAGCCCCTCATAGCGCGAGTTAAGGACGAAGACGTCCGAAACACGGATGTAGCGGATAAGCACGTCCCGCTCAAGCCCTCCGGCAAAGATGACGTCATCAGCGAGCCCCTTCTTCCTCGCACGCTCCTCCAATGATGCGAGGTCAGGCCCATTGCCGACGATAAGGAGTTTTAGGTCGGGAAAATCATTCTTGAGGCTCGGCATGAGGTCGATAAGGCCGGCAAACCCTTTCCACGAGACGAGCCGGCCGATAGATACGAGGAGCTTGCCTTGGAACTTGAGGAGCCCCCGCAGGACCGGCTTGTTGCCGGTATCCTTGAACTCTTCAATACCGTTGTATACCAATTTCAAGCGTTGCGGTTCTACCTGCCAGGCGGAGACGATTCGCTCAAGATACTTGCTGGGGACGATGACGAGATCGGCGCTTTTCACCACGAACCTTTGTAAGAGCCGGAGCACCATGAGATAGGGGTGCCAGTGTGAGGAGAAAAGCGGGAAGTCTTCAAGCATCTCTTTCACGCCAAAGCGCTGCGTCCCCTGTTCCCACACGTGGTCGCCCGGTATACGGAGCACGAATTTTTTCCGTAGGAAGACGTTCGCAAACGCGGTCGGCACGCCGACGCTTATCGTATCTTGCGCATAGAGGATGTCGGCGTGCCGACCGCGTGCAAGGACTTTGAAAAAAAACATGAAGTGACGAAATAATTTCGGGTACTCCCGTACGTCACGGAACGCGAGGACTTCGACCTCGTAGCCGTAGCGGGGCAATTGATCGACGAGGAATTTCGAGTACGTGGCAGGCCCGCCGATCTCCGGCGGATAGAGCCCGGTCGTGATGAGGACCTTCATCTTATTTTATGTGGCGCAGAACATTTCTCATGGCGCTCTTCATGGCACGCGCCGTCAGCTGCGAGGATGATTGCACCTTGCCGCCCTTGCCAACATTAAACACCATGCGTATGCCGAGGGTGTTGCAAAGGATCGCCTCGGGAATATCGTCCTTGAAGCGGTCGCCACCGTTAGCGAATATCGCCGGACGGATCTTCCGCAAGGCGCTCACCACGCTGACATCGCGGTCGCCTTTGCTGTGATCGGTGATGACCACCTGATCGACGAACGGGAAGGAGCGTATGATCTCGGCGCGCTCTTTCTGCGGCATGAAGACGAAGCCTTTTTTCTTCTGCAACCAGTTGTCATTATTGAGGATGACGATGAGCTTGTCGCCGAGCTTCCTGGCTCCCCGCAAATAACGGATATGCCCGATATGGATCGGGTCAAAACCTCCGGAGGCGGCAACAATAATCGGTTTTTTCTTCATTGTGGCTTCCTAGGGGAAATGGTAGCAGAAACTGGCATCGTTTCAAAAAGAGCCCTGAATGCTTCGTCGTTCATGCGTTTCGCGATGAGATTCCAGTCATACTGCGCAACGGCTATCTGTCGAGCGGTTGCCGTCACTGCACGCACCTTCTCGGAGCGCGCCATGATCTCCTCCACCGCCTGCGCGATCTGCTTGGGAGAGTCCTTGTCGACCGCCCATCCGGTAATCGGCTTATCAGAATTACGTTTCTCGTCAAAAAGAAAATCAGCGATGCCGCCCTCTTGGGTCGCAATGACCGGAAGCCCTGCGGCAAATGCTTCGATAAATGAATTTCCCATCCCCTCTGAGCGGGACGGGCGGATAAAGATGTCGGAGACGCTGAGATATTTCGGGAGCTCCGCATGGTCAACATGGCCAAGAAAGGTGACACGTTCGGTGACGCCACATGTCTGTGCAAGTTTTTTCAACATCGCCTCGTCGGGTCCGGAACCGATAATCAGGAAACGGACGTGTGTGGGCAGTTGCCGGAGCGCGCGAATGACGTCGTCGACGGCATTCTTCTTCACCAGGCGCGAGGTGGTAACGAGAAAGACATCACCCATCTTCTTTCCGAGCGTATCTTTGAGCTCGTTGAGAACCGCGGGCGGATATGTTTGTGAAAAATGCTTGGTGTCGACACCGTTCGGGATGACGCGAGGAGTGCCTTTGAAACCGTACTGCTTCGCCCACTCCGCAAGATAGGTCGAGATCGCTTGTGCGACGCGAGCATGGCGAAAGCCGGCGGAGAGGAGCGGTAAGAAAATCCTGATATACCAGCGACTGAAGACGTGCTCATACGGATCACCCTCTTGGAGCGTGAGCAGGTACGGGATGCGCGTGTCGAAGAGGCGCATCAGCGTGATGGGGAGAGTCATGTAGACCATCATCGCCCAGAGCGCGTCATAGTGGTGCTCCCGGTCAAGCGCGCGCGCAAAGCGCGCAGCGCGCAGGATGAACAGTATCTTTGAAACATACGACGAGCCGGAGCCGATACGATGGACGAGCACGTTGCCTATTTTCTCTTGCGCAGGTGCCGATGCATCGAACCGATGCGTGACCATATGGAACTCGATATCCCTGATGCGATCGGTAATCTCTTTTATGGCAACTTCCGCGCCGCCGACGCGCGGGTAGTACGCGAGGGAAAAGATCAGTATCTTTTTCATGAACCGGCGACGATCTTCTTCACATACTCCTCGACGCTTGTGGTGACCTTCCATCCGAGCCCTTTTGCCTTTGCGGTATCTATCGCGGAGGCCATGCGGTTGCCGGCAGTCGCAGGTCCCATGACCATCTTTCCGCCAAAGAGTTTCGCGATCTCGAGTATGGAATATTCGCGCTCATCCCCGAGGCCATAGTCGTCGCCCTCTCCTTTCTCTCCAACCAGAAGAAGACCTTCGACAATATCTTCAATATAGGTAAAATTGCGTTTTTGCGTGCCCGGCGCATTGACTGTAAGCGGTTCTCCCTTCAAGTGCTTTTGGCGGAAAATCTCAATAACGGTGCCGTACTTCCCCGAGCGCTCACCAGGGCCATACACGTTGTAGAAATAGGTTATCGCGTGCGGAAGTTTAAACCAGGCGCTGTAGTTGCGTACCAGCTCCGTATTGCTGGCCTTCGTCCAGGCGTACGGGCTCTGGTCGCGGCCTAAGCCGCCGTCGGCGAACTTGGTAGAAGAGCCGGCATAAACGAGCTTGCACGCACGCTTCCTCCAGAACTCGAGGACGCCAAAGGTGCCGGCTTTGTTGAGGTCCCATACGAGCGCAACGTCGTCGAAGCTTTGTTCGACGCGCGAGTATTCGCCAAGGTGATAGATGATATCCGGCGTCTCACTGACATGCTTCTCAATGTCCTTCGTGTGTCCTTCGCGGTACTCAACGCCGGGGACCCGTGCATCGCGGCTGCCGGTGAAATAGTTATCAAGAGAGATGACGTGGTGGCCCTCCTTCTGCAGTCGCGCGCAAAGGCGCGAGCCGACAAAGCCGGCACCGCCAGTGACGAGTATCAATTTTGAATCGCTCATGATTTTTCTTCTATGATAGTGTACTCGCCTTTTGCTTGTTTGCGAGGACGTATGGCTGCCGCGATACCGATACCAATAACGGCGCACAGTCCGAGCGCATACGGAAAGATGCTGTGGTTACTGAAAAATGATACGGTAGCGGCCTCCGCGCTTCTTCCGGCTGCACCGCCAGAAATGGTGACGGCGCCTCGCGAGCCCAAAGCAGGATCGTTAGCGCCATCTACCTTGCTTACTCCAGAAACACCGGTCTTGGTTGCAGGTGACTTTGCCGGCTTTTCTTGAGAGGCGATGGCAGCCTCTGATGGGCTTGCCCCAGGAGAGGCTTGCCGCAACACCCACGCGCCCGCGATCAAGTTCAATGTGTTGCCATCGCCGCCGGCACCAAGGCCGGGGTCATAGGTGATTGAAGCGATGTCTGTCGACGACGCGTCTCTTACGACAAGCGATTCGCCCGTGTTCTTAAGAGAAAAAGAGCTTTCAAAAAGAGTGCCGGAGAATCCAGGCCAGTCTGCAGAAAATTTTTCTGGAGTGTCGGCGATGACACCATAGGCACCCGGAGCGAGCGTGGAATTTTTTACCGCAAGTATTTTATGATTGACCCCTCCTTCAAAAAGTTTCCAGCCGCTTACAGTGACCGCAGTTGAGCCCGTATTTTGTATTTCTATCCATTCGCGCCCGGTGTCCGCGCCCGGCACGTCGTACATGACCTCGGTTATTGCAACATTTGCAAAGGCGCTTGCCGGAGCAAGCGCCAGAACAAAAAGTGCTACGAAACTATGCTGGCATCGGTTCCACATACAGCATGCGACGGAGCTCCTCTTCCGGGATCTCCGAAGGCTTCACCGCCGCAGGCGCCTTCTTCGCTTCTTTGGTTTCTTTCACTTTTTCGGTCTCTGTCGTAGTCCCCGGCTTTGCAGGCGCGGATGGCGCCCCGGTCGTGCCAGCTTGCTTGGCGAAGATCGAACGGAACGCGCTTGAGAACGAACCAGGGTCATCGTCTTTACCCTTCCCTTTTTCACTCTTCTCGTCAGAAGAGCCCTTCTCTTTGAAAAGCTGGTCGACCTTGATGCGCGGCGTCGTGGAGCGTTCCCGTGAGATAGCAAGAGCGTCGTGCGCCGACCATCCCGTCCGCTCCGGGAGGGAAAGCGCGCGCGCATAAAAAGGCCGCGAGCGGACCGAGTCGATGGTGAGCGCGATGCAGCATTCCCCTTCCTCCAAGAGCGCAAGCTCTTCAGGAGAAACGTACGGATAGAAGAGGTGTTCAACGGAGGCGAGGTCTTCCTCGCGTGACGAAAAGGCGATGACGGAACCGCTCCGTGCGAGGGCCTTATCACGAAGTGGCTTGTCTTCCTCGGTATGGATGCTCTCTGCGATGACAAGCGCGACGGAACGCTCAGGAAGGATGCGGTCGATATCCTCTTCGGCAAGGTAGCGCAGGCAATCATGAAGGAATGCAGTCACCGGGGAATTGCTGAGCCCGCGGGAACGCGCTGCATGGGTGAAGAGCCGTACCAGGGGGGTGATGCGCGTCGGGAACATCCGGATACGAGAGAGGTCGACAACGATGATGCCGCCTTTCTCAAGCGCCGCGAGAGAGAATTTGGATGTGCTCTGTCCGATGAGGTTACGCACCAATGAATCCTTGGCGAGGTAGCGGCCTTGCTCGGTGACAATCGCGACGCTCTCCGCGGCATCGCTCATGATGGTCTCAAAGTTTTTACGCTCGTCAGAGTCCGTGCCGAACGCCTTCTCCCTCACCACCGGATCGGTCAGGAGGTCGTACGCGGTGAGCATCGTCGACTCGTTGTTCGAGAGAAGGTGGCTCGCGAGCGTGTCGGTCAATGCGCTCGAGGGGATGCGGTAGAGGCTCGCGATCGCACTCGAGAGCACAGGCAGTGCCCGCTCGGAAGGGAGCGCCCGGAATTCATCAAGCGGATTCCATGAAAACGGATACTCCGCGTCAGCAGGGTCGAGGAATATGAGCCGTTCGCGAACATCCTTGGAGAGCCTTTCGACGAGAAGGGGTGCGAGGTTGCCTGAGGCATCCAAGATGACGGTCCCGACGCCGCGCTCGATATCCTGCAGGGCCATGCGAGCGAGGAGTGCTGCGCGTCCGCTCCCTGCCCGTCCCATCACGCAGACATGCGCAAAACGGTCTTGGTCCTTTATGCCAAAGGGTACCGAGCGCCCTTTGAGCGAAGTTTCTGCGAGGTAGGTAACCGTGCCACCCCAATCCATCCTTGCAGTGTAACGCTTCCCAACTCTGGTTTCCAGTAGCAGATTTTCTACTGATACTGGATGAATATCGGCCGCGGCCTGAGCTCCAGTATCTCTTCCTTCGTGAGCATACGCGTCGAGGGCGCGAGCAGATCGTTCTTGTAAAACAATTTGAATCCAGCGAACTGCACCGGCTCTGGATAAATGACCGTGTTATAGGTGTTGATCTTCTTTGCCGCGAAACCCCAGCCGTCCATATCCATCACGATCTGCACCTCGGGCAAAGGCGTGATGTTCTTATACCCAGTAACCATGTCCTCGGTAAAGCGATGGACGACGAGGATCTTCGGCGGCAAGTCATTCGCCTGCACCAGCCCTGCCAGGTAGGTTGCCGCATAGTTGACGTCTGCGGAAGAGAAAGTGCCGATGACCCTGCCGGGCTTCTCGCCGTGCTTCATCGAGAATTCCGGGTCGATGGCGAGGTGCACGTTCGACATCGAAAGGTATTTTTCCAGGAGCGGTAACTCGGTTTGCAAGGTGCTTTGTCCGACCTGGACATCGAGGATGACGATGCCATCCACCTTCGCCGCGAGCTCGAGCGCGCGGTCGATCTGAGTGTCCGGCATGCGGAGTATGTACTTTCCGGTCGCAGACGGGCTCGCCTGAGCCGTTACGGCAATGTAGTCGATGGCTGGCGTGACCGGGGTCGTTGGGTCTGCGGCTTGCCAGAGCGCAGCCTCGCCCTTCAGCTTGATAAGCATCTCGTCCTCCGGATACTGACCAAGCACTCCCATACCTTTGGAATAAAAATTACCGTAGTACGCGACGATGCGGCGGAAAGGCAAAAGAGCGCCGGCATTCGGGTAGACGGCTTTTGCCGGCCAAAGGTGTGGCGTAGTTGACGCAGTCGAGGTACCGACCAAAGCCGGGTAATTAGCGAGCGCGAGTACACGTCGGTCGTACGCGGCCTTGTCGAGTACTGGTTTTGGCTTGGGCGGGGACGCATCGGCTAATGCGCCGCTCGTGTCCCACTCGTGCGGAACGAACGCAAAAGCTACGGCTGCGAGCAGCATCGCGGCCCCTATGGTAAGCGGCACCTTAAGCTTCTTGATGTGATGTGCCGCTTTGTGGTGCAGTGTTTTCTGTGTATGCATCAGTTTTATGTTCTCCCGAGAGAGAGCGCAGGAGCCAAAGCCTCTCTTGCCGCACCAAGAACCCGAGACCCATGATAAGGAATCCAAAGAGCACCGCGAGGACCTTGACGAGCGCTCCAAAACCAGTGAACGGTATAAAAGCCGAAAGAAGACCAAGGACGATGATCGCCGACCCTTTTGACATCTTGCTATTGTATCAGCGCCCCAAGATGACCACAAACTCGCCCCTTACGGGGATATCTCCTTTCTTCATCCGTTCGCTGATTTCGGCCACGGTTCCTGACGCTATCTGCTCATACAGTTTGGTGATCTCACGGGCAATGACGATCTGTCGTTGAGGAACCCTATCGAAAAGCTCTGCGAGGAGCTTTTCGATGCGATGCGGCGACTCGTAAAGGACGACACTGCGCTTCATGAGCGAAATCTCGTCCAAGAGCTTTTGCCGGCCCTTCTTATGCGGCAAAAAGCCTAAGAATATGAAATCGTCGGCAGGTATGCCGGCGACGGAGAGCGCCGCTGTCACCGCGGACACTCCCGGAATAACAATGACCGCCTTCTCACCGAGCTTCTCGCGGACGAGGGACACCAGGAGAGCGCCAGGATCAGAAATACCCGGGGTGCCTGCGTCGGTGACATAGGCGATTTTTTCGCCATCCTCTATAAGCGCAACGACTTTTTCGAATGCCGCGCGGGTTGAGCGGGCGCGGAGCGAGATAAGCGGCTTTCGTATCCCATAGTGGGCGAGCAGCTTTGCCGTTACGCGTGTATCCTCTGCGGCGATGCGGTCAACATCTTTCAATGTCTCAAGAGCCCGGAGGGTGATGTCTCCCAAATTCCCTATCGGCGTCGCTACGACAAATAGTGTTCCCATATTATTTTATGAGAGCATCGGCAACTTTATAAATGTCTCCTGCGCCCATCGTGATAAGTACGGTCTCAGGCGCGCTGCGTGCTTTCAGTTCCGCCTCGACCGCATCGAGCGACGGGAGCGCTTCGGCATGTTTTCCGTTTGCCACGATTCTTTTTGCCAACGCCTCGCTCGTAACCCCCTCTATCGGCTCTTCGCGGGCCGGGTAGATCGGTGCCAACAAAACTTCATCCGCGTCCGTAAACGCTTTCGCAAAATCCTCCATGAGGTCGCGCGTCCGGCTATAGAGGTGGGGATGGAACGCGACGACAAGCGTTTTGTCAGGAAACTTTTCACGTGCGGCTTTCAGAGTCGCCGAGATCGCGCCCGGATGGTGAGCGTAATCGTCGACGACAAGAGCGCCTTCTTCGGTCGCGCCTTTTATTTCAAACCTTCTCCAGGTTCCGGTAAACGCCGCAAGGGAAGAATCGATCGCTGGGTCGGGGATATCAGGGAATGCCGCTCGTACGGCGGCCTTCGCGGCGCGCGCGTTCATCATATTGAAATCCCCGATGAGCTGGAGCACAGGTACTGTCTCACTTTTGTAAACGCCTGCATCAATGACTGTCTTTGCCTGACCGCGTGCCTCCTCGAAAGCTTTTTTCATCTCATCAAAACTTTTAAAGAAATCAGTATGGTCCCACTCCATGTTCGTGACGACGAGGATGTCGGGGTGGAAGCGGAGAAAGTGGTTCCGGTACTCGCACGCCTCGACGACAAAGATGTCGCTCTTCCCGGCAAGAAAATTGCTTCCGAATTCGGGCACGATACTCCCGATGATAGCTGTCGGCTCCTTGCCGGCGTCTTTTAGTATTTTTGCGATGAGCGCGCTCGTTGTCGTCTTGCCATGCGTCCCGGTGACCGCAATCGTCCTCTTCCCCTTTGCCACCCCGCCGAGCGCTTCGAAATAAGAAATCTCCTTCAATCCGAGCTCTTTGGCGCGCATCCGCTCAGGATTATCATTCCACACCGCGTCTGAGTAGACGACCAGATCAACATCCGTCGGTACGTTCTCGGCCTTCTGGCCTATGGAAACGTGCACTCCTTTCTTCTCTAAAAGCTGGGTGGTCGGCGACGCCTCCTTATCCGACCCGCTCACGTGCGTACCTTCATGCACGTAAAGCTGCGCGAGCGCGCTCATGCCTATTCCCCCGATGCCGATCATGTGGATGCGCATAAAACCCAGCTTACACTTTTAATGCTTCAACTAAAACACCTCCGGCAACTATCAACACCCCACCAACTATCTGGATTACCGAGAGAGATTCTCCAAGAAAAGGAATGGCCAGCAAAGATACAAATACCGGGGTAAAGGAAAAGACCATCGTGACAACGGCGGCCGAAGTATTTTTGTAAGCGGTAAATCGAAATTGAGCGAGGAGAATATTGCAAAGCGCGATGAGAACTATAAAAAGAATGCTCTGCGGCCAGTGGATCGTACCGAATATAGACATGATAACGATGGCTGGTAAAAAACCTATGAGAAATATCGCGGAGGTGTTCAATCCCGTGCTCATGCGGCTGCTCGCGAGCTTGCCGAGCGTGTTATTGCCGAGAGCAATAAGCATGGCTTCAAAAATCGTCAGAAAATCGCCGAGAGAAAGCGAGAGGGCCTTGCCATTGGTGGCAAGAAGATAGGCACCGATAAGCAATACGGACGCGATGAATATCTTCTTGAAAGTAAATTTTTCCCCGAGAACGAAAAAGGCAAATATGAACGTGAAAGGGATGACGGTCCTGATCAAAAAGGAGTAGTTAACGGCCGGGGTGTATTTAAGCGCAAAGAATTCGACCAATGACGCGCCGAGCGTGCTGACGAGCGTCATGGCGAGTAAAATCAGATAATCCTTTTTTGTCAGGGCTTTAAGTTCGCTGGTGTGCCGAGTAAAACGCAACAGCCAAAAGGGAAAACTGAAAAGCACCGCCCAAAAAATGACGTTGTACAGGTTCTCGCCGCTCTGAAGAACAAGCCTGGTGCAGAGTATCGCGCCCGACCAGGCGAGCGCGCCAAGAAAGGCGTATGAAAACCCTTTGCTTATCATGGTAGTGGGGTCAGAAGGTTAGCATATTCTGGATCCTCACCGTGAAGGATGCGCGTATGTTTTTCCCTCAATCGCGCCGTGAGAGGGCCCATCAGACCTGTGCCTATAGTACGAGCATCTATCTCTTTGATCGGTGCGATGAAGGACGAGGTGCCGCAGGCAAAGACCTCGTCCGCGACGTAGAGCTCGGTAAGGTCGACCGTGCGCTCCTCGAGCGCGATACCGGTCGACCGGGCGATCTCAATGACTGTGCGGCGATTGATGCCCTCGAGTATGTCGCTTCCGGTCCCGGGAGTGATGAGAGTGCCACCGCGAACGAGAAAGATGTTTGCTGCGGAGAGTTCGCACACATGCCCTTCCGTGTCGAGAAAGATACAATCGTCATAGCCGCTGTCGAGCGCGTCCTGCTTCGCCAAGACCGAGTTGACGTACGCGCCATTCACTTTCGCACGCGAGGGGATGGCGTAGTCGGGGACGCGCCGCCATACGCTGGTCTTGAGGCGCGCGCCATCCTGCGGGATTATAGGCGCCGCCTCATAGAGAAAGATGCTCAACACCGTTGCGAGTCCGCGCGAGCGCGTGCCGGGCACGCGCTCGTTAACGTGCACTGTCGCCCGGACAAACACATCTTCGTGCGGAGCGTTCGCGGAAACCGTCTGTTGCACTGCGTCGATAAATTTTGCTTCAGTCCATTCTTTCTCGAACGTATCGATGCCGATGATGCGCGCAGAATCCAGGAGTCGCTTGAAGTGCTCTTTGAGCCGGAACGCCCTGAGGCCTTTTCCAGTAACGCAGACCGGAAAGACGGTGTAGATGCTCAGACCATAAAGCACTGCAGAGGTGGTGACATTCAACGTTGCCTGGTCTATTGGCACGATAGCTGAGCCGAAGAACGCCTTGTCGTAGACGCGAGACATATAGTTAAAGCTTAGCAGTTGATCCGAAGGATTGAATCCATTTTCGGTATTGTGCACTCTTGTCTTTATAATCCTTAAAGAGGTTAAAACTCGGAGATGCATTCGAGAGGAGTACAGTGCCGCCCACAGGCGTGTGAGCATATGCGGCTTTAACCGCTTCTTCCATTGAAGAAACGGGCACGGTTCTGCGATCTTTGAGTTCTGAGAGCATTTTTCCTCCTGTATCAGGAAAAATAATAAACGTGGCAATCGCGGTTTTGGCCAGCGCTTCTGCAAACGCGTCGAATGAGATTCCCCGGTCTTCGCCGCCAAGAATAATAGTATCGACCCGTGGGAGCGCCGCTATCGACGCGAGTGTCGCCTGGGGAATAGTTGCGAGCGAGTCGTCGTAGAAAGTAATTCCCCCGTATTCGCCGACCTTCTCCAGACGATACGGAAGGGGGTTAAAGGTTGCAATGTGCTTGCGCGCCTCTACTTCAGAGACACCAAAAATCTCTGCCGCAGCAAGTGCGATAGCGCAGTTCTTTTGATTATGAGCACCGAGGAGTTTCGTCTCGAAAGGCTGTGCCACGGGGAGTTCATCTCCTTGTATAAAAACATCGTCTTGTTTTTGGAATTTCGTGATGTTCATCTTCGCATCGCGATATGCCTCGAAAGAACCGTGATGAGAAAGGTGTTCTTCATACAGATTCGTAAGAACCGCGATATGCGGGGAATGAGTGATGTGTTCGCACTGATAGCTTGAGAGTTCAATGACGTAGATACGCGATGATGAGTCAGTCTTTAAAATATTCATGTCGGCAACACCTATGTTGCCGAAGAGTTCAACATTTTTCCCCGCCTCATGAAGAATGTGGTAGATCAGGGAAGCAACGGTGCTCTTGCCTTTAGTGCCCGTAACGCCTATTGCCCTCTCGCCCACTTTCTCCAAGACGATGTCCATGAGGGTTGAGATGTGGGTATGGGGTGACTCGAGCAGGAGCTTATGTGTCGGGATGCCGGGGCTTTTATAGACGACATCAAAGTCCGATGGAATAGAGAGGTCCTGGTGAAGGGTTGCATTAATTCCTTCTACAGACACCTGACGCTCGTCAAAGATATGCAGTTCGGCGCTCCCCTTGAGATACTCATAGAGTGCTCTCCCCTCCATACCGAACCCGGCAATCGCAATTTTCTTTAAACTATTCATACCTATACTCTTTCGGGATGCGGTGGTCGCCGCGTTCGGTAAGCAATCCTGTGTGCTCTCCGCCCTTTGCAATTGGCAATTGCATGAGGATGGCCGGTAGTGACATGCCTACTTTCTTATACTGTTCTCCCGAGAGAAAGAGCGCGAGGAGATTTTCTTCAAACGTGCCGACACAGTCGAACGGCTTCATACTGCCAAGGCCTATCATATCGGTATACAGTGGTAGAAGCAGCGTGTCCTCAAAGAGGTTCTTTTTAAAGATACCAACAACCGTCTGAGGTGGGAGAAATGCCGAGAGCGCCGCGAACATGAAAGCGCATTTTGCACATTCTCCGCACCAAGTACCTGTCTTAAGGCCGCGGTTGCAAGAGATGAAGGAGGAGAAATATTCGGAGTGCTTTGCGAACTCCTGCGCTATCTGTATCTCATAGAGCGGTCGCAGGAGCGAGAAGAGCCGCAGATCGGGGTTGATATAGGTGCGGATATACTCTGCCGCCATGATTTCAAACTCAAGACTTTTCGAATACTGATGATTCACCATCTGACCGAGGTACTCAACATTCCCGACGTCTGCACTCCTCTCGAGCGACATCACGATATCGGAGAAACCCTCCGCCTGCGCAACAAAGGCGGCACTAAACATATAGGTCGCTGTAATGGGTACGTGGCCGTTCGGGGCTCCTTGTCGAACAAGATCCATAATGGAAGCAAAGTTCCTCGCCACGTTACGGCCCATGCTCACGCATGTGGTAACGCCTGATATTTCTCGTAGTTTTTTTCCGAAAGGCAGTGGTTCAAGCTCGAACCACGAAAACCCTTTTTCTTGCTTCTTAAGCATCTCCCCCGTGACCAAGGAGTCTTTACCGCCGCCAAAGGGGACCAGCGCACGATTTGGCGCCCGAGTGCCTCCCGCGGGTCGAATTTCCGGCACCTTCGGAGCGCTAGCTATCTGTATCAGACCGCGAAAATCTATCTGATTGACATAAAAAAACTCACCGAGCCCTTTGGTGTAAAGATTTTCCCAGAACGCGATTTGGTCTTTGGAAAGTGCGCCCGCTTTCACGAGAATCTCCGGAGCAAGGGTCGCTTTCCAAAAATGCGCGAGCTCTGCCATGCCGAGCGCAAAAGCCGCTGGGATGAGCTCTTGTACGTTCACATTTTTGGGAAAGTCATAGCTGAGTTCATGGGTGAAAGAATGTCCTGCATCCGTCGTATACACAAAAGCAATACGGCCGTTCTCGGGTTCAATGTCAAAACGCTCGAAGATAAAACGCTTGGCAAGCGGTTTCCATTCCTTCATATTCGGTATTGTACCTCGGAGCACTATTTTCTGCTTCTTATGAGCTTCGCGTACATGTCGCCTTTTGGCGGCATGCGAAGCTCCTTTTTATTCACCTTCTCAACAAATTGAACCGGGGCGTCGGTGATAAGCGCAAGTGGCTGTCGCTCGTCCCCTTCGCCCATCACTAAGGTTGCGGCGGTTGCGAGAGAATCTGCGACATTCGTCCACGAGACTTTGAGCTTTCTTCCGAAGATGTCCTTCTTTCCGCGATAATCGCGCAGGCCTTTAAAACCCGCGTAGCCAACCGCAGCAGCAAGAGCCCCTGAGCGCATCGGCATAAAGGAGGAGTCCGCGATGACAACGCCAAGATATTTAACTTTATAATTTTTTTGCAAAGCTTTCCGAAGCACCACGGCCGAACTATAACTATCCTTCGGAAGGAGTATGAGCTTGCCGTCTGCGTTTGACTCGTCGATACCGGCGGCGGCCATCACCATGCCGTCTTTGACCGTGAACCATGGGTCGTTAACCTTGAAGCGCGGGTCGCTCTCGCTCTTTATAAGCGCCGCTCTCTGCGAGAGCGGCGCAGTGCGGCCCTCCGCGAGCGCAACCACCTTGGAGCTGATAACGAGCACGGAGCGTTCAGGAACCTTTTTGATGTAGCGCGCGATGAAAGACGATAGGTTTTCTCCTTCCTTAAAGGTACGGGTTTTGACAGGCTTGATGTTCATGAAGGCAGTTAGGACTCGCGGAGATACCCCCAGTTGTGGAGTTTGTCGGAGTCCTCGAACCACCTATCACCAATGTCGGTCCGGTAGTACATGTTCGGTATCAGTATGTTCTGCACCCTGCTGTAGGCCTGCTGTTGTGCCTGCTTCATCGTCTGCCCGGTGCCGACGACGACGATGAGATAGCCGGTAAATCCTGCGGCAACCCACTCGCCGTTCACCATGCGCACTTCGGATATGTGCACACCCTCAAGCTGGTTAGGCTTCTTGAACACGATGGTCGTATCTTTCGAATAGGCGTCGAAGATGCGCTTATCCTCGTACGGGTACGGTGCAACGACAAGCGCGACACCGACCTGAAAGCCTTTCTTAGTCTTGAGCTCGAAGTCGGCGCCCGAGGCAAGCATGTAGAGCAGCTCGCCAGTCGGCATCATCATGCCTTCCTGCTGTATCTGGATGGTCGGGTAGCCGAAGCGTGCGGTAAACTCGAGCGGGTAGATGCCGTATCCGTTGACGATGCAATTGAGGTCGATGTAGCCGACGTACTTCTCTTCAGCGAGCTTCTCCTCGAATTTCTTAAGGGTTGCGTTGAAGAGTTTGTTCGGCGAGCTCCAGAACATGCTCGTGCCCATCTCCCCGGTCGGCGGGCCGACGTTTCCGGGAAAGAGGTTCTTGTGCTCGAAGTTGACGTTGATCGGGGTTATGAAGCGGTTACCGTTGAAGAACGCGCCGACAGCTATCTCGACGCCCAAGACCTTTTTCTGGAGCTGGAACACCTTTATCTGTTTCGCCCAGACCTTCTTATATGCCTCAAGGGTACGTACGACGTCGGCGCCGTCATCTTCCTGGCCCACGAAAAGGAGCTGTTTGTGGTTCTGTGCCGCGCCGGAGGGCTTGATCACGTAGGCATCCGGATGCTCTTTGACGTACTGAATGCCGGCATCGAAATCGGTGAACTCCTGATAGTTAAGTATGGGGACGCCGAGCCGCTTGAGCTCGCTCTGGCCGAAGGAACGGTCTATCTCGAGCTGGTCGGTATAGGCGGTACCGCCAACGACCAGCTTCCCCTGCTTGCGCAGCTGGCTTGCGGAGTTGCCGAAGCCGAACACGTCGTCGAACACGATGACATCGGCCCACGCGACCTCGGCCTTCCAATCCTGGACCTTTTCGAAAAAACCTTCGCCGACATCCTGGTCGTCCTTGCTCGCGATATAGAACTTCACCTCGTTCCCCTCCTTAGCCACCTGCCAGGCGATATCGCTCGCGCAGTTCTCGTAGGACACGAAGAGGAAACGTCTTTTGTGGTCGGTAGTGGTATCTCCGTTCATTGGTTTTCTGGTATAGAAAGAATCATAGTAGAATATCACCTCATGAACAAGCAAGAGTTCCTCCGCTCGCTCTCCGACGTGTACTGCCGGATCGGCATAACGAAGCACGGGGTCGGGGTCGTCGCTGTACGCCGGATGCCGAAAGGCACCGCCCCTTTCAAACACTGCAAGAGCGGCAAGCGGACCTTCCGCATTTCGGTCAAAGAACTCGACGCGATAGACGCACCGAAGGAGGCAAAGGACATGGTGCGTGATTTCTGCGCCCTCCAGGATGGTGCGTATTACGTGCCTGATTTCGGGCTGGAAGCCATGGATAAGTCGTATTTCCTCAACCATTCCCGTAAGCCAAACCTCGTGACACATGACGAAGGCGACACGTTCGTCGCTTCGCGTGATATAAAAAAAGGAGAAGAGCTGACGGTCGACTACCGTACGTTCAACTCAACCGCGCACTTCAAACTCTAGCCAGTGGGCACGGGGAGACTCGAACTCCCAAGTCTTGCGACATACGCTTCTGAGACGTACGCGTATACCAATTCCGCCACGTGCCCGTCCCGCTACTATATATCAACTAGGGACCTTGAGCGACTGCGGGTCGCTGCCGTCCCACTCAATCTCGCCGTGCACGACCATGTTGGTTATCTTTGGCTGCCACTCGTGCTCGGCTTTGTGCACCTTCTCACCCATTTCCTCTTTCGTCATACCTTCCTTCACCGTCATTGCGTGTTCAAAAAAGACGGGACCGCGGTCGTACTCGTCCGTCACGAAATGCATGCTAATGCCAAACTCATTCACTTCCCTTCTCTTTAGGGCTCCGTACACGGCATCAAGCACATGGTGGCCGTACATGTCTTTGCCGCCAAAGTGGCCACCGAGTATAGAGAGGAGCGCGGGGTGGATGTTGAATGTCCGTTTTGGGTCCAACCCTTGCACTTTCTTAAGCCAGCCGGAGAGCACAAACCACTCCGCGCCGCTCTTCTCAGCAAGCGCGCGATAATGCTCGGCGTCATAGGGCCCTGAAAAATAGATAAAAGGAATCTTGAGTGCATCAGCACGCAGGCGCACGCCGCCGTGCTCGTTGTTGCTGACGACGCCGACGATCTCGGCTTTCAGGTCGCCGCCCGCTTCGCGCGAGTGGCGCACCAGGTTCTCAAACCCCGACCCGCCACCAGTCGAAGAGCCCGACGCGAACACGAGTATCTTAGGAAGCATGATTTTTGAAATAACCTTTCAGGATCTCCCGCCACTCTTCCCAGGTTGCAAGGTCGGAGACATCCCCTGCGCCTATCCACTTCAATTCCAGTATCTCATCTTCAGCGACAGTAAACTTCGCGCTCGGGTCTTTAAGCGTTGCATCAAAGATAATGTAGTAGCGGGGGATGCCGCTATAAAAGCGTTCCCCTTCTCCAAGATAGACGTACCGGGGGCCGCCCAAGACGATTTCTATCCCGAGTTCTTCACGTATCTCGCGGGCAAATCCTTCTTCGTATCCTTCACTCTTGTGCAGCCGCCCGCCGGGAAAGTCCCACTTACGGACGAAAGCATCGAGGCACATCAATACTTTGCCGTCTTGGACTATAAAAGCCTTCTGATCTATCTCGCCTATCCAATGACTGCCTGGGATCTCGACCGTCATGCAGCCACTATATACTACCGAGAACATCGCGGTAGTCGTCGAGCATGGCAGAGACGGTTGGCTCCGGGCCGGCTCCTGGTCCTTCGACCTCCTTGTGCCCGTTGACATAGAGAACGTTGTTCGCTCCCTCCGAGAGCCATTCGCTACCGCCGTCTTCTATGAATCCCACTTCAACACCCGCAGGTGTGATGCGCACGATGCACCGCTTCGCCGTAAGGTTGCCGGGTGGTGGAGGGATGAAGGTGATATTCTCTTTCGTCACCGGCTGGTTGAACATGCCCGAGTGGTTGGCCATGATAACTGCCTTTCTTATCACGTCATCCTTTTCATCTGCCAGGATGACAGCAAAGTCATCAGTATCCGTCTCAGCGTAGCCTTGCTTGACCGCCTCGCGCACTGCATCCTTCTGTGCCAGACCGGCCCGCACGCGCGAGGAGATGTAATTGAGCGTGCCGTTAACCACGGCTTTTATCTCGCGGATGGAGCCGGGCGGATGCTCGCCTATACGTTTAAGCATCTTGGTACCGCCACCGACGGTCGCCGTATAGCGTAAGAGAGCGTCCTGCCGACGCATGAGTTGCGGGTTGCTCGCGATGGCCGCCTTCTCGGCGGTGATGACCGGCTTGCCGCGCTTGAGCGCCTCCTGCATGTAGTCGAGGGCCTCGGCGCCGTCGCCGACGGTGGGTATGGCTATGAACACAGCGTGGGCCGCAGGCATGTAGCGTTTCCAATCCTTGTGCTCGGCCATTTTCGCGCCAGCGCCGCTAAAGATGCCACTCGCACGAACTATGCCGTGTATGATGGCGCCTTCCGCGATGAGCTTCTTGACGAGCGCCTGTCCTATCTTCCCGTAGCCGAAGACGAGTACGCGCTTGCCGCGGATACTCCTCGAGGCGCGCAGAGGCTCACCCTCTGCAGGACCCGCCTCTACTCTCCGTATATCTCCTGCTGCCATAGACAGCCAACGCTATCACGAAGGCTCTGCAAGTACAAAACGAAGCGGCTTCTTCGCCCAATCTTTTGCATACGGTACACCGATGCGTGGCGTGCGCTTGATGTGGCGCGGGTTTACTTTCTTTCCCCTGTCCTCAATCCACAGGCCGGACTTTTTTGATGCGGCTTTGCCGTTGAGTGCGCGCGTTATGCCGAGCTTTTTGGTGAGGCGGCCGGGGCCGATAGCCCCTTCCACTCCTCGTATCAAAACAGCGGCGGGATAGCCTTTCGGCCCCGTGACGATGTTGAGCATATTGTGCATGCCGTAGACAAAGTACACGTACCAGTGCCCCGCCTCGCCAAACATCACCTCGTTGCGCTTGGTCTTCCCTCTATGCGCATGACTCGCCTTATCATGCGGCCCCACGTACGCCTCGGTCTCGACGATTTTGTATGCGGTCGTCTTACCGCGTACCCGACAAACCAAATATTTTCCGAGCAAGTCTCGTGCGATGATTTGTGCAGAACGTTGAAAAAAATTCTGGTTCAAAACTCGTATTCCTTCCCTAACTCAAGGATCTGGAACGAGATGCCAGCGGGCGGGAGGACGAGGGACGGCCAGCGATTGCCGAAGGCGGGGTCTTTGAGGATAGCGTCGTGAACAGGGAAACAGACTTTCGGTTTTACGGCAATAGCATAGTCGAGAAATTCGGAAACCTTCCCCCACGGTGCGGCGGTCGGCATCGCAAGGATTTCCACCGGTCTGCCGGGAATGGTCAACGCATCGCCAGGGTAGAAAAAACGTCCGGCGATGAAGTAGCCGACGTTTTTTATACGTGGCACTGATGAGTGGATGAGCGCGTGCTCTTTCCCCACCCCTTCTATCGTTACTCCTTTTACGTCCGTACTTGCACCATCCTCGACAAGGTCGACCTTGATTCCCTCTTTGACAAAAATATCCGCGACGCTTCCATTCGTAATCACCCTCGCTCCAGCGTTATTCCCCAAAACGGTCTTCAGTGAAGCGATGTCGACATGATCCTGATGCTCATGGGTGATGAGCACGGCATCGATATTTTTCAGCTCATTTTGAGCCGTCGAGTAAACGCCGGGATCAACTAAAATACGAACTCCGTTTTCTTCGACAAGGAGGCAACTGTGCCCAAACTTCGTGATTTTCATGTGCGAGCGGAAGGAAACTCTCCTTACAGGAGCAGTATACCTTTGCGGTTTTCTCGAAACAATGTTCCTCGTAAACATCGCAAAGGTCTTCGATTCCTTCACGTACGCCAAGCAGTTGGCGTACTCGCTCGCATACAAAAAGCCGGCGTAGGCCGGCTATTGGTGCGAGCGGAAGGAATCGAACCTTCGACCTCTGTCTTATCAGGACAGCGTTCTACCACTGAACTACGCTCGCAAGCGAGGGAGAGAATGAAAGCTGGCTTTCATTCTTCCGGAGCGCAGCGAGCGAAAACGAGGGCGCAGCCCGATGTTTACACTCGCCATACTCTTTCCTGCGTGCTGTGATATTAGCAAAATAAGGCCTTAAAAACAAAGAAAAAGCTCTTTGACAAAAGATGATTTTGAAGTTATTATGCTGAAAATGAATGCGAGATTCGCATCAGGCCACGAGCGCCCTGACATAGTCCGCGTTTCCGAAAGGAAGCACGGGAAAGATGAACAGGGCAGGGACAAGACAGCTGTCTATTGCGATAGTCCGTCATGCCGCCATACGATCTTTGGATTAAAGAAATGGATAAACAGCTACGTCATAGACGAGTACGAACTCAAGCTTTACGATACTAAAAATATCCCCGTCGAGGATGACCATGGTAAGCACTACCATTCCGATTGTCCTCGCATCAAATACACTGAAATAGACGAGTAAATCCCTGGAATTTCCAAACCAGAGTGACCAAGAGCTCTTCCCTTTCTTCTGTTCCGCCTATCGCAGTTTCGGCAATCTGCGTGCCGGATGTTGTTTAGAGTCATACATCATCACTCTGCCTTTCGGCAATCGACCGGATAAATCCTTCGAGACGAATCTCGGAGAGATGTTTTCCGCATGGAATTGTTCCACGAGCAGCTTCCGCTACCCGTGCCTTGTTACGACTTACTCCCTGTTACCGAACTTACCGTGGACCGCGATAAACGCGGGCGTCGGGTATTCCCGGCTCCCTTGAGTTGACGGGCGGTGAGTACAAAATTCGAGAACGTATTCACCGTAGTATGGCTGACCTACGATTACTAGCGATTCCAGCTTCAAGAGGTCGAGTTGCAGACCTCTATCCGTACTGAGGACGCGTTTTGGGATTTGCTCCACGTTACCGTATTGCATCCTTTTGTCGCGCCCATTGTATCACGTGTGCAGCCCAGGGCATCAGAGGGACATGCTGATCTGGCGTCATCCCCTCCTTCCTCTCCCGTGAGGGAGCTGTCTTGCCTGACATATAAAACAGACAACGGGGGTTGCGTTCGTTTCCCCACTTAAGGGAACAGCTCAAGCCACGAACTGACGACGACCATGCATCACCTGCCTAGCACCCTCGAAGGCTTCCTCGGTTTCCCGAGGCGTGCAGCTAGGTTTCTAGCCCTGGTAAGGTTCTTCGCTTACCTACGAATTGAGCCACATGATCCACCGCTTGTGCGAATTCCCGTCTATTCCTTTGAGTTTTAAGCTTGCGCTCGTACTACCCAGGCGGTTCTCTTAACGCGTTAGCTTCGCCACAAAGAGGGTCGATACTCCTTATAGCTAGAGAACATGGTTTAGGGCGTGGACTACTGGGGTATCTAATCCCATTCGCTACCCACGCTTTCGTGCCTCAGTGTCAGGAATGTCCCAGTACGCTGCCTTCGCCTGTGGTGTTCCCCATGATATCAACGGATTTCACCCCTACACCATGAGTTCCACGTACCTCGTACATCCTCGAGCATTGCCGTTTCCCTTCGAGCCTCCGTGTTGAGCACGGAGAATTTAAGAAAGGACTAACAACGCCACCTACGCACCCTTTACGCCCAATGATTCCGGGTAATGCTTGGGGCCTCTGTATTACCGCTCCTGCTGGCACAGAGTTAGGAGCCCCTTATTCATGAGGTACTGTCAAAACTTCATCCCTCATAAAAGATGTTTACGTCCCGAAGGACTTCATCCATCACGCGGCGTCGCTCCGTCAGACTTTCGTCCATTGCGGAAGATTCTCGACTGCGGCCTCCCGTAGGAGTAAGGACCGTATCTCAGTTCCATCGGTGGGGGTCAGCCTCTCAGCTCCCCTAAACGTCATAGCCTTGGTAGGCCATTACCCTACCAACTAGCTGATATTACGCAGGCCGCTCCCAAAGCGATAAATCTTTACTCCTTAGAGACTATCGGGAATTGCACCGTCTTTCGACGGAATATGCCCGACTTTGGGGTACGTTCCTACGTGTTACTACCTCGTCTGCCACGGGTCTAAACCCGTTCGACTTGCATGCCTTATCCACGCCGCCAGCATTCACCCTGAGCTAGGATCAAACTCTCAGTTAAGATCTCATGCCTCCAATTGGGCGGCACGAGATCGATAGTCGGAACAGAAGAAATTGAATAGCTCCCCCGACGCCTAGGTCGGGGTCCCGACTTTTTACGTCGGGATTAGTTTCTTAGACTGGTTTGTTTGTGATTGCATCTTTCGTTATTCAGTTGTCAACGAGCGCACGGGATTGAAAAAGCCGAAGCTTTTGCCTCGGCATCACACAGACGTCTCTTCGATCGGTAGGTTACTGAATGAAGTGAGTCATAGTGATGTTAAAGCGACGCTTACCGTGAGACAAGCGTAAAGGGCATACTACCCCCTCCCCATAGGGGAGTCAAGTAGGGTATTATAGGCCCTATGGACAAGCAAACACTGGTCATTTCCGTGGGGGGTTCCCTCATCGTCCCAGACGCCATCGATACGAACTTTCTTAAAGCACTGAAAGTTTTTGTCCTCTCGCACATCGAGAAAGGAGCCTCGTTTATCATCATCACGGGCGGGGGCAAAACCGCCCGCCGCTATCAGGACGCGGCAAATGAAGTAACGCCACTTACGCGTGACGACCTCGACTGGCTGGGCATCCACGCCACGCGGCTCAACGCGCATCTCCTCCGTTCAATATTTTTCGAACAGGCACACCCGATCATCAACACCGACCCAACCGAGGCGGTACCAACGACACACAAAATAGTCATCGCCGCAGGGTGGAAGCCGGGCTGGAGCACCGACTACGATGCCGTGCTCCTTGCAAAGAACGTGGGGGCGAAAAAAGTCATCAACCTTTCCAACATCGACTACGCTTACACTGCCGACCCTAAGAAGGACCCAACCGCCACAGCAATAGAAAAAATCACTTGGCCAGAGTTCCGCAAACTCTTGCCGGAGAAATGGGACCCGGGCCTCTCCTCCCCCTTCGACCCAATAGCCGCAAAAGAAGCGGAAGCGCTTGGCCTTGAAGTAGCCATTATCAATGGCTCGAAGCTGGACGAAGTAACCAACTACCTCGAAGGAAAATCTTTCGTCGGGACGAAAATTGAATAACTAGCGTTTCTTCTTAGGAGGAGCAACAACTTCCGGTTTTTGCATCTTTTGGAGCGTGACGAGGAGCGGCGAGCCGATGAAGATGGACGAGTAGGTGCCGGCTATGACGCCGATGATAAGCGCGAGGACGAAGAAGTGCGTGACTGACGGGCCGAGGATAAAGAGTGCAAGGAGCACAAGCACGACGGTGAGCGAGGTGTTGATGGAGCGGTTCAAGGTTTGGCCGATGGACTTCCCTACCGTCTCCTCGAAAGGCTCTTTGGTATTCTGCTCCTGTAGATGGCGGAGGTTCTCGCGTACGCGGTCGAAGACGACGATGGTGTCGTGCACCGAGAAGCCGAGTACGACGAGTATTGCCGTGACGAAGAGCGTATCAACTTCCGCGCCAAAGAAGTGCCCAAGAAAGATGAAAGCGCCGATCGGAATGATGACGTCGTGCGCGAGCGCGAGGAGCGCGATGAGGCCATACTTCCATGAGGAGACGGGGCGCGAGACCTTACGGAACGCGAACATAATGAAGAGCGCTATCGCGAGGATGACGAGGATGATCGCATATATAGATTTGCTCTGCAGCTCCGAGCCGATGGTCGGGCCGATTGAGTCGAAGCGTTTCTGGTCGAACGTGCTTGTGTTCCCCATCGTCAGAGCCGTCTGTGCCAGGGAGTACTCGACAGGTGAGAGGAAGGGCGTACGGATTATGTAGCCGGTGTCACCGGTCGGTCGAATAGAAGAGCCGGTGATACCCGCGTCTTCAAGCGCTTTCGTGACATCCCCCACCAAAGGATGATTGCTCGTGTAGGCGATCTCAAGAAGCGAGCCGCCTTTGAAATCGATGCCGAACTTCAATCCCCACACGAAGAGCGCCACGATCGAGACAACGATGAGTATCGCCGATAAGGAGTAAAAGATTTTCCTGTGTTTAACTATCCACATACGTTATTTTGAAAGGCCATTACCGAACAAGAAGTGCGATGCCTTCGAAGCGGCAGAGCCGAAACCGAGCGCGATGAGGAATGTGCGCGTAACAGTGATGGCGGTGAACATGGAAACAAGTACGCCGATGATGAAGACGAGCGCGAATCCCTTGATGACTGCGGTACCGCCCATCCAGAAGAGGATGACGCCGGTAATGATGGACGAGAGGTTGCTGTCACGGATAGAGGTCCATGCGCGGTGAAATCCCTCGCGGATAGCGTCCCCAAGTGCCTTACCGCTCTTGAGCTCCTCCTTGGTACGCTCGAAGATGAGGATGTTGGCGTCGACCGCCATGCCGATGGAGAGGATGAACGCTGCAAGTCCGGCGGTAGTCAACGTCACCGGAATGAGCTTGAAGATGGCGAGGTTCACCGCTACGTAGAGCATGAGGGCGATAACCGCGATGAGGCCCGGCAAGCGGTACCAGAGGATGAGGAAAAGGGCGACCAGGGCAAAACCCCACAGGCCCGCCATGACGCTTTGGTTAAGAGCCGTCTCGCCGAGTGATGCGCCGACCGTCTGCGAAGAGACGAGCGTGATAGGGACGGGAAGCGCGCCGAAATTCAGATTCTGCACGAGCGCCTTTGCCGATGTCGGCGTGAAGTTGCCGGTAATGGTTGCCTGGCCGTTCGGTATCGCTTCCTGAATGACCGGTGTCGAAATAGGAGCGCCATCGAGGAAGATACCAAGCACTTTGCCAACGTTCTCGGTCGTGATTTTCTTGAAGCGCTCTGCGCCGTCCGTGGTGAAAGAGAGCGTGATGATGGGCGTATTGGCGAGCGTACTCGTCCTCCCTGAAGCAAACTCAAGCTGCGCGTGGTCGATGTACTGGCCGGTGAGTCCCGTCGGTACGAAAACGGTCGTAGTGCCCACCGTTTGCGCCAGACGGAACTCAAGAAGTGGCGTCTGACCTATCGCTTTCACAGCATCAGTCAGATTAGTAACACCCGGAAGCTCGACAATGAGGCGATACTCGCCGTTCCCGGTCACACCTCCCTGCTCCACCTGGACTAACGGCTCGGAGACGCCGAAGAGATTGACGCGACGCTCGACGACCTGCCGCAGAGCGTCCATAGCTGAGGTGATATCGCCCGAGACGACTTTTGACGTATCAGCGCTATAGAGGAGGTGCGAACCGCCGGCGAGATCGAGGCCGAAGCGGAACGGCACCTGCGGTGCTCCATAGAGGCCGGTGACAAACCAGCCGATGGTAGCGCCCACTATAAGGAGAGCGGCGGCAACAAGGCGTGTCTGAAGCATCGGCATAGTATGCCTTCTCGAGTGCCTAAAATCAAACCCCTTTCTTTAGCGCGACGAGGTTGGCGAAGATTTCGACGACAGCGATGGGGCCTAAGCCCCCGGGGACGGGAGTGAAGAGTGCGGCCTTCTCGGCGCAGGCCGGGTCGGCGTCGCCGGTCAGCTTTCCTCCAAGTTCGGAAGCGCCGGCATCAAGAATGACCACGCCCTGCTTGACCATGTCTGGTTTGAGCAAGTGAGAAACTCCCGTACCGAGAACGATGATGTCCGCATCTTTTGTGAAGGACGCGACATCATCGCCTTTAATGAGTATTTTCGTGTGTGCACCGAGGCAACGGAACAGCACCTCTGCCGGCTTGCCCACGAGCCTCCCGCCACCGACAATGACCACATTGGCACCAGAAATTTGCACCTTGTTCTGCTCAAGCACATAGCGCATGGCTGCGGGAACAGGCGGTGTCGCGGAGAATGTACAGGCAGAGAATTCAGCAAACGCAGCGCTACTCAAGACATCGACGTCGAGGCGGATAGGTATCTCATCTTTGATGCGGTCGATATCGATCTCTTTCGGTATCGGGAGCTGTACGATGATGCCGTCGTGCACCGAGGCGCTTTTTACCGCATTGACTATGTCAACCTCAGAACACGTACCCGGGAGGCGATACTCTTGCACTGTTATGCCAAGAGCCTCTGCGGCGCGCTTCTTTATGCCGACATAGGAGCTCGTGACCGTATCGGTCGTCGCGATGATGACACCAAGAGAAAGAGCGCCGAAGTGTCCGCGCTCTTTTCGTACCTCTTCTGTTCTCTGTGTTGCGAGAGCTCTGCCGTCAATGATCATATGCCGAATAACTTCTTCAGTTCCAGGATACCATCTTCAAGGCGTACGCGCGGCTCCCAGCCGAGGAGCTCCTTTGCCTTTTTGGTATCGGCGAGCGAGTCATGCGCCTCGATGCGTGGCGCAGCATACACAACCTCTCCGCCAAACATATCCGCAAGCGCTTTGATAGAGACGTTGCGCCCAGCGCCGACATTTATCACCTCGCCTTTCCCCACCCGTCCGCTCTCTGCCGCAAGGAGGTTGGCGCGGACCACATCGCTGACGTGGGTGAAGTCGCGCGTCACCGTGCCATCGCCGTAAATGGTTATCGGCTCGTTGTTTTTCCGCGCACTAAGGAAACGTCCGATAGCAAGGGCATACGGGCCGTTGGGGTCGAGGCCCGGTCCGTAGACGTTGAAGTAGCGCAGGGAAACCGTCTCAATGCCATAGATCTCTGACCACATCTTGGCAAAAAGCTCACCGACATACTTCTGTAATCCATAAGGATTGACGGGGTTTGCTGGCAATGTTTCTCCAAGCGGTAATGTTTCCTGGTTGCCGTAGGCAGACCCAGAAGCGGAGTAGACGACGCGACGGACCTTTGCACGCGCTGCGGCAGTGAGCACCGAGACCGTCCCGGTGATATTCTCATCGGTCGTCTCGACAGGATGCTCTATCGAATACGGGACGCGAGGCACGGCGGCAGTGTGAAAAACTACATCAGCGCCCGCCATGATAGCTTCTATCGTCTCGCATGAACGGATGTCTACCTCATGGAGTTGTGCCTCCTTCGGAAGTGTAGCCCGCCGGAACGAAGGATCCCGGTCGATGATGTGCGTCTCCCAGCCGGCCTCACAGAGCGCGTGAGAGAGGTTGCTGCCAATAAACCCTGCACCGCCCGTCACTATCGCTTTCCGAGATGTTTTCATAGCAACTATTCTACCTTCCCGCACGCGAAAGGATTATTTTGATTGTGCGAAGGACGACCATGAGATCAAGGAGGAACGAGCGGTGCTTCAGATAGTAGAGGTCATATGAGAGTTTCTTCTTCGTGGCCTCGACGTTGACGCTGAACTTCGGCGGGCTTGCGTGCTTGATCTGCGCCCAGCCTGAGATGCCCGGCTGAAGCAGGTGACGCATGTCATAAAAAGGTATCTGCTTCTTGTACTCCTCGACGAGCGCAGGGATCTCAGGGCGCGGCCCGATAAGCGAGAGGTCGCCGCGAAGCACGTTCCAGAACTGCGGCATCTCATCTATCTGCGTCTTGCGAAGGAAGGCACCGAAGCGTGTGATGCGATTCTGCTTCTGCTTCTCCGGGTCGCCGGAGTCGTCAAAGAGCATCGTGCGGAATTTTATTATTCTAATCTCCTTATTGCCTTGTCCGACACGTTTTTGAAAAATGAACGGGTGGCCATAACTGAACGAAAATATACAGAGGACCAGAATGAAAAGCGGCGAGAGCACAACCAGCGCTAAAGCGGAAATTACTATATCCATTAAACGCTTTGCGAACGCGTAGATGATGGTGCGCGTGCGCGTCTGCTCTTCCAAGAACCAACGCTGATCGACGAGGGGAAGCGAGACACGATCGAAGAGGTCTTCATACAAACGTGCCGAGTCGACAAACCGCACTCCAGAGAACATGAGCGCATCCCACTCCGGCAGAAATGCCCCGTACGAGAAGGGCATCACGACGACGGAGACTGCCGGGGTACGGCGAGCGAGCGCCTCATGCGTACGCACATCGTCAGGGCGAACGCATCCGCCAACAAAGCGTATGGCGTAGCGGTTGTTGCCGTTGACTTCACCCATTATTTCCTCGCACTCGCTTCCCTCGCCAATGAGGAGCGCCTCTGCACGCGTACCGAGCGAGAGAAAAGGCACGAGGTAGAGCCGCCAAAGAGAGACAAAAAGCGTTGAGAGGAGAAGATAGATGAAGAGGTTGGTCTTCGGCTGGATGCCGAAGTACGGCACGAAGAAAAAGAATATGGCGCCGACGGCAATATTCGCGACTTGGGCATAAAGGATGGTCTCAGGTAATTGGGATTTAAAGAGAAGGGTGTGCTTTTCATAGAGACCCGCGATGAAAAAGACCAGCGCTGAGAGCAGGAAAAGGAACGAGAACGGGAGGAGGTGGACGAAGAAAATCTCGCTCGTCGGTATGTCTGCGTATCGAAGAAATAAGGTCGCCCAGAGCGACAAGATAAGGAAGACCATATCCCCCACGAAGAGCGTGAGGGATTCGCGACGGAGGGTTATGGGCATCGTTTCCGCATATGGTACACGAGAAAATGAGAGCGGAAAAGCACGCATGTCTCTGCTACCATGAGGGCACGGAAGAAGTTTCATGGCTATGGGAACAAAAAAGATCCTCTACCTCGTCACCAAGAGCACTCCGTTCGGCGGGGCGCAGCGTTATGTGTACGAGCTGGCGACAGCTTTGCCGAAAGACAATTTCAACGCGACCGTCGCTTTTGGTGGGAAAGGCGTACTGGCCGATATGCTCCGCAATGCCGGAATACCGACGATGAGTATCCCCCACCTTGAACGCGATGTTTCGTTTATGAAAGAGGTTCGTGCATTCTTTTTCCTTATTCAGCTTTTCCGTACTGAGCATCCCGATATCGTCCACCTCAACAGCTCGAAAGCGGGCGGGCTTGGCGCTCTCTCGGCGCGCATAGCGGGCGTAAAAAAAATAATTTTCACCGCACATGGTTGGCCACATCAGGAAAAGAGGCCATTCCTGCAAAAGTTTCTCATTTATATCAGCTCATGGGTAACGGTCCTACTCGCTCACGAGACCATCGTCGTATCGCAAAAGGATTTGAAAACCGCACCCGCACTCTTTAAGAAAAAATCAGTTCGCCTCATTCATAACGGCGTCAGACCGTTCACCCTCACGTCCCGTGATGATGCCCGAGACAACATCTCGAAAGCTGTAGGGAAACTAGTTCCGAGCGACGCTCTGTGGGTCGGAACTATTTCAGAGCTAACGAGGAACAAAGGATTAGATACCGCCATACGCGCGATAGCAAAAGTGCCCGATCTCTCCTTTATCATCGTCGGTGCGGGAGAAGAGCGCGGGCAATTAGAACTACTTGCGGCAGATCTGAAGATCCACGAACGGGTTTATTTTGCCGGATTCATTCCTGACGCGCGCCGGCTCCTAAAGGCCTTTGATATCTACACCCTTACTTCCCAAAAAGAGGGCTTACCCTATGCGCTTTTGGAGGCTGGCCTCGCGGGGCTCCCTGTTATTGCTAGCGGCGTCGGCGGTATCCCCGACATCGTGCAGAACGAAGTCTCGGGACTCCTAGTTAAAAGAGGTAGTGTAGAGCAAGTCGCTACTGCACTGCAAAGGCTAAAAGATAATCCCGAATTGCGTCAAAAATACGCAGGAAAACTAAATAAACACGTCTCCGAAAACTTTACGTTCGAAAAGATGTTACGAGAAACAGAAGCCCTGTACAAATTTTAACTGACCCCCACCAACTCATGCCGCTCATCATCATGCACCGAGCGGCTGTAGCGGCGCATGGCGTTGACAATACCGAGCATCGCATAGCCGGTGACTATGTGCGAGCCGCCGTAGCTCATGAACGGGAGCGGCACACCAGTGACCGGGAGCAAACCGATGTTCATCCCGATATGGATGATGGCGTGAATGAGAAAAAGCGAGGCCACACCGAGCGCGAAGAGCGATTCGAAGTTGCTCGCGCCTTGCCGTGCATTATCTACTAACCGATAGAGCAAGAGCCCGAAAATCGATAGCAAGATGAGCGTACCGATAAGCCCCCACTCTTCAGAAAAGGCAGCAAAGATAAAATCGGTCTCATGCTCGGGGAGGAACTGCAGCCGTGATTGCGTGCCGTAGCCGATCCCCTTCCCTAAGAGTCCTCCCGATCCGACCGCGACCGTTGATTGAAAAGCGTTGTACCCGGCGCCTGAGATATCGGCGAGCGGGTGGAGAAAGGTGATGATGCGGGCCTTTTGATAGGGTGCGAATGCAAAAACCCACAAGAGCGCAACGAGAGCGAGACCGCCGCCGACAAGCACTAGGAGCCGGCGGACCGGGATACCGGCGACAAGGACCATTGCCATCCATAAGCCCGCCACAATGACGGCCGAACCGAAATCAGGCTGAAAAAAGAGGAGCGCGAAAATAATGAACATGTAGGCGCCCGAGACGAGCAAATGCCTGACGTGCGCGATCTCTATATGCCGCCGGGAGAAATACTTTGCCAAGACCAGGATGAGCGCGAGTTTCGCCGGGTCGGCCGGCTGTATCGCAAAGCCGCCGAGATTAAACCAGCTCTGCGCTCCGTGGAATACGGAACCGAGAGCAAAGAGAAGTATGAGAAGAAAGACCGCAAAACAGTAGAGAGCAACGACTACGCCCGTACGGCGTAGAAAATGCAGATCAAGAGCGCTCAAGGAAAAAAAAACGGAGAGTCCGACGGCTATCCAAATAAGCTGGTGCGGAGCAAAAACTCCTCCGGTCCCAAAGCCGTACATCGTTACGAGGCCCGCAAGGGATATGAGCACAGCACTCCCGAGCATCAGCCAATCGGTACGACGTAGGATCTGCATACGTCTCTAGTGCTGCACGCGTGCGACTATATCGGCCCTGACTATGGGTTTTACAAAGGGTACTTGCCAGGTAAAGGTGACCGCGCGCCGATCATGCGCGGCAAGCGTCGCGAGCGAGGTCTGCGACGCGGTAACCAGGACGCCGTCAGCGTCATACAGCAGCGCGGTCACCAGGGCCGCTTTGACCGCAAGCGGACTTGTATTCTCAACGGTCCCGATAAGCTTGAGTGTTTTTTCATCAAGCGTTTGGGAGACGATCGCAAGAGGGTTCTGTGGCCGCTCCATCCGCTTCCAGGTTGCCTGACCGAAGTCGGCAAATGCTCTGACTGGGATGCGCGAGCCAGTAAGGATATTCGCTTCGAAGAGCGGCACGTCCTCTCCGGGATTGAGAAACATCGTGCCTTCGCGCTGTGCGACGAGAATATTATTTGCATCATAAAGATAAAATGTGTACGGGAGGCTCTCCGTGCCGGCATTCGCCTCCGGGTTCCGTACGAGCGCAACCGCATGGTAGACGCCCGGCGCCACGTTAACCGCGCGCGCCCAGAGTGCAGAGACCTTCGGTGCTTGGCAAAGCTTGTCGCACAGGCCGCCGCAGTCGACCCCCTCTTCGTTCTGATTCATCACGCCATCACTGCAGGTGGGCGAGTGATAGAAGAAGGCGAACCAAGCAACGCCGGCAAGTACGAGAAGAACGAGCGCAACACCGAACGCATAGAGTAATTTTCTTTTCGTGGCCCAACGCATATCCCCTACATCATAGCAAAACCCCACCCTTCGACTATGCTCAGGATGGGGTTTTATTATGTTGAGTACTCGGTTCTGGCGACTACCTACTCTCCCCCTTGCGGAGTACCATCGGCTCTCGTGGGCTTGACTTCTGTGTTCGGAATGGGAACAGGTATGACCCCACTGACAAGCCACCAGAACTGAACACTCAACGTATCAACACATCACACCGAGAACACCGAGCATAATTATATGGTTCTCAAACTTCCCCGCAGAAGATCGGCGAATTAGTACTCCTCGGCTGAAGACATTACTGTCTGTATACCTGGAGCCTATCAACGTGATCATCTCTCACGGGCCTTAACGATACCTAATCTTGGAGGAGGCTTCCCACTTAGATGCTTTCAGCGGTTATCCCTTCCCGACATAGCTACCCTGCAATGCTCCTGGCGGAACAACAGGTAGACCAGAGGTCAGTTCATCCCGGTCCTCTCGTACTAAGGACGACTCTCCTCAAGTATCAACGCTCATAGTAGATAGGAGACCAACCTGTCTCACGCATTTCGTTTTCTTCCGTTACCGAAAGGATCGGACTGTAACTTCACCCTTCGACATACTCAGGGTGATCGACATTCAGTCTCTACGGGCGCCGAGATTTTCTTAAGCGTCTCCGCTTTAGAAAATCCAAGTGCAGTTGCGTTAGCAAGCTGCCTGCTTCCCTCGGTATTGCCCCTGGTGGGGTTCTACCGATATTAGTCGATTTCTTTCTGCACATTCCTATGCAGAACCGCCGTGATGGTTGTGTCTTAACTTTCTTTTTTGCGACGAAAAAACCTTTTATACTTTTCAGATAACACTTCTCTCAATATGGGTTCAGACGGTTCAAGCGCCGAAGTATTTCAGCAACTGAACGGTCTGAACCCAGCTCGCGTACCACTTTAATTGGCGAACAGCCAAACCCTTGGAACCTTCTCCAGCTCCGGGATGTGGTGAGCCGACATCGAGGTGCCGAACTCCGCCGTCGCTATGGACGCTTGGGCGGAACCAGCCTGTTATCCCCAGAGTAACTTTTGTCCGTTGAGCTTCCCCCGCATCTAATGCAAAGGGTCGGATCACTATGCTCCACTTTCGTGTCTGCTCGACATGTACGTCTCGCAGTTAAGCCAGCTTGTGCCATTACACGACCGGCACGGTTTCCATTCGCGCCTAGCTGACCTTTGTAGGCTCCTCCGTTACTTTTTGGGAGGAGAGCGCCCCACTCAAACTGCCTGCCACGCACTGTCTCCCGGGTGTTTTTCCCGAGGTTAGAAATTACGACGAATCAGGATGGTATTGCACTGACGAGTCCACAACAACCGAAATCGTTGCTTCAACCTCTCCCATCTATTCTACGCGGATGAATCATAATCCCAATACGAAGCTACAGTAAAGCTTCTGGGGTCTTTTCGTCTAACTATGAGTAACCGGCATCTTCACCGGTATTGTATTTTCACCGAGCAAGCCCTCGAGACAGTTCCCAACTCGTTACACCATTCGTGCACGTCTGAACTTACCAGACAAGGAATTACGCTACCTTAGGACGATTATAGTTATCGCCGACATTGACCAGGGCTTATAAAGTCCAGCACGAAGCATTGCTGCCCCGTACCAACCTTAGTTGACCTTCTGGCATTGGTCAGGTGTCACCCCCTATACATCCTCTTGCGAGTTCGCAGGGAGCTGTGTTTTTGATAAACAGTCGGTTGGGAATCTTTCGCTGCGGCCTCCTCACTTAAGAGGAGGCAGGCCTTATTCCGAAGTTACGGCCGCTATTTTGCCGAGTTCCTTGAGGGCCTCTCACTCGTTCGCCTTGGTCTACTCGACCAGACCACCTGTGTCGGTTTGCGGTACGGTCTCACGCTCATTATGCTTAGAAGATTTTCTTGGAAGCGCGCTCTCTGCTCTCTACACTGGCGAACCAGCGCATTGATGCTCCGCTCGGGGTGATGCGTCCCGGATTTTCCTGAAGACGCGCCCTCACGGTACAAACACAAATCCAATAATGTGCAGCAGATACAGCACTCCGTCATTTCATCGCATGAGCGCGAGGTCACGGAATATTAACCGTGTGTCCATCGCGTTCGGCTTTCGCCATTTGCTTAGGCCCGACTAACCCTTGGCTGATTATCAGTGCCAAGGAAACCTCGGTCTTTCGGCGTGCGGGGTTCTCACCCGCATTGTGGTTACTTGTGCCGGCATTCTCACTTCCAAACGCTCCAGAATGGGTCACCCCTTATCCTTCATCGCGGTTTGGAACGCTCTCCTACCACGCGATTTCGACGAATCGAAATCGCATCCTCAGTTTCGGTACCGCACTTAGCCCCGATTATCTTCGGCGCAAAAGTTCTCGATGAGTGAGCTGTTACGCTTTCTTTAAATGGTGGCTGCTTCTAAGCCAACATCCTCACTGTCTTAGAACCTTCACTTCCTTGTGATGCACTCAGTGCGAATTTAGGGACCTTAACTTGAGATCTAGGCTCTTCCCTTCTCGACGTATGGAGCTTAGCCCCCATCGTCTAACTGCCTGACAAAACTTCCCGGTATTCGGAGTTTGATAGGGTCAACGAGATTGCTCCCTGTTTGACCCTTCCAGTGCTCTACCCCCGGGAGATACATCAGACGCCAGCCCAAAAGCTGTTTCGGAGAGAACCAGCTATTACCAGGTTCGATAAGCTTTTCACTCCTTGTCACAAGTCATCCCAAGGCGTTGTACGACCAACGGGTTCGGGCCTCCTCCCGCCTTTCGGCGGGATTCACCCTGCTCATGACAAGCTCACCTGGCTTCGGGTCTTACGCACGCGACAAACGCGCTATTCACACTCGGTTTCCCTTCGGCTCCATCCGATAAAGGACTTAGCCACGCCGTGTGCGTAAACTCGCCGGCTCATTCTTCAATAGGCACGCCGTCGAGGAATAAATCCTCTTCGACTCCTTGTAGATGTGTGGTTTCAGATCTATTTCACTCCCCTTCCGGGGTTCTTTTCACCTTTCCCTCACGGTACTGGTTCACTATCGATCTCTATACGTATTTAGCCTTGCCGGTTAGTTCCGGCGGGTTCATCCAAGCTATTCGTGTCTCGGATTACTCAAGATCGGCAGCAAGAGAGAGGAACTCATTTCACCTACGGGGCTATTACCCTCTGGGGCTCTGCTTCCCAGCAGATCCGGTTATGATTTCCCTTTGTCACTCTCCTTCCATAAATGGAACGCCGCCGCCTTACAACACCGCATCCATTGCTGAATACGGTTTAGGCTGCTCCCTTTTCGCTCGCCGCTACTTAGGGAATACCAGAATCCCGGTCCCTGTGCTAAAGCATTAGCGCAGAGACCGAGATATCGGTTGGTCTCTTTTCCTCTCGGTACTGAGATGTTTCACTTCCCGAGGTTTGCTTCTTTACAACCCTGCAAAGATTCTCGACGTAGAGTCGAGAGGGTTTCCCCATTCGGACACTTCCGGATCAAAGCTTGCTCATCAGCTCCCCGAAAATTTTCGCAGACAGGCCGCGTCCTTCATCGCCATATAGAGTCTAGGCATCCACCACACACCCTTCAGACTTCCACGAGGAAGCCTGAAAACCACAAACGTTATTTCACGTTTACTTAATTATGCTCGGTGTTCTCTTTGTGATGTGTTGTCAACGAACTGGTTTGCGAGGAACAAAAAAGGCCGCTTCATGCGGCCGCGAAAGTCACTAGACTACCGTGGAGCCGCTAGGTGCCTTTGGTGTTAGTACTCATAAACCTAAAAGAGAGTGTATACCGCAGGCACCCCCTTGTCAAACTGGCCTATTTTAGGCCATATGGGGACATCCTGTGGACAACAAAAAAGCCCCTAAAGGGGCTTTTTTGAGGAAAAAACCTATATTCCTACATCTTGTGATTGCCGATCTCTCCACGGACCTTTTCGATAGTGCGAGAAGCAGCCTCCTGGCCACCGAGGCCAAAGGAGAGGCCGAGGCCGAGCGCTACCGCAACGACGATGCCAGTGAAGAGCGTCTGTACGAACGCAGTCGCAACCTGCAACTGATCAAGTGCAGCAAGGATAGTGAATATCCAGATCGCCCACTTGGTGAAATTCGCGGCGAGCCCTGCCGAGCGTACGCCAGCGGCTTTTGCTCCACCGGAAACGACTTCCTTCGCAACTTCTGCAAGAACAGCACCAACAAGTACCATGAGTGCGGCAACGATGACGTGCGGGAGGTACGAGAGTACGACATCTTGCAAGAATGCGTTGACCTGCGTCAGTCCCAAGACCTCCAAAGAAGCCATCAGGAAGACGATGATAAAGAACCACTTCACCAGTCCGCCGAGGAAGGCCCCTGAATCAAGCGAGAATCCCGCGCGCTCGACTGCCTCATTGAGACCGGTCGACTTGAGCGCGCTATCAAGCTTGATGGACTTCACCACCTGTTCGATGATGCGACCGAGCGCGGCTCCGACGAGCCAGCCGATGACAAAGATAATGACTGCGACGATAATGTTCGGGACGAAGCTGACGATACCGTTCGTGAGGTTCTGGAACGAGTGCGTCAATACATCGGCCCACGTTTGAATAAGCATGGAGGTATTAATCAATTAATTAAATGGTTTGTAAAGGGAGTGTCCCCTTACAAAAGGGTACCACGAAGGAGGGCACTCTAACCCCCTCGTGTGAATATCGCTTTAGGTCTCTCGGATGATGATCCGGTGGCTAAATTCAAAGACGTCCCGGAGGAGCCGGTCATAGGCCTGGATGCGCTCTTCGTAGTCTTTCGCGGCAAATACCGCGTAGCGCAGCGGCAACGCACTGAGCCGTTCCGCACGCTTAACCGCCTGGATGATATGCGGATCGTGGGGATTCTTTGCCACCACGATGAGCAGGTCTATGGAACTGCGGCTTTCGCGGGCAAGAGCGCCGCTAGCGATGAGGAGCGAGAGGCCGCGGACGCCGCGGAATGCGTCTTTGATCTCGCGATCAGTGGGCAGTGTTGTCGCCTCAAGAAATATGCGAAGAGGCTCAACGAGCGGGTGCGCATAGTTAACCAAAAAAATCTTATCTTTTGTCTGCTTTTTGATAAGAATGCCCATGCGGGCCAATTGCAAAAGTTCCTTCTCTACGGGACTCTTTTTCAGCCCAAGTGTGGCCACCGTAGTAGCGAGGTTCGCTCGACCATCGGTCTGGAAAAGAAAGAACTTGAGAAGCTTGGCGCGGGTAGTGGAGGTTAACAGCCGGACGACATCTCTGAACATGCAGGCTATTGTACCTGTGCGGTGATGAAAAGCAAAAACGCCCTTTCGGGCGTTTTTGCGATGGCTCTACGGAAGGTTTCTTACGACAATTCAACTTTACCGCCAGCCTCTTCTACCTTCTTCTTCAACTCCTGTGCGTCTTCCTTTTTCACTCCTTCCTTGAGGACGGACGGAGCGGCGTCAACGAGATCCTTCGCTTCCTTGAGGCCAAGCGTAAGTGCCTCTTTCACCACTTTGATGACGGCGATCTTTTGCGCGCCGGCATCGGTAAGCTTGACCGTGAAGGTCGACTTCTCTTCTGCTGCCTCGCCGCCTGCGGCCGGGCCTGCAGCGGCGACGGCGGTTGCGGAAACGCCCCATTTCTCCTCAATCGCTTTTACCAACGTATTGAGTTCCATGACGTTCATCTTCTCTACTGCATTGATTATTTCATCCTGAGTCATATCTTTGTCTTAGCTACTTCTCCGAGCGCTATTGCGAAACGCTGTATCGGAGAATTAATAATATTGGCGAACATCCCGCGCAATACCAGAACCGGAGGGATAGTCGCGACCGCTAGTGTCTGCTCGCGGGAAAGGTACTTCCCTTCCATCACTGCACCAAGGAACATCAATTTTTCCTTGAATTTCTTGACGAACGTCTGGAGCGTGCGCGCAGGAGCCGTGACGTCATCCCCTACAGTGAGGTACGCAAAGGCGACCTCGCCGGGAAGCTCGGGCATCTCTCCTTCATAGTTCTTCTCGGTAAGCGCCTTCTTGAGCAGGGTCTTCTTCACCACCGTGTATTTGACACCTTCGCTCTTCAGCGCGTTCCTCAATTCGTTGACCTCGGCGACCGTCACAGCCGTGAAGGAAACGAATACGATCGACACCGCCTGCGCAAGCGCATCAGCGGTGCCTTTGAGAAGCGATTCTTTCTTTGCTTTTGTAATTGCCATAAGAGTGTAGGGTTTTCCTTATAAAAAGAAAACCCGTATGACACGGGCTGGGTAAAGGGTTCGACCTTAACCTTTTTTGACTTCGGCAGGCGCCCGGTTCTCTACCTTGGCATTACCCCTTTCGGGACCTACTGTCTCCAGTCGTGCTGTCAGCAATGTTAGCACAACCGAATATATTTGTCTACGAGTTCCCTCCCCCGAAAAAATAGATTATCGCGAAGCTCGCAATGATGATGAGCGAGAAGCCGAGCAGGAACTTAAAAAAATCCTGGGTAAAGGGGCTTTGCCCTCTGCGCTCACTCGGAAAAGGAAACCTGTTTCCTTTTCCCTCGCTTCGCTGGGAGGTAAATAATTTCTTCATACTATTGGGGAAGCTTGGCGAGTTCATCACCGATAGCGTTGATCTGGCCGACGTCTCCTGCTGTGCGGGCACGGTCCATCGCCTTCAGGAACGCGTCGCGTGCTTTTGTTGGGTTAGCGTGATCGCGCCAGTAGATGCCGATAAGGGTATAGGGGTCCGGATTTTGCGGAAAACGCACCGCAGCTGTCTCAAGTATATCCACGGCAGCGGTCGTGTCGATCTTGTAGGAATAGGTGTAGAGTTGCGAGAGCTCGTAGTAGGGGACGAATGAGTCGGGATTGATCTTAATCGACTGTTTGAAATACGATTCTGATTTCGGGAAATCCTTGAGGGAAAGATAGTAGAGTTTCCCAAGGTTGTCGTACGCGGTCGTGTCAGTCGGGATGACCTTGGTGAGGAATACCCACACATCTGCCGCGGCGGCAAAGTCGTTCGCGCTGTGGTACCACGACGCAAGATCATACCAGTCATCGGCGCGCATCGGGTCAGCATCAAGGCGCTTTTGTGCCGGTAGGACCTTATCAAGGATAACCTTGCGGGCCGCTTCGGGTACAGAAGCAGAAAAGATAACCTCGTGTTTGAGGTCTGGCATGATGTCGCGGATACTGGTCGTCGGGAGTTGAGTGATGGTGTAATGCGGAGCTTGTTGAGTGGGAGAGGCATTGTTTGTCGTAGATGGAGTACTGGTTGCGACGCTACCGCTTCCCCCTTTCGCAACGAAGTATGCAACGCCCGAGAGAGCAAGGACGATG
Organism: Candidatus Kaiserbacteria bacterium; assembly: GCA_023269035.1. Taxonomy (GTDB): domain Bacteria; phylum Patescibacteriota; class Minisyncoccia; order Phycocordibacterales; family Phycocordibacteraceae; genus Phycocordibacter. The sequence goes on along the minus strand of JAHFMJ010000002.1, from coordinate 31,995 downwards.
AGTGCTGCCCCGCCAAGGAATATCCAAAGTGATTTCACCCCGTTAGAGGCTCCGTTAGATACACCTATAGTTGTAGTTTTATCTTCATTCATACTTATTTCTGTGCCTCTAACGGGGTCATAAGGCACTATTGTACCGTGTGAGTGGAAACCACGCAAAACAAAAAGCCCCCTGAGGGGGCTTTTTGTTTTGCTGGGCGAAGTCCCAGCTCGCTAAAGAACTAACGTCCCTTAGATTCCACGGTTGAAGATCAAGCCGTTGGATGGGAGACCAGGGATGTTGTAGGCGTTTGTCCAGTCTTGTGAACCGAGCACCGCTGTGGTGGTCGAGTTCGGAGACCAGATAAAGGCTGCTTCACCCACCGTGTCTATTGCAGTGCTGTTGGTGTAAGAGACCAACGGGTTCGCGTAGCGGCCGCTCGCAGTGAACGGCGCATACGTATCACCCCTCAAGGTCGTGACGACGCTTGAGCCAGTCGTAACACCAGTCACCGTACCGCGAATTTCGAAGTAGTAGGTCGTTCCGGCTGGGACCTGGATCGTCGTTGACGCGCCAGTTGAGTCGGTAACCGAGAACTCGAAGTTCGTTGCTGAGCTGGTCCACAAAGCAGCGTTCGTGCTTGTTGGGCCGGTCAGCGTCTGACCACGGTAGTTGACTGCGCCGGTGCCTGTCAGGTTGCTGATAGGACCAGTGTAGTCAGAGTTCGTAAAGCCGTAGATGTTCACCGCAGAGAGCTGTGTAATCGACGACGTTGCGAACTGGAGGTTGAACTCCGCGAGGTTGACCGGACCGTGTGAGTCAGCCGTGACCGTGAAGCGGCCAAGGCGACCATCGGCAAGGCCGGTTGTCGAGAGTCCAGAGCCTGTAGCGACGGTCGGGAAGGACTTGAACACGCGGATACCAGCAACAGCCGTTGAGCCGTTTGCCGCACCGAGGTTGTAGGTCCCGCCTGAGCCAACACCAGTACCCTTGCCGCTGACGAAGTCAACAGCAACGAAGTGACCGGAGCTCGTTGCAGAACCGCCTGTCGCGATTGACGAGAAGTCAAGCTTGACGGTGAGGTTCACATCAGCGCCCGTCGTGAGGGTAACTCCCGTGAGTGTCGACGTTGCAGTAGAAGCTGCTGCGGAGCCACTGTCAGTGGTGAAGTATGCTTCACCGACTTTCGTAGCACCGTTGTAGATCGATGCTTTGACAAGGTCAGCGATCGATGACGAAGCGTAGGTCGTGAGCTGGAGACCGAGTTCGGTCAAGTTCACATCCTCGTTCGTTGCGGTTAACTTAATGACACCAGAGGTGACATCAGTCGAGCCGGCTGCCGCAAGCTTGTAGCTCGGGCTTCCTGCGCCTGTTGCTACCGTTACCGCACCTGCGCCAACAGTCACAACGACTGCAGTGTCAGTCGGAGCAGTAACTTGCGAAGATTGGAGCGATGTTCCAGAAGAGAGACCTGAGAACGAGAAGGTCGTAATGTCTCCGTGGTCCCATATGAAGCCGGCGTTGGTGGTAGCGCTGGTTGAGATGTTACAGCGGATACCAAGTGTTTTTACTGTGCCTTTCGTAACGGTAATCGGATTCGTAAGAGTTGCCGTCACGGTGTATGTCGCCGTAGAGGCACCGGACGGGTTGACTGCTGAGTCAGAAATGGCAGTTGCACCGTCGTAGACGAGACAGTTGTTTATCTGACCTAACGAACCAAGTGTTGTAGACGCTGCGGTAAGGGAGAGCGGGACAGATGAGAAGCGTACATCCTCACCAGACTGCGATGCGTCGAACTGAAGGTTCGCCATCAACAGGTTGGTGCTTCCTGCAACCACAATCTGTGATGCAGGAGAGGTTGCACGGGTCACTGCCATTGCTCCACTCTTGATGGTCATCGTGTTCATGGCGAACGAGCCGTTTGCCGAGAGCGAGATGGTGTCACCAGTGGTTTCACCCTTCGGTGTTCCCCAGCCTGTAGACGGAACAGTTGTCACAATAACGGTGCCGCCGTTGGCTGCCCCAGAAGGCAGTTTGCCCAACAGTCTCCAGGTGTGGAGACCGGTCGGGATGGTGATTGAATCAGAGAAGGTCAGCGTCTGGCCTCCCCCGGCCACAGTCGTGGCATCAACGGGGCCAGCTTTCACGGTGCCATTCTCATCAACAAGAGTGATGTTGGTGATTTCAGGAGACCCAGTCCAAACACCTGTGGTAGCGACAGTAAAGACCATCGACTGAACGGTCAGAGCCTCGCCTTTGATGTTGGTTTCAAAACCACCAAGCACCTGGTTCGAGACGTTAGCCGCGATGTTCTGCGCAGCAACAGAGTTTGCTTTCTGGATGGTCGTTATCGTTGCGCCAGAGACAGTGATCTGGTAGCCGAAGAAGAACGGCGTACCAGCGCTGCCACCGGTGACCGTAGCGCCATAACCGTACGTCTCACCCGTCGCGTAGATGTCAGTTGACTTCTCTACGTGGAAGATGATGGTGCGGCCAGAGCCACCAACGATGTCGTAGGTAACGTAGACCTCTGCATTGTTGCCTGAAGCGAGAACGACGCCACTACCGAGTGAGGACTCGTAGTACTTGCCGTCAGCAGACATGATCGCCGGGTAGGCGACACCGTTGACGTAGGTCGTTACGTTCGCGATGTCCGATCCGGTGACAGAACCGATCTGGTTCCAGCGGATCGAGCGGATGCGGACGTCCTCAGCCGAACTTGAGGTAAGGCGGAGACCCGTTGCACGGTATCCTGTGGTGCCGATTTCCTTCGTCGTTGTCGCGTTTGCCGCAAAGGCATTTGACGAAGCGATCGAGAGGCTGCCGACGGTCAGGGTGTTGTTCGTAGTGTGCGTGGCGCCAGAGATCGGCAGAGAACCGGTCACCGTTGCCGAGGTGTTGAGAGAGACGACCGAGATGGACGGAGCCTCACCCGCATAGCTTGCGAGTGACGATGCCATGTTACCGCCGACCAAGAAGGTCTTTGACGTTCCGCGAGGGATCGTCACCTTTTGGCCGATAGTTGCCTGGTCGTTGCTGTTGAACGTCTTGGCAGTGCCGAGCTGAGTGCCGCTTGCTTCATCGATCAAGATGACGCCGGCGAACGAGGCATTGCTGCCGAGGCCGGTGCGCTGTACCACTACCGAGTTGAGGACGACATCGCCGTCATTACCGGCAGTAACTACGAAGCGAGTGAACGGAACGCGCGTTGCACCAGCTGGTGCAAGCGAGTTAGCTGGCTGTACACCAGCGGAGACCGCGAGGCCGGTTCCTGTCGGGACTGGAGTCGTCGGCGTTGTCGGGCCTGTCGAGACAGAGCCGAACGCTGCGCGAGACTTAGGACCGAAGTAACCAGCTGCAGGACTGACGCCAGCAGATTTCTGCCATGCCGCAACCGCAGCTTGCGTCTGAGCTCCGAAGAAACCGGTTGCGCCGGCTGGTATCGAGAACCCATTCGCGATAAGTGCGTTCTGGAGGCAGGTTACGTCAGTACCTTTCGAGCCAAGAGTAAGGTCCTTGGTGAACGAACAGGCTGACGGGGTTGTCGGAGTCGTTGGAGTTGTTGGTTGTCCCGTCAGCGAGGCGTTGACGTTGTTGATCGTTGATTGATCAGCACCGAACGACTGCAAGAGGGAGAGGATTGATTGCACCTGGCTTGCCGTCAATGCCGCGTGGGCAGGAACCGCAAACGAGAACGCAATGGCCAATCCGACAACAACCGCCGCGAGCTTCGCGACTGAATTGTGTGCAATAGATGTCATAGCGTAATAATTACTGACTAATTGATGACATGCTTTCTCCGCGTTTACTTATAAATGTGCCGCGGATAAAGCACGGGTATCCCAACGCCCTTAACGGGGCTGGGATCGCAAACCTGATAAGAAGCACAACTTAGTTCCATCATCTCTTATGCGTTTCCGCATAAGAGAGTAGATGGTAGAGAGAAGAGTGTTCGAGCGGACGTCCATCCATATATAGGGAAAGTGCTTCAGCGCGGGAGAAATACAGAACAAGAAACCGGATATGAAACTGACAAAGTTCTTTTCGTACGGGAGAGTTGACGCGCCACAACAACGCGCAACCGAAACCTGAATGCGGGAGTTAACCTATTATACGTTCCTCCTCAGCCTATACTTGAGCAAAGGAAGCCCGTACATGTGGACAAACATATGCCAAAAGGCCCTTTTCAGGAGCCTTTCTTTATACGTGGCTCAATCTACCCACAAGAGGCATAATAACTGAAATAAGGCCTAAGAGCAAGGAAACCCTTATGAGGCCTGAGCCTAGAGATTCTTGGCCCTCTGGTAAGTACTCCACCTCCTTTCACCTTTCTTCGTAAGGACACCGTCTCGAACTAGCGAGAGCAGGTCCCTTTGGATTGTTTTTTCGCTACATCCTTCTATTTCAACAACTGCGTCCTTTATAGAAATACTGTCCTTATTATCAAACAATTTAAGTATTGCTGTTTTTCTATCAGATTGTTGTCCTTTACTTTGAGAATTGGACGTCTTTTTAATTTTTTGTAATTCTAAAAGACTTTTCTTTAAATGTCTTTGAGAAACAGGAAGGCCTTGGGGCTCGGGAATAGCGGCGGTCTCTATATGATTTCCCCTCTCTACGATCTCTGTGTGGTGATCGCGTGCAAAGTTCGCCAGAGCCGCATATTCGTTGCAAATGAGCTTTGCATTCATGTGCGACACTAAACCTCCTGATTGAGCTGTTTCAAGGATGGTGCCAATTTCAGCACAATGATTAATAAATTTTCCTGGCCCTGAATGGCTCAACTCATCGGGATTTGATGACTGAGAAATGAGTGCAAGGGCACATGTTCTTAGACGGGTCCGAAGAGGTTCGTCGGCTGGCATAAAACCTGTAATAACATAAAGGGCAGACGCCAATCTTTCAGTCTTTCGGACAAGAAATGTATGGTATTGGTTTGAGAAGAAACTTTGAAATTGCTGAATAGCACCTAAACTATTGTTATTTTTATCAAAGTCGTCCTTTGGGGATGTTTTTACAATATAAGACATATTAGAGACTAATAGTGTCTTTTAGACATACAACAAAGCTTACGTCCTTTGAATGTCTTTAGCAAGAGTAAAAAATGGCTACGACACAAATCAAACTTCTGCGCTAGTTATACATGCTGGTGTGTTGGCCACCGTGCTAAAATCCATTGATGGCAAAGAAAAAGGAGCGAGAAAAGAACAAACTGCACCTCCCTCACCCTTCACTCAATCTAAAGCAGGAAACAGCCCGAAGCATCTATTCCATCCTCGCCGGCATTGCTGCAGCACTGTTCCTTTTTGCCTCATTCGGAGGAGGCGGAAAAGCCGGGCAATTCTTGTATCTTTTCCTCAAAGAAGGCTTATTCGGCATAGGCTATTTTCTTATCCCCCTTTCGCTTATACTCCTTGCTATCGGGTTAGTCCGTCAGCGCGAACAAGCAGGCCTCGGAGGTACGCGCGTCCTGGGGGCGACTCTTCTCTTCCTCTCAGGCATCGCGCTTCTTTCTGTCGCCAATGCCGCTTGGGGCGGCATGGTGGGGCGGTTGATCGCCACCCCGTTCGTATCCCTTTTTGAGACGACGTTCGGCTCTATCGTCCTTATAGGCATCGCTATCGTCGGCGCGCTTCTTGCGCTTGACACGCCTCTAGGGCTCCCGAAATTGACCCTGCCGGCATTCCCTTTTGGGAAAAAAGATGCTACTGACGTTCCTCCCCCACTAACCATTCGTGGGGGAGAAGGGGAAGACGCATCCGAAGAAAACGCAGAGGAAGAAGAAAAACCTCAAATACCTGAAAAAGTACGGGCAAAAAAATCGGAGCCAATCCGGGAAGAAGAGACTGCCGGGATTTCATTTGCTCCAGTCGACAGTACCTACAACCCTCCCCCACTCTCGCTCCTCGACCGCGACAAAGGGAAGCCGGATAACGGCGATATCAAAGCGAACGCGAACCTCATCAAGCGGACGCTCGCGAACTTCGGCATCGTCGTTGAGATGGATGAGGTCGCCATCGGCCCGACGGTTACGCGATACTCGCTGAAGCCCGCTGAAGGCGTTCGCCTACAGAAGATCCTCGCGCTCCAGAACAACCTCGAGCTCGCGCTTGCTGCCTCACCTGTCCGCATCGAAGCGCCGATACCGGGAAAATCGCTTGTCGGCATCGAAGTGCCCAACAGCAAGAAGGCGACTGTGGGCTTAGGTTCCCTCCTTGCTGACGATAAGTTCCAGGGTGACCAGCGACCACTCCTCGTTGGCTTAGGCAAAGACATCGCGGGAACGTCTCACTTTGCCAACATCGCCAAGATGCCGCACCTTCTTGTGGCTGGAGCAACCGGCAGCGGCAAGTCCGTCGCCATACATGCTCTCATAGCCTCACTCCTCTATCGCAACGGCCCGGCAACATTGCGCTTCATCATGATCGACCCGAAGCGAGTTGAGCTGACGCTGTACAACTCTATCCCCCATCTGCTGACCCCGGTGATTACCGACCCGAAGAAAGCAATCCTCTCACTGAAGTGGGCAGCGAAAGAGATGGAGCGCCGCTACAACATCCTCGAGACGCAGGCAGTACGGGACATCCAGTCGTATCACGAGAACGTCGTCGGGAAATGGGATGGTACGGGTGACGCCCCCGATCAGATGCCCTTCATCGTCATCGTACTCGATGAGCTCGCGGACATCATGCAGATATACCCGCGCGAGCTCGAGGCAGGCATCGTGCGGCTCGCCCAGATGAGCCGGGCCGTGGGCATCCATCTTGTCCTCTCCACGCAGCGGCCGAGCGTCAACATCATCACCGGCACTATCAAAGCGAATATACCTGCACGGCTCGCGCTCCAGGTGGCCTCGCAGATAGACTCGCGCACCATCCTCGACGCCGCCGGAGCGGAAAAATTGCTCGGTGCCGGCGATATGCTCTACCAGAGCGCGGACATGAGCAAGCCGCACCGCATCCAGACCGCGTTCATCTCCGAAAATGAAGTGAAGTCGATCGTTAGCTATATCAAGAAAAATAACGAGGTCTCGCTCGATGCGATCACGCTGACGGCAACGACGGGCGAATCGCCGAACGCCATCTTCTCAGCTTCGCTCGAAGACGACGACGTGGACGACGACCTGTTCGCGGAGGCAAAGCAGATAGTGGAAGAGGCCGGGAAAGCGTCGACCTCCTACCTCCAACGCAAGCTCCGCATTGGGTACGCACGTGCCGCACGGCTCATGGACATCCTCGAGGAGAAAGGCATCATCGGAGCGGCTGACGGCGCGCGACCGCGTGACGTACTGACGAGCGCTGGCGCAGGCAACTCTGGAGAAGAGACGAGCGATGAGCCCGCATAAGGAAATCAGGTTCTCCCCCGCGCGTGCGGCTCTTGTCCTTAGCCTCGTGGCCTTATGTATCGTCGTCGGTTACAGTTTTTATGCCGCGCTTCCGTACATCGAGGGCCCATCCATGACCCTGCAAGAGACCCAAACAACCGAAGGTCTGACAGCAATAAGCGGGACGACGGAACGGGTCTCATTTCTGAGCATAGACGGTGCGCCGGTACCGCTCTCTGAAGACGGGACGTTCTCGGTTCGACGTGCCTACCCAAGAGGGTATACTGCTCTCCAGGTGGTCGCCCGTGACCGGTTCGGCCGCGCCATTACCAAAGAAATTGCTTTTGTAACAGAGCAGACCCTATCCACCACAACACCCTATGGCACAAAAAAAGAAAACTGAAAAAGCACCTGAGGCACCTGTTTCAGAAAAGAAAGCTGCTATCAACCAGGCGATAGCGAGCATCAAGACAAAATTCGGCGATGAGGCCATCATGATGCTCGGTGAGCGCCCGAAATCAGGCGTCGACGCTATCCCGACGGGCTCTATCGGCCTCGACTGGGCGCTCGGCATCGGCGGCGTTCCCCGCGGACGCATTATTGAAATATTCGGGCCAGAGTCCTCTGGCAAGACAACGCTCTCGCTCCACATCATCGCCGAGGCGCAGAAGAAGGGAGGTGTATGCGCGTTCGTCGACGCAGAGCACGCGCTCGACCCTGACTACGCCAAGCGACTCGGCGTGAAGACCGACGAGCTCCTTGTCTCGCAACCCGACACCGGCGAGCAGGCGCTCGAGATAACCGAGAGCCTGGTGCGTTCCGGGAAGATAGATGTCGTCGTCGTTGACTCTGTAGCAGCGCTAACGCCGAAAGATGAGATCGAGGGCGAGATGGGCTCAGCACAGATGGGTAAACAGGCGCGGCTCATGAGCCAGGCTTTGCGCAAGCTCACCGCAATAACCTCAAAGAGCAAAACGGTCATCATCTTCATCAACCAGATACGCATGCAGATAGGCGTGATGTTCGGCAACCCCGAGACGACGACTGGCGGCAAGGCGCTCAAGTTCTACACCAGCGTGCGCCTCGACATCCGCCGCATAGCGCAGATAAAGAAGGGTGAGGAAATCGTCGGCGGTCGCGTGCGGGTGAAAGTGGTCAAGAACAAGGTGGCCGCGCCGTTCAAGGCGACCGAGTTCGACCTCATGTACAACGAGGGTATCTCCCGTGAAGGCGAGCTCATCGCGCTCGGCGAGAAGTACACGATCATCAGCAAATCAGGCGCCTCATATAAATACGGCGAAACCCCGCTGGGCCGCGGCTACGACGCGACACGCACCTTCCTCAAAGAAAATCCCAAAATAGCAAATGACCTCCTCAAGGAGATCAAAGGGAAATTGGTTGAGGCTTAAACAAAAAGCTATCTATTCTTTTTCTTTATATTAGTTATTTTCAAAATTTCATCTCCGCATTTACATCGGTAGAGCTTAGAGGTAACTATTAGTAAAGGACCTTCACCAACGAAGGTAGCGACGTGTTTGTGATTATGTTTGTGTTCTTTCTTTGCCCGTACTTGTAGTATTTCCACCCCGTGCCAAGACTTGTATGATTCTCCCGCCATAGTAAACCTCAAGGTAAAGGAAGGTGGCGAGCCTGTCAAACTCGAAAAATTCTATATTCTAGTTAAACGAGAGGCTGCCGCGAGGGCGGGAGACGTTCTTGGCAATATCAGCGAGGGTCCAGACAATGATAAGGCTCGCGACCAGGACCGCGAGCTGTACGAATGATTGCGTATTAAGGAGCGCCGAGAGCGTAAAGGTAAGGAGGCCGGAGACCCCGCTGACGTGGGTTACGTTCGCGATGACGTGCGGGACGGAGACAGTGCTCGCCACCGCAAAATAGAGGGCTCCGAGCGCCGCGATGCGCATGGCAGGGCGCGCAATGAGGCGCGTCACATAGACGCCGTACACGCGGCGCATAATCTGACTGCGAAGTTCTTGTTCTGATTTCATATATAAATTTCTAATTGCTAAAGTGTATCACTCTTGTACTACTACCTTGCGAAGCTCGGCCTTGGCCCGATGGACCCTGGTCTTGACCGCAGGGACGGAGATGCTGAGCCGCACGGCGATCTCTGCGTACGGAAGGTCATCGATGTACGCAAGGGTCAGTATCTGCGCCACCTCGGGAGAGACGAGCGCCAACGCCTTCTCTATCACCTCTTTCGCGTACCCTTCATGACCTTCCTTGTCGGGCACCGAGAGGTCGGCGAGCGACTCGTAGTGCTCCGGGTCGAGCGACGCCACCTGCCCGCGTTGCCTCGCCTGCTTGGCGTAGTGAGTGCGGGCGACGTTCATGAGGATGGTCAGCGACCATGCGCGGAACGATCCCTCCTCCCCACGGAAGCGCGGGGCGAAGCGGTAGATGCGGACAAAGGTGTCCTGCACCACGTCCTCGGCCGTGTCCCTGCTCCTCGTCACGCTCTGCGCGCGGCTCAAGAACTGCGACTGATACCGCGCAACGAGTATCTCGAATGCACCTGGCCTCTGCAAAGAAAGCTCAAGAAGCGCCTCATCTGACAATGAAAGGAGGTCATCCACCCCTCCTATACTAGACCATATCCCAATCGGGGCAACCCTAGAGAGCGTTTGAGAATACGGCATAGAGCGTGTATAGTACTCCAATCCTCCTATGGGGGTTACACTTGTGCCAGTCCTCTCATACAGCGAGATAGTCCCTAAGAAACTCATCGTCTACGACGACCAGCCGTTCGAGGTCCTCTCCTCGCACGTCTTCCGCATGCAACAGAGGAAGCCGGTCAATCAGACCAAGATGCGCAACCTCAAGACCGGCAAGGTCGTCGAAGTCTCCTTCCACCAGAACGAAACGGTGCAGGAGGCGGACGTCGAGGAGCGCGAGGTAAAGTTCATCTACCGCAACCGCGGCGAAGCGTGGTTCGCCGACCCGAAGAATCCGAAAGACCGCTTTTCGATACAAGAGGAGGTGGTTGGTGAAAAAGTGAAGTACCTGAAGCCCGATCTCATCGTCGAACTCATGGTTTGGAACGAGGAGATCATCGGCGTCGATCTACCTATCAAGATGGATTTCAAGGTCATTGAGGCGCCACCCTCCGTCAAAGGCAACACAGCCCAGGGCGGCAACAAGCTCGTCACCCTTGAGGGCGGCGCGACGGTCAACGCTCCCCTTTTCATCAACGAAGGCGACATCCTCCGCATCAACACTGATACTGGCGAGTATACGGAGCGCGTGGAGAAGAAATAAAAAAACCGCCTTCACGGCGGTTTTTTTATTTATCGAGCGATGTAGGGGAGGAGCCCCATGAAGCGTGCGCGCTTGATAGCTTCTTCCACCTTGCGCTGGTGGCCTGCAGGGATATCGGTCTTACGGGCACCCATGATGCGCGCGTGCGGTGTCATGAAGGTCTTCAGGTACTGGACGTTCTTGTAGTCTACGTATTTTGGAAGTGCTGGCATGGTGTTAGAAAGGTATATCCTCTGGGCTTATTTCTTCGGAAGGATACTCTATATCGGCTGATTTGTCACTTCCCGCTCGTGAAGGGCCGGCAGCATCATCGCGACCCCCTCCCATAGCGCCAGGAGCGGATGGGCCGAATTGGAAGTTCTCGATAACTATCTCGGTACGGTACTTCTTCTCGCCGTCTTTCTCCCATGAACGGGTCTGGATGCGGCCTTCGATGAAAATGGGCCGGCCCTTCTTCATGTACTGGCCGATGAGGTCGGCAAGGCGGCCGAAGGCGACAACGTTGTGAAATTCGACTTGCTCCTGCTTCTCCCCTTCTTTGTTCTTGTACGTGCGATTGGTCGCAAGCGCGAAGGAGGCAACCTGCTGGCCGCTCGGAAGCGCGCGTAGCTCCGGATCGCGTGTCAGGTTTCCGTAAAGGAAAACTTTGTTGAGGTACATATTATTCGGCGGTCTTGGCGTCCTCCGTCGCCATGCTTTGGAGCGCTTGCTCGAGTGCGGCCTCGGAGACCTCGCCGCCAGCTTCAGCCTCGCGTTTTGGTTTTTCTATATTGCCCAAGACGGGAGCCTCGACTGCGCCGCTTTGTGCTGCGGCAACAGCGTCTCGGCTTGTCCGGACCAGTATGAATCGGAGGATGTTCTGTTCTGCTTCAAGAGCTGCCTGGATACGGACAACAGCTTCAGGAAGAGCCTCAAAGGCGACCCAACCAAAGTACGCGCTGTCAAAACGCTCGTTCCTACCATTTACCTTCTTGGTGATGGTGTATGCGAGGGAAATCTTGACCGGAGCGTGCTCGCCAACAAAGCTTATGGCCTCGGACTTAAGGATAGCCTGAACCGCGCCTGCTCCTGAGACCGCCTGGTCTTCAGAGAGGCTCCCTAACAGGTTGTAACCCACTTCGTAGATGGTCGGCTTGGCACCGTCAGATGGATCATCAACCATGCCAATCGTGTCGCCGATTTCAGTCTCAATGACGTCTGTTTCCATGTCTGAGGAGCGTACCATAGTTAGTTTTCTGAAGCAATTCCTACTCTAATACCGAAAAGGTGGCGCGCATTTGCCATGACAGCTTCGGCAATTTTGTCTTCAGACTCTTCGCGGATGCGGGCAATCGCCTCTACTACGTACCGTACATAGGAAGGATAATTGGTCTGTCCGCGGTACGGAGAGGGAGCGGCAAAGGGGGCGTCGGTCTCGGTAAGTATCATATCGAGCGGTGCAGCTTTTACCACTTCGTCGTAATCGTGAGTGAAGGTCAAAACACCGGTGAATGATGTCGTGAAGCCTATAGCCCAGAAGCGCTTCGCGACATCAAGATTCCCGACAAAAAAGTGCAGGTTGCCACGGAGTGAATGGTTTTCTTTTACGCGCGGTTCAAGATAGTCGAGCATCTCAAGATACGCATCCATACTTCCTTTCGATGGACGGCAATGGATCATCAGCGGCTTGTCGTGCTTGAGTGCAAATGCCACTTGTACTTCAAATGTCTGCCATTGCCGTTTTTTCTCGGCCTCAACATCACCAGTGATGCGAAAAAAATCAATGCCACACTCGCCTATGGCGACCACCTTCGGACTCGTTACCAGAGCGGAAAATTTTGATATATCAAAATTTTCCGCTGGCACATCGGTCGGGTGCAAGCCGATAGTCGCGTAGAGGTGGTCGTATTTCTCCGCAAGTGCGACCGCCTGCTGCGAGGTTGCCTCATCAACGCCGACCACCATCCCTATCACCCCGTCCTCTTTCATCCGCGCAATAACCGCGTCCTGCTGCTCAAGGAGCGCGCCCATATAGGGGTGACAGTGTATGTCGACGTATTTCGGTTTCATCAGTCGAAGCGGTTAAAGAGGTTTTCGGGTTTTTTGTTCGCAAGGATGGCAGCTTTTATCTTTTCATGCGTCCCGGGCATCACTGGGTGAAGGAGGCGCACGATGTGGTAGAGGTCGGCGACTAATTCCGCGATGAGTGCTTTCCCTTTTTTCGGATCGCTCTTGATGAGCTTGAATGGCTCCTCCGCAGTGATTCGTTGGTCGAGTTTTTGGATCTTCTCCCAGGTGATATCCATCGCGCGGTTGAGTTCGAAAGAATCGAAGGAGGCTTTCCACTCGGGCGGGATGGCGGCAGGTGGCGGAGATATCGGCGCTTCAAGATTATCTTCGGCGAGCTTCATGATGCGTGCGACGAGATTTCCGAGGCCGTTTGCCAGGTTGCCGTTGTAGGCTTCCTTGAAGCCCTCGACGGTCATATCCCCGTCCGAGAACGGCGGGATGTGCCGTAAGAGATAGTACCGTACGGCATCAGAGCCATAGGTCTCGATAAGCTCGACCGGGTCTATCACATTGCCGAGCGTCTTTGACATCTTTTTACCCCCAGAGAGTATCAGCCCGTGTGCGAGGATGGCCTTGGGTAACGGGAGTCCTGCCGATAGGAGCATCGCCGGCCAAATAGCGGCATGGAAGCGCAAGAGGTCTTTGCCGATAACGTGAAGGTCCGCTGGCCACCAGGTTGTAAACAGAGCTTCGTCGCGTCCGTATCCGATCGCTGTTATGTAATTTGCGAGAGCGTCGCACCACACATACATCACCTGCGTCTCGTCACCGGGAACGGGAACCCCGAGGCCCTGAGGCCACTGAGTACGGCGGGGGCGGGAAAAGCTGACATCCTCGAGCCCGCGCCCGATAAAGGCGAGTATTTCGTTCTTCCTTTCTTGCGGGAGGATGCGCAACTCGCCACTTTGAATGACCGCACGTACCGCATCGGCATACTTGGAGAGACGAAAGAAATAATTCTCTTCCTTGAGACGCTCCGGTACCGTGTCATGCTCAGGGCACCTGCCATCAACGAGATCCTTCTCGGTGATAAAGGCTTCATGGCCGACGCAGTAGAGGCCTTCATACTCTTTTTTATAAATATCCCCGGAGGCGACGAACTTCTGCCAGAGCGCGGTCGCCCCCGGCCAATGGATTTCTTGATCGGTCGTGCGGATATACTGGTCGAAAGAAATAGAAAGGTCAGTAAAGGTCTTCTTGAACTCGGCGACAGTGCCGTCAAGAAATCGGATCGGGTCTGTGCCAATCTTTGTAGCGGCATCGACCATTTTTTGAGTATTCTCGTCAGTGCCGGTGAGAAAGTAGGTGCTCTCTCCCATCAAGCGATGATAACGAGCGAGAGCATCAGCAATGACGGTTGGATACACGTTGCCCAGATGAGGCCGCGCGTTTGGATAAAAAATCGGCGTCGTGAGATAGAACTTAGACATTATTCCTTGGCCAGATGTGCGCGCTCGCGCTCTTTGCGCTTTTGTATGTCAGAGACAAATTCCTGAAGAGTGGCAGCGAACGGAACAGAAAGGAGTACTCCCAAGAAGCCTGCGAGCTGGGCGCCCGTAATGAGGGCGAGAATGACGAGCAAGGGCGGAACGCCGACCACTTTCTTGACCACGAGCGGATAGATGAGATGCCCCTCGAGCTGATTGATGACGAGGAAACCCCCGGCGGTGAAGAGCATGAGCGGCACGCCCCCGGCGGTCGCGGCGATGGCAACGGCAGGAACCGCGGCGATGTAGGAGCCGAAGATCGGAACGAGTTCGGTTATTGCCGCGAGTATGGCGAGGAGGAGGCTGTACGGGACGCCGATGATAGTGAGCCAGAGGTACACCATCACGCCGATGAGGAGCGAGAGCATCACCTGCCCCTGCATCCAGAGGCCTATCTTCTTGTGCGAGCGTTTCCAAAGGCCGACGACATAGTCCTGATGCTTGACTGGGGTGACAAGCCGCAAGAAGTCATCAATTCCTGTTTCCTGTACGGCAAGATAGAACGACAGCACGATAACGAGTACGAAGGATATGACCCCGCCGAAGATGCCGGAGACCGCGCGGAAGGTCCCTGTGCTCGCCGAACTGAAGAGACTGCGGAAATCGAGTATGGTTTGCGCGAGGGAGCTCTCATGCGCGACCACCTGACCGGTAGAGACGACCGTCGAAGAAGTATTCACTAGCTGCTCGATAGGTAGCGAACTGAGGTACTGCGGCACCTGCGCAAGAAAGCCGCCGGCCTCATCCAAGAGCGGTGGGATGACGGTATAAAAGACGCCAAAGACCGTCCCAAAGATAAGGAGATAGGTAGCGAGCACGCCCATGGAGCGCGGGAACCCGCGCTTGATGAACCACGCGACTGCGGGCTCTATGGAAGAAGAGAGCACGACTGCGGTCAGTACGATGAGGACGATGTTCTTAAGGTAAAAAAGCCCCCACGTCAAAAGCGCGAGCAAAATCGCAGTAATGATGGTGCGCGGGCTTATGGAAATAGTGAGGTGCTGGTCGTTCATGGAAAATCCGTCTTCTTGTTATTGTAGCACTACAGGGCCAAATTAATCTGGGAATTGACTATCCAGCTCCTCACATGCTCTGGAAAAATTCACTTCAATCGAAGCAAGATTGTCAGCGTACCACTCATCGATCTTGGCAACTCTCTCGGGGGCCCAACCCGCTGCCGCCTTCAATCCATTTCTCTCTAGCTGGAGCACCCATATGGCCCAAGTCCTTTGGCGCATTAGTTCATGAAGTCTTTTGTTTTTCGCGATCCTATCTTGCGCCGAAAGGGCAACGAATACCAATTCTGAGCGCACCATCCACGTACCCTACCCTACCAGCTAACTGACCGTCAAATTTTCATCATTTTTGGCAGCTCAGCGATGCCGATCCGCTTTTGTTCGCCAGTATCCCTGTCACGTACGGTCACTGTGTCTTTCAGTTCAGGCTTTTCTCCCAATGTGTCGAAGTCGACGGTGACGCACCACGGCGTGCCGATCTCATCTTGCCTGCGATAACGCTTGCCGATGTTGCCGTTATCATCAAAAATCACAGCAACACCTGCCTTCTTGAGAGTCATGAATACTTCGCGTGCTCTAACGACTAATTCCGGCTTGTTTTTAAGAAGGGGGAATATGGCGGCTTGGTACGGCGCAAGCATAGCAGGAAGCTTTAGGTACGTACGCGTTTCTCCACCAAGGTCGTCTTCCCTGTACGCAGACAGGAGAACCGCGAGTATGGTGCGGTCGACCCCAAGTGCGGGCTCAATGACATGAGGCGTGATTTTTTCACCCGTCTCTTCATCGAGATATTTAAGAGTGACCTTCGAGGAATTTTCATGCGCCAAAAGATCAAAATCAGTCCGATACGCTAGGCCCCATAGCTCTTTGCGACCGAATGGATAGTCAAATTCGAAATCCACCGTGCGTTTACTGTAGTGCGCACGGTCACCGTCTGCAACCTCTAGTTCATGTATTGATTCTTTTGGCAAACCGAGTTCGTCCGCGTATGCATGCATAATTTCCTGCCATTCCTCGAATGCGCGCTCCCAATCTTCTGGTTTTATAAAATATTCCACTTCCATGGCTTCGAGTTCGCGCAAGCGGAAAATGAAATCACGCGGCGCGATTTCATTCCGAAACGCCTTTCCTATTTGCCCGAGACCAAACGGGAGTTTCGGGTGGAAAGAGTCAACGATGTTCTTGAAGTTCACGAACATGCCGCCGGCAGTTTCCGGTCGTAGGTATATAGTCGCAGATGCATCATCAAGCGCACCGACCTTAGTGGCGAACATCATGTTGAACTGACGAGCCTCTCCAAGGCTTCCTTTCTTGCCGCAGGAAGGGCAAACATCCGGGTCTTCGAGATGATCCGCACGAAAGCGGTTTTTACAATTACTGCACTCGACAAGCGGATCAGAGAATCCTGCCACATGCCCTGAGGCCTCCCACGCTTTGGGATTCATCAAAATAGCAGCATCAATACCAAACATGTCTTCCCTGTCAGTAACGAACATCTTCCACCAAAGATTTTTAATGTTGTTTTTGAGAGCGACGCCGAGAGGTCCGTAGTCATAGGTGCCAGCGAGGCCGCCGTAGATCTCACTGCCGGGATAGATAAAGCCGCGCCGCTTGCACAGCGAGACGATCTTTTCCATCAATGCTTCTTGAGCCATAGATGCCTCACGGTACCACGGTGCCACTGCCCTGCGAAACCGACGCGGACGCGGTGGTCAAGGACGGTGTCGTGTTCTCGATCTTGCCGCGCGTGAAGCGGTCAAAGCCGTACACGCGCTCATCGCCCACGACCGTCGGCGCCGACCCTACCTGCGAGACCGACGGCGTGATCGCAACCTGGAACATGACCGTCTTCGATGCTCCTGCGGCGATATCGCCGATATCCCAGGTGACGATCCCGCCGACCGGATTGAACGTGATACCAGAGCCGTCGGGAGAAACAGCGTTCTTCCACCGGACATAGGTCGGGAGCACGGCACTCGCGGAGGCGTCTGCTACTGCATTCGCCGTGTTCGCGGCCGTCCAGCTCACGGTATAGGTAGTCTCAGTGTCTGCTTTGGGTGGAACTGGGCCGGTATTAGTGAAGGGGCCGCTCCTGGAAAGCGAGGAGAGAAGGGAGAGGTCAGTCGAGACGAGTACTTGGGCGGTTGCGGAGGAAGAGACGGTGTCCGGAACGTTCGACTCGCTGAGGCGACGGGCTCGGACAGTGAC
Source organism: Candidatus Kaiserbacteria bacterium (assembly GCA_023269035.1). GTDB lineage: Bacteria > Patescibacteriota > Minisyncoccia > Phycocordibacterales > Phycocordibacteraceae > Phycocordibacter. The sequence goes on along the minus strand of JAHFMJ010000002.1, from coordinate 14,653 downwards.
GGTGAGATCAAGTGCCGGATTCCTGAAGGTGCCTTGGCTCTGCGGAAGCGTCTTGAACGAGAAGGACGCGACGCCGGACTCTCCGGGTCCGATGGTCGAGAGCCGCGGGTCGGTCTCCGTATTCCAGAGGGCCGTCTGGTCGACAGAGCGGAAGAACCCGCGCTGCGGCGAGACGGTGGTGCGATCAAGTATCTGTCCTTTAAAGGAGAGCTCGATCTCAAGATTCTGGACGGCGACCGGGAGGTTGTTTGTCCAGCGGATATCGCCGCGTATGTCGTCTCCCCGCTGCACGGTGTGCTCTGCGGTAACCTCGCCTCCGAGCGCGAGCGCGACTGAGACGAACGGCTTCGTCACCGTGAGCGTCATGTCGGTAGCGGCAAGCGGAGCAGCGATGGCTGCGTCCGTGCCCGACTGCTTATTCCCGGCACTGAATTGCATCACTTTCTGGTCGCCATCCTCGCCGACAAAGTGACCGGTGACCGAAATGGAGCGCGTGCCGCCCGGCTCGATGTCACCTAACCCCCACGCGGCGCTGCCAGCAACGGGAACCGGGCTCGCGGAAGTAAAGGTGAACCCGGGCGGATACGTCGCAAGGAGCAGCATATCCTTCAGCGGAAGCGGCGAGTTGGACGTGACAGACACCTTGAACGTGACGTCCTGCCCGGATACGGCCTCTTTGAGCGCATCGACGGTGATGGACGCGGGAGCCTGATTGATCTTCGCGGTGTATGTTGCATCGCTGACGAATACGGCATTCGACGACGCGATGCGATACTCAACGGATACTTTGACCACGACGTCAGAGCCGGCTGCAGCGAACATGACCGCGCGTATCGTGCGATTGATGCTCTCGCCGGGCTGTATGGTCCCAATAGATTGGCGGGTCCGCGGAAGATTGACGGAGACATCGGTGTCCGAGCGTGTCCCTGGAGGAAATTCGACAACGAGGTCGGCAAGCTCCATCGGGACCGCGTTCCTGTTGGTGATCACGATATTGAGCGGGAGCGTCGCGCCAGCACCTATCTCGGTTGGACCGTTCACGGCAACATCAACATTTTTCGTCGAGATCGTGTTATTCCCTCCAAAAAAGAGAAGTCCGGAGACGACGAGCGCGATGACAAAAAAGGCGATCGACCCGCCAAAGACAAGTTCGAGCGGGTTCATGCTCCGTACGCGAGCAACGATAGTCCGCTGCGGCGCCATCTCCCACTCTCGCGACACTGGAGCGCTCTGCCGACGGAGTTCTGAGCGGCGAAGAGGGTCTGCTGTCTTACCGCCGTCTAGTTTCTTCGAAAGACGTTCCAAGGCGTCATTTTCAGACATGCGCGCATTATAGCGCGGCGCTTAGAGGCCGCTCGCTGCAATACCCTCGTTGATAGCGCGTACGAGCGCGGGCCGCATGCGAGAGACCTCCTCGAGCGTCTCGGCATCATAGCGAGTGTCGAGAAGCCCGGCGAAAGTAATATCCGAACGAACGTAGCCGAGCGCGGAGAGCACGCGCAAGACCACCACGCATTCCGCCTGCGCGACCGTTTCTTGCTGCAAAAGCGGCAGCGCTTCAAGGAAACCGGCAACGCACTGAAAAAGATAGGGGTCGGTATCCTCTCCGCGCACGAACTGCCGGACGGTGCCAATGACGCGCGCCGCAACTTCGAGGTTCTCCGGGCGCTCCCTCAGCACGAGGTATGCGTTCTGCGTCTTATATGCGCCAGTGACTCGCCACACGTCCCGGCCGCGGACAAGGGTATAGGTTCCGAGTGTCCCTTCTTGCAGGTGTGCACGCAATTTTGAACGTTCCTCGCGTGCACTCTTGGCGAGCGCCTCTACGAGGCCCAATGCGTCCGTATACAGCAAGATCCGGAGGCTTCCCTCGCCGGCTGAACGACGACCTATGACGAGCCCTCGCGTGGTGATCTCCCGACTCATTGCTTTCGTACCAAAAATTCAGCACCTGATTCTTTGGTTTCAAGATTCGTTGACTTCCTGAGCGTATCCCAATGCTTGCCAATTAGCGCACCTCTCTCGCCGATGACAAGAACCCCGCGGTCTTTCGGATTGAGGCCCGCTTTCTTGCGGAGGTCCTGCACTTCACGGATAAGGTCGCGCAGCTCTCCTTCGTCGCGCAACGCTTCAGTGACTTCAGTATCGAGGTCGATGAGCTCGCTCATGCCCGGCTTGAAGACCACTTCTTTCACATTCAGTTCGTCACGGACGAGGTCGGCATACTCGGTAGCGACTTTGCTCTTCGTCATTGCCCTGGCGAGTGGCTGACGCACTTTGATATTCGCTTTTTGGCGCTTTTCCAGACCGAGCGATACCACTTCCCGGACTTCATTCATGTCCATGATGAGTTTCTCATCCGGCGTTCCCGCTTGCGGCCACTCGGCAAGGTGCACGCTCTCGGGAGAGTCCTGTCCCTTCACGCGAAGATAGACATACTCGGCGGTAAACGGTATGAACGGTGCGCACGTCCGCGCGAACGTCTCGAGGACTGTCCGCGTAGTCAAGAGCGCCTCTGCCGCGTCCGTGCTTCCCTCTTTAAAACGATCGCGCGAGCGGCGCAAATACCACGTCGAGAGATCGTCGACAAAGAGCGCGAGGGGGCGGGTTGCTTTATCGAGCTCATACGACTCCATCCCCTCTTCAACCTCGCGTATGACCTGGCTTAAGCGTGAGAGTATCCACCGATCGAGCGGATTCCTGCTCGATGCCGCTGCCTCCTTCGTGTCGGCGCGGTAGAGTTCATAGAAGGAAAGGACGTTGAGAAGCCGCCCGATGACTTTTGACGCCACTTCCCCAACGCCTTTCTCTGAAAAGTTGAGGTCATTTGCGCGCATCAGAGGCGAGGCGAGGAGGTAGTAGCGGATGGCATCGGCGCCATATTTCTCCACCGTCGGCACGAGCTCAGGATAATTCTTGAGGCGTTTGCTCATTTTCTGTCCGTCTTCCGCCAACACGATGCCGCTGACGATGACGTTCTGATAGGGAGATCTTCCAAACAATGCAGTACCGAGCACGAGGAGCGAGTAGAACCACCCGCGCGTCTGGTCCAGGCTCTCGGAGATGAAATCGGCCGGATAGCCGCGGCCTTTGCGGAAGAGCCCCGGTCTTGGTTCAAAGATATCCTTGTGCTCGAACGGATAATGATTCTGCGCGTAGGACATCGAGCCGGACTCGAACCAGCAGTCGAACACGTCATGAACACGCTCAAGGTGCGTGCCGTCCTGCGCAACGAGCTTCACCTCATCGATGAACGGCCGGTGGAAGTCGAGTTCATAGTTCTCGTTGTGCGGGAGTGGAGAGAATGGGAGCTTCTCGACTGCCGCGGGCTCGGGCTCCTCATGTTCCAGCATGGAGAATGTCTCTTCTCTCTCCGCTCCAGACGCGATCGCTTTCGCCATCGCAAGCGGCCACCCGTGCGAGACGATGAGTATGTTCTTGTTCTGATACTTACGCTCAAGGTCGTCGAGCGCTTCCCCGAGCCGCCGTCTCATATGAAGCAGGCTCTCTCCTGTTTCGGGACCCTGCTCCATGAGCTTCTTGATGCCGACCTCTGACTCCATCGTCCCGTTCTGAGTGTGATTGAAAATCCCGTGATCGTATTCAGCCAATCGCTGATCGACGGTTACCGCAGACTCAGGCAGGCCGAGCGCCGAGCGCACGATCTCTGCCGTCTCGCCGGTGCGCACGAATGGCGAGACAACGATATGATCTATCTTCTTCGTCTTCAGCGCCTCCGCGCTCTTTTCCACTTCAGCCGTGCCTCGTGCCGTGAGATGGAACGGATCGCCTACTGTACAACTGACCATACCCTTCTGCTGATGCTGCGCTTCTCCGTGGCGCATGATGAAATATGTATTACCGGATTTCTTGACGTGCTTTTTCAGCTCATCAAGCGAGCCGATGACCACAAGCGCTTTGGTCTTCGGATTGCGCCACACCGGTATCGGCGCGCCCCAATAGCGGGCGCGTGAGATGGCCCAGTCGCGTGCGTTCTCCAGCCAGTTGCCGAAACGCTTGTCGCCCACTTCTTCCGGGACCCAATGGATTTTTTTGTTTTCTGCAACCAACTTCTTTGAGAATTTAGTGACCGCGACAAACCACGAGGAGGTTGCGTAGTTGAGGAGCGGCGTGTCGCAACGCCAGCAGTGCGGATAGCTGTGTATTATCTTTTCTTTCGCGAAAAGCAGGTCCTTGGCGGCGAGGTATTTGATGACGAGGATATCGCTCGACTGATGGTCCTCTTTAGGCTTGGCGTGAATGCCCGCAAAGTCGGTTACTGCGGGTATGAAGAGTCCGTCCTTGTCGACATGATGTATGACGGGGATCCTCTCCCTCTGCGCGAGCGCGAGATCGTCCGCGCCAAAGCCCGGAGCGATGTGCACGATCCCGGTGCCGTCCGTCATCGTGACGAAGTCGGCTCCATATACCTTCCACGCACGCTCCTTCCCCTCCATCTTGTAACCGGCGAAGTACGGGAACGGCGGCGTGTAGCTCTTGCCTACCAGCTCACGACCGGGAAATTCTTTCTCTATCTCATACTCGCCTTTTATTACCGTAGCGAGCCGATCTTTCGCGAGAATCACACTTTCGGAAGCGGCCGGAGCCTTTGCCGACGCGTTCCCTCCTTGACCTGCAGCCGAGGCAAAGACTCCGGCCGCTTCCGTCGCTAATCTTACTTTCACATAGGTTGCGTTTGGATTGACCGCAGCCGCCATGTTGCCGGGCAGAGTCCATGGCGTTGTCGTCCACGCGAGGAGTGATGTGCTCGGCTCATCTTTCAACGGCAGTTTTACGGTAACGGAAATATCAGTGATGTCTTTATACCCCTGCGCTACTTCGAAGTTAGAGAGCGTGGTACCGCAGCGCGGGCACAGGTGCATCGCCTTGAAGCCTTCGTAGACGAGGCCTTTCGTATGGAGCTCCTTGAATGCCCACCACACGCTCTCGGTATACGTCGCGTCCATAGTGCGGTAGTCGTTCTCCATATCCACCCATCGTCCCAGGCGCGGGATGATCTTCTTCCACTCGTCCGCATAGCGGAGCACAGCACTCCGTGCCGCGTGGTTAAAGGTGGCGACACCGAGCTTCTCGATATCGCGCTTGGTGGCGAGATTGAGCTCCTTTTCTATCTGGTTCTCAAGCGGCAGGCCATGGCAATCCCACCCCCAACGGCGCGGTACATGGTAGCCGCGCATGGTCTTGTAGCGCGGTATGGCATCTTTGATAGTGCTCGGCAACATATGCCCATAGTGCGGAAGGCCTGTGGCGAAGGGCGGCCCGTCGTAAAAGACGAATTCGCCGTTCGGCGCAGGCTTCTCGAGCGATTTTTGAAATGTCTTATGCCTATCCCAAAACGCGAGTATCTCCTCCTCACGCTTCGCCGCATCGGTTTTTTGTTCCGTATCTGCCATACACCAATACGGGCAATGATACCACCGTCAGATTTATTTATCTCCGCCTGAAGAAGGACCTTTTTCCGCCTGAATGACTACGCCGTCGCCTTTTGTCTCGCCTTTTGCGGAACCGCCGCCACTAACCCCACCGACGGCGTTAAATGCATTCAGTACGTCATCAGGCTTCACTTCTGGTTTCTTGTCTGATTTCCCTTCTCCATCAGCACAATGAGTAAAAAATCTTTTTTCTATTCCTAGCTTCATATGTTTGGTGTGAAAAGATAATAAAAATCCCTCCGTTTCGCGGAGGGATGGTTGTTTTTTCAATGCTTACGCCAACAGACCCCTCCGCTTTCTAAGGCCGAGAAGGAGAGCGATGCTCGTGTTATAAGTTCTTTCTGCCATGTATCTATTCTATAATTCGCTCTACAAAATCGTCAAGGGCGCCTATTTACAGCCACAGCGGGTACAGCCGTTCACCGAACCGCAATCGCATTCCGTCCACGTACACACTTTTGAACAGCATTGGCACCACCTGATGCTTGCTTCCACAAATGGACTCCTTCTACCTCTTATCGGCGATTGTATTAACTCAGCCACCATATATGCCGCACAAGCTACTCCTCTCTCGGGAAGAGTCAAGGGCTTATCTACAACCACTTCTTGCAGAGCTTACATTGCGTCCCCCAGAGCCGGAACGTCTCTGTAACATGCCGGCCCGTAGAAGATTTGAGGCAGATCGAGGAATCGAACCATGACAAGAACCAACGCAATAGTGCCGATTCCGGCGGATGTCGTTCCCTCTTCGTTTCGTGCATAAGCTTAGAATCCAAGGGCTCAAGCTACATCCGCTCCGGGGCTTGGATACCGAGGAGCCAGAGGCCGTTCTTCATCGTCTGGGCAAAGGCCTTCGTGAGCGCGAGCTTGTACTCTTCGTGCTCGGTTCCAATGATCTTCTCGGCCGCATACCAGCTGTTAAAAGCGCCGGCGAGCTGGGTGAGGTACGTCGTCACGTAGTGGGGCTCGTTTTCCTTCGCTGCGCGAAAGACGATGTCGGGGAAACGCGGGAGTAACCTTTCAAATTCAGGAACCTGCTCTGGAGGGTTTTTCGCTTCTGCTTTCTCGACCGCTTTGGCGAGCACGGAAAGCGCCCGAGTATGCGCGTATTGCAGGTACGGCCCCGAGTCACCTTCGAACGAGAGTGACTGCTCGGGGTCAAAGATGATATTTTTCCCCGTCGCCTGCTTGAGCACGCTGTACTTGATGGCAGCAACCGCAACCGTGTCAGCAATTTTTTCTTTTTCGTCACCCAACTCCCTCCCCTCCATTTTTCCGAGCGCCTGTGAGCGCATCTCAGCGATAAGCGACTCGCCGGTCACGACGTTCCCTGTGCGCGAAGACATCTTCCCGCCCGAGAGCTGCATCATGCCGTGGGAGACATGCTGGATTTTCTTTGCGATGTCGGGCAGTACTTCTTTCATGGCGGCGAGCATGACGGAAAAGTAGCCGCTCTGCTCCGTCGCGGTTATCGATATCGAGAGGTCGAATGGCCACTGCTCAGCCTTCATCTCCGCGAGCCCGAGGTCCTTCGCCTCATAGGTCGGCAGCCCGCGTGAGGTGATGAATACGCGCGTATGGAGGCCCACCTTCTCTCCTTTATAGACGACCGCCCCGTCACTCTCCTCAAACACAGTGGGGTGCGCACGCACAATGGCGAGGCCTTTCGGTGCCGTCTCGCTCTCAAAGAAATAAAAGTCGAACTTGGTGCCGAGTACTTTGTATAATTCTTCAAAGTGCGCGAGTGACGCGGAGCGCCCAGCATCATATATCTTGTTTATCTCAGTGTCTGGGCGGTCATAGACTTTTGCGTTGATGATATTAATCTCCTCTTTCGCTTTTTGGTCGTTCTCGTACGCTTCTGCCCCTGCCGCATATGCCTTGCCCAAATCTGCAGCATGGTGTGCATCGAGCGAAAGTTTCTGAATGCCCCAGATGGCCTTTGCCACATGCGGACCGACATCGCCTTGGTAGTTAGCGCGTTTCACTTCAGCGCCGGAGAAATCAACGAGACGCGAAATGGACTCGCCGATAGCGTTGCTCATCAAATGGCCGATGTGGAATTGCTTGAACGGGTTTGGGTCGGTGTACTCGACCATGACCTTGTACCCTTTCACGTGGTCGTTCCTCCCCCACCGCTCGTCGATACCTTTTACAACATCCACAAACGCTTCTCGGGCGAGGTGAAAGTTGATGAAGCCGGGACCCGCGATTTCTATTTTTGTAACGCCCTCAATGGTGCCAATCTCTTTGACGATCTTTTCTGCGACCTCGTGCGGCGAAAGCTTGAGAGCTTTCGCCGCGGTAAGCGCGATGTTGGTCGAGTAATCCCCGTGCGCAAGCTCGGCCGGGAAGTCCAAGATGACCGGCATGTCTATGCCGAGCTTCTTCGCCACACCCTCTACGTGTGCCTGTATCACCTCGCGAATCATGAGTTGAGTATACTACTACCGACGTAGAGCGAGGGAAAGACGAAAGCTTTGCTTTAGTCTTTCCGAGCCGAGGAAGGGAGCAAAGGCCGGCGAGTCTTTATTCTCCCAGTATCTTGATGAGAGCGTACTTTTCTTCCTTAAAAGTGCCAAAGCCGCTCTTCTCAAAAAGGCGTTTGGCACCGGTGACCGTAAAAATCTCGTACACCCGTCTCTTTTTCGCAGAGGCGAGGCAGGCCTTGATGAGCGACGTCGCGATACCCTTCCCCTGAAACTTTTTTGCCACCGCAAGCGAGCGTACCTCGCCCATCCGTTTTGAGTAGATGGCAAGCGCGCAACACCCGACCACCGCACCGCCCTCGATGGCGACGAAGAAATCGCCCGCCTTGGGCAGGTGCTTTTGCATCAGGGTCTCCGGGTTTGCTCCGATAAGCTTTTTGATGCCCGGCCAGTCGCGAGCGGATGCTTTCCGTATTTTCATCATCAGACGAACGACTCGGGGATGGGAAACGCGAGCGCGAGCGAGCGTATCTCCTCACGGATGCGGCCTTTCACTGCGGCATCGTCTTTGTTTTTCAGCGTCTCTATCATAAGCTCCGCAACGCGTGTGCATTCCTTTTCGCCAAACTTCCTCGTCGTGATGGCAGGGGTGCCAAAGCGGATGCCGGAAGGGTCCATCGGCTTACGCGTGTCGTCAGCAATAGCGTTTTTGTTCAGCGTGATGCCCACCTCGTCGAGGACCGTCTCCGCCTCCTTACCGGTGACGCCGAGTGAGCCGAACACGTCCGCAAGGATGAGGTGGTTGCTGGTGCCGCCGCCCAGCATACGGATATTTGCCTCTCTGAAAACCTTTTCCATCGCCTTGGCGTTCTTCAATATTTGCGCCGCATAGGTTTGGAAGGACGGGTGCAACGCCTCACCAAAGGCAACCGCCTTCCCTGCTATCTGGTGCATGTGCGGACCGCCCTGAAAGCCCGGGAAGATGGACTTGTCTATCTTCTTTGCTATCTCCTCGCTCTCGCGGGTGAGTATCATGCCGCCGCGCGGGCCGCGGAGCGTCTTGTGCGTGGTGGTCGTCATGAGGTCAAAGCCGTAGTCAAAAGGATTTTTTGCGGCCTTGCCCGCGATGAGCCCCGCGATGTGCGCGATGTCCATCACGGCGAGCGCACCCACCTCGCGTGCTATCGCGACGAACTTTTCATAGTCGAGCTCGCGCGAGTACGCGCTGTACCCGGCAAGCACTATCTTGGGCTTCTCCCTCTTCGCGACTTCCAACATCTCGTCATAGTCGATCTCGCCGGTGTTGGCGTCTTTCATCTTGTAGCGAACGAAGTTGAAAATCTTGGTCAGGTACGTCACCGGGTGGCCGTGGGTCAGGTGCCCGCCGTGCGAGAGGTCCATGCCGAGCACGGTGTCGCCCGGCTGAAGGAGGGCAAAATACATCGCGACGTTCGCCGGTGCGCCCGAGAGTGGCTGGACGTTAGCAAAGCTGCAGTTGAAAAGCTGTTTGGCCCTGTCGCGCGCGATGTTCTCCACCACGTCGGTGTAGAGCTGGCCGCCGTAGTAGCGGGCGCCGGGGTAGCCCTCGGAGTACTTGTTGGTGAGCACGGAGCCGAGCGCCTCGAGCACCGCCTTTGAAACGTAGTTCTCGCTCGGGATAAGCTCCAAGCCCTCGGCCTGGCGCTCTGCCTCCCCCGCTATGGCTTCCGCCACCTCCTTATCCTGCTTTTCGATGTACATGTATTAAAATTTAGCCGCTAAGGGACCATTATATAGAACTTCTTGGTGAACAGCGACTTTGTCCTAATTTTATTTACGATTCAAGACCCCTTCTTCCCATACAAGCTTTAAAAACTAAGTTCCAGACTTCATTTCCTACTGAAAGTGAAGCATTTTTGTATTCGTCTGTTTTTAGAGTTTGAACTGCCTTATCCGTACAGACCATAACGGTATAGGCGCGATAAAGTCCCGGAGAAATAGCTAAGATTAGTATTATGCCTATACCAATAATTATATGGAGAATTTTCTTATTCATCTTATTGACTCTAACACTTTCTTCACCTCCTCCCAGACCTCCTCAACCGAGCGAGAGGCGTCGATGACGGCGTGGGGGCCGAAGTCGGCGATGTGTTTCAGATAACCTTCGAGGACGCGGGCGTGGAAGGCTAAACTTTCGGCATCGAAGCGGGTTTTGCCGTCGTCGCGCTTTTCTACGCGTTTGATGCCCTCCTCGGGAGAGATGTCGAGGAGTATCGTCATATCCGGCATCTCATCCCCCACCACTTTCTTCGTAACCTCCTGTGCGAGGGTAAGCAGGTCGGGCCGTTGCCGCCCGTACACCTGGTAGGCGATTGTGCTGAGCGCAAAGCGGTTGGCAACGACCGTCTTCCCCGTCGCAAGCGCCGGGCGCACCACCTCTTTCATAAAGTGCACGCGTGCCGCAGAAAAGAAAAACAGCTCGGCGAGCGGGTCTATCTCGCCGTCCTTCCACTCAAGGAGCAAGCGCCGCATCTCAAGGCCGAACTTGGTGCCGCCCGGCTCTTTGGTAAACACCGCGTCAGGGAGCTCTTTTTTAAGCAGCTCTATCTGCGTGTCCTTGCCGGAGCCCTCGCCGCCCTCAAAAACGATAAAGGTGCCTTTTTTCATACCGAAAGCTATACTATACATTATGCGTCAGTATCTCGATGTGCTCAAAAAAGTGATGGACGAGGGCGTTGACCGCGAGGGGAGGAACGGCAACACCCGTTCCCTCTTCGGGCTCCAGATGCGCTTCAATATGGCCGACGGCTTCCCCGCCGTGACCACCAAAAAACTCGCGTGGAAGGCGGTGAAGAGCGAACTGCTCTGGTTCATCGAGGGGAGCAACGACGACAATCGGTTGAAAGAGTTGAACACGAGCGAGCGCACCATCTGGACCGACAACGCCGAAGCGCCGTATTGGAAAGCAAAAGCAAAATTCCCCGGCGACCTCGGCCGCATCTACGGCGTGCAGTGGAGAGCATGGCGAGGGCCAAATAAAACCGTGGACCAGCTCGCCGAAGTGATTGAAAAAATAAAAACCAACCCAACCGACCGCCGCCTCATCGTCACCGCATGGAACCCGGGTGAGATAGATCAGATGGCGCTCCCGCCGTGCCACATGTTCATGCAGTTCTTTGTCGCGGACGGAAAGTTATCGCTCTTTATGCACCAGCGCTCCTGCGACATGTTCCTCGGCGTGCCCTTCAACATCGCATCGTATTCCCTGCTGCTCCACATGGTGGCGCAGGTGACGAACCTTACACCACACGAGTTCGTCCATTCGCTCGGCGACACGCACATCTACGCCGACCACTTTGACGCGGTCAAAGAGCAACTTACGCGCGAGCCATTGCCCTTGCCAACCCTCAAGCTCAACCCGAACGTAAAAAACATCGATGACTTCACCATGGAAGACATCGAGCTCGAAAACTATCAGTCCCACCCTCCCATCAAAGCCAAGATGGCGGTGTAGGGATTAATGGGTGTTATCTGGATAACACGTACCCCAGCGACAGACGTAACCAGTTGGGCAAGGCGGTAATCCGGGTCCGCAGACTGGGTCCATATCCCGAGTGTCGGCGCGATGGATGGTAAATTTCCTTTTTTCTGCCATCCGGGTAAGGTACATTGAGACGCTGGTACAGTCAATTTGGGAATAATGCTAGTATAGAAACCTATGGCACTCTCCGACAAAAAGATTTTGGCACACATGAAGGCGGGCACCGTTGTCATTGAGCCGTTCGAGCGCAAAAATCTCTCCACCAGCAGTTACGACGTGACGCTTGGCGAGTGGTACTTCCGCGAACAACCGCCACAGGGGCATAAAAAGGTTTTCAACCTCTATAGCAAAAAGGACACCGAACTCATCTGGGGCACCGAGCCGCAGCGCGCAACCTTTGCAAAAGATGCGCTCGCCAATTTCAACTTCCCCTTCGAAGGCATCCGCCCTGACGACAAGGTGATACTGCTTGAGCCGGGTGAGACGATACTCGCACATACACAAGAGTTCATCGGCGGACGCGAGACGGTCACCACCATGATGAAGGCCCGCTCCTCGCTTGGTCGCGACTTCATCAATGTCTGCAAGTGCGCCGGTTGGGGCGACGTGGGGTACATCAACCGCTGGACGATGGAGATAAGCAACAGTTCTCAGCACTACATCATCCCGCTCGTCGTTGGTCGTCGCATCGCCCAGCTCATTTTCTTCGAGACCGGCCCTATCGAGAAGGGCGACTACACCAAGACCGGCAAATACCAAAGTAGCGACAACGTAAAGGAGCTGAAGAAGTCGTGGAAACCGGAAATGATGCTGCCCAAGCTCTGGAGCGACCGGGATATTAAAAAGAAACAACCGTGGCACCGGCGAAAGCAATGAACGTTAGAGCAAAAATAAGTGCTATAGCCGCTATCGGCACGAAGACGCGCGCACTAGGCAAGGACAACGACCTTATCTGGAAGATCCCGGAGGACCTGCACCGCTTCAAAGACCTCACCTTCGGCCACCCCATCATTATGGGGAGGAAGACATATGAGTCTATCGGCCGGCCGCTCCCCGGCAGGATGAATATCATCGTTACTCGCGACCGCAATTACCACCAAGAAAACTGCGTGGTGGTCCACTCGGTCGAAGACGCCATTGCTAAAGCGCGAGACCTAGAGAAAGAAGAAATATTTATTATCGGTGGTGGCGAGATATTTACGCAATCACTCCCTCAGACTGACCGCCTCTACCTGACACTCGTTGATGACGACACTGAAGGTAATGCCTACTTCCCCGAGTACCCGACCTTCACCAAAAAAGTCTTTGAAGAAAAGCATGAGTTCGAGGGTTTACCCTACACCTACCTCACGCTCGAAAAATAACTTAGAGCGGGTCAATCGGGGGGAGGCCGAGCTTGAGTGCGGCGAGGAAGGCTGCTACCACTGCGAGAATTCTGAGAATATCTGCGATAGAAAGCTCAGGCAATCCCGATACAGGCTTGTCGGGCCGATCGTCACGTCTTCGTGGAGCCTGATAAAAGGCTTTAACAACAAGTGGGGCACGTTGTTCTAACAGCGTGAGGGAGCGCGCCCTGGAGAGTCCCGCCATGGGAATATTGACTGGGTTTCTTTCTTTACTGACCATGACGGGGCATCTTACTGCTTTCCCTTCTTCCAGTCCAGTTTGGTAAGGAAGGGTGCAAAAATGTCGTTTTCCATTGTTGACTCGAATTTCTCCTTTTGTCCGAGACTCGGATTTTTGTCATTTACGTACGGAGCGTTGCGGATGCGAGCGAGCGGGGTCTGCTCATTGGCCTCGCCCATCGCAAAGACCGCTGTTGCAGCAAGTGAGTCGGCGACATTGGTCTGACTCCCCGCGCTGCTAAAGCCAAGTAAGTCTTTTCGTTTTCGATTGTCGAACAGGGGCTCGAACCCCGCCCAGGCAACTGCCATACCCACCACTCCCTGTCGCAGAAAAACGCTGCGCGAGTCGGTGAGGACGAGGAAGAGCCGCTCGCGTTTGTACTCTTTCTTGAACCATTCAAGCAGTTGTTGTGCGGTCTCCTGCGGCTTCTCCGGCCAGAGGATGTAATAGCCGCCGAACGGGTCGATGCCTGCTGAGGGGATGAGCGTGCCGTTCGTAATGGTGTGCATCACGAGGCCGCCGGGGCTCTCGGCGCGCTCAAGGTAGAGCTCGGCTTCTTTCTTTACGAGCGCATCCTTATCGGCCCCTTCTTTCAGTACGCACCTCCCCTGCCAGATGGAAACCACTTTGGATGAAAGTGCAACAACATCGCCCTCTTCAAGGGTTAGTTCGGACTTTTGTATCTTCGCTAAAAGATCGTCCTGTGGAGGGTTGAGAACATCGACAGTGAAGGGAGTAACCTCCATTACTTGATGTCGATGCCCATAGAGCGGGCGGTGCCGGCGATAATCTTTTCTGCTTGTGCGACGTCGGTCGTGTTGAGGTCGGGCATCTTTTTTTGTGCAACTTCCTTGAGCTGCGCTTTGGTGATGGTGCCGGCCTTGACCGTCGGTACCTTGCCAGAGCCTTTCTCAAGTCCGGCGGCCTTCAAAAGGAGGCGCGAGGCCGGGGACACCTTCATGACGAAGGTGAACGAGCGGTCGTCGTAGACGCTTATCTCGACCGGGATGATGTCGCCCATCTGGTCGCGTGTCTTCTCGTTGAACTGGGTGACGAACTGACCGATGTTGACGCCTGCGGGGCCAAGCGCGGTGCCGACCGGAGGAGCCGGGGTGGCCTTTCCGCCCGGGACCTGGAGCTTTATCTTCTTTACTACTTTTGCCATACGGTAATACTACTTAGATTTTCCTAACTTGCAAAAAGTCCAACTCGACGGGTGTTTCGCGCCCGAACATGGAAACAAGGACTTTGACCTTTCCTTTTTCCTCGTCGATCTCGCCCACGCGGCCTTCGAGGTCCTTGAAGGGGCCGTCCGCGACCACCACTGGCTCGCCGATAGCGAAGTCGATCTTGTGCTTCGCAGTGTCGGTGGTCATGCGCTTGAAGAGCGAACCCATTTCCTCCTCCGTCAGCGGGACCGGAGTGACGCCACTGCCAACAAAGCCAGTAACGCGCGGCGTGTTGCGTACCACGTACCAGCTCTCATCGTCGACGATCATGTCGACGAGGATGTAGCCGGGATAGACCTTCTCCTCAATGGTCTGGCGTTTGCCACCGACTACTTTTATCTTCTTCTCCGTCGGGATGACGACATCAAAAATCTTATTCTGCATGCCGAGCGACTC
>JAHFMJ010000001.1:34141-77749 GCA_023269035.1 Candidatus Kaiserbacteria bacterium | reverse complement strand
AGTGCAACCGCAACCGGGACGAACCTCTTTGCAACAACAAACGGTGTTGCCGTGATCCTCTGCGGCGGATTTACCAGTTGGGGTACTTATAACTACAGCACCAACAGATATACAGGACAGACTGCAGCACCATCGGCCTTCGGCGACGGCGCCCTTCCCGTTGCGCTCGATGACGGGCGCTTCCTGATCTTCCGTGGCGGCAACAACACGACGGTATTTATCTACAACCCCGGTGATCAGACCCTAGTCGATGCAGGCCTCACCGCCCCGACTGCGGTGAACACGGGTGCCGTTGCCATTCGGCGCGTTGACGGCAAATACCTCATTATTCCCGGCACGTCGGGCCAATCGTTCCTCTATGATCCGCAACCCAAGCCCGGCAACCTTAACGGCACTATGGGGAGCAACCTTGGCGTAGGACCAACTGCAACGCTCGGCCGCGATGCACAGGCTATTTGGAGGCAGGACGGGAAGTTCCTCCTTTTTATCGGCGGTTCTTCGCAGACGACGAACGTCATTGATGTCGGTGGTGCAAACGCCAATCCCTCGTTCACCGATCCCGGTTCTTCCGTCCAGCTCTCGGCAGTTCCGGCGGCAGGTCTTCTGGCTTTTATGATGCCCGACGGCAGATACGGGATACTGCGCGGCGGCAGCAATGGCATGGATATTTACGATACTAATTTCATCACCGGCCTTATCTCTCAGGGCACCGGCGCAAAGAGCAGTTCAACCTACGAATCGGAATGCATCGCAAGCAGCGATCTTTCGACTGAAAGCACTATGAACTGGAACACCAATAACGAGCAGGGAACCATTATTGCCCAAGTACGTACCGCCACCTCCCCGGCGCTCTGTTCGTCAGCGACCTACAAGACCGTCCTCAACGGCGGCAACATCAGTGCAACGACGACCAACGATAACCAGGTGCAGTTTAAATTTACTTTTACGCGCCCCGTACCGTTGATGATCGCTCAAGAACAGGGTGTCTGGAGAGTGAACCAAACCCAGTACCAGCGGCCGCTTTCCGATCCGCTTATCTATGATGTACGCATCGACAACTCGACAGCGCTCCACAAAACCCAGTTCGACTTCGGCCTTGGTATTGCCTCAAGCACCGCCGCAACTTCCACAGCGAATGCGCCACAATCGGGGCCGTATGCGCTCAACATAAGCAATGATGCCAACGGTGCACTGACCCTTTCCCCGAGCGCATTCTCCGGTGAAACACTTAGCGGTTCAAACTCGCTCTTCAACCTTGGTGACTTCAGTGTCAAACAGCCCAACCTCGTGACACCGACGGCGTCCTCTACGATCGTTATGAAACGCCCCGATGGAAAATTTGTGATTATCTCCGGAGGCGTCTCAAACGCCCAGCTCTACGATCAGACGACTCGACTCTTCTCATCGTTGGGCGTTACGCCCACGGGGGTTATCGGCCGCGGAGCGCTGGCGTTTAAGCGTCCTGACGGTACCTACTTCATTGTTAACGGTGGCGGACAAACCACGACCAACATTTACGATCCAGTTGCCAACACCTTCACTGCCGGTCCCTCACTCACTGCGGCGGCAGGCATCGGTGCGAACGTCGTCCAGCTTCCCAACGGTCGCGTGTACATCTTGCACGGAAACATTACCAAGACCGCGACGCTCTATGACCCACTCAACAACGCAACCGCAATAGCGACCTCTTCTCCAGTGACTGTGGGTAGCGGTTCGATGTTCATTCCTCGTCCCGACGGCACCTACTGGTTCCTCTCAGGTGTCGCAACAGCCGAGAGTACCGCGTGTGCTGCAGTCACTGCAACGGCAAACTTCGATCCTTACCAAATGAAATGGTCGACGCTCGGTGCTCCAGCTTTCCCCACTCCTGCCCCGGGAGCCGGCGGGTACGCTTTCCAGAGAAAAGACGGTTCATGGGTGATTGTCCGTGGACTTTCAACGGCGACAACGTGTGTGGCTCTCGGAACAACTATTATTTATGATCCACTCGCTAACGTAGCAACTCTCGCGGCAGGACCCACTCTTACCTCTGTCGCAGCGCTCGGAGCGTATCCGCTACAGAGATCCGACGGCTCGTGGCTCACCATTTCAGGAGGAAGTGCGGCAGGTCTCGCTCCGCAAACCGGAACAAGTATCTATTACGAAAACTCAGGAGCGTTTACCGCCAACAGCAGAGGCCCGGTCGGTTCGACAGTTGCCGGTCCGACCATGGGTGTCGGCAGTAACAGCGGTGGTGTCGCGTTCCAAAGAGATGACGGCAGATACGTTATCATTACCGGAGGTGCAACGACGAGTGCCGCAGCAGCAGCTCCTAACGTCTTGGAATATGACGCTGGCTTTGTCGCAAACGGAGGCTATCGAAGCGAAGAGTTTCAGATTCCCGGCCTGGACTCAACTTCCGCGGTCGTCTGGAAGTCGAACATGTACGGGACGCCAAACGGCGGTATCAGCGCTGAGGTGCGTACCGCATCGAGTCAGTCGGGCCTCCAAACCGCTTCGTTCCGCGAGGTCGGCACCGGAGGTCT
Source organism: Candidatus Kaiserbacteria bacterium (assembly GCA_023269035.1). Lineage (GTDB taxonomy): Bacteria > Patescibacteriota > Minisyncoccia > Phycocordibacterales > Phycocordibacteraceae > Phycocordibacter. The sequence goes on along the minus strand of JAHFMJ010000001.1, from coordinate 75,224 downwards.
CATCAACCCCGGCTCTGGCGAGACCTGGGTGCAATTGCAATTCAACTTTAAACGCACATTCCCCGGCTATAGCGGCATATTAAACGGTGTCTGGTACAGCGGTAATGGTACTGCGTATCCGTATCGTTCAATTCCCACGCCGACACTCTCCGAGTACAAAATCACAAAAGACAAAAACCTCATAGACCTCCAGGCGGACGGGCTCTCCGTATTGCGCGTCTCATCCTCAGGCGATATCTATACTGCTCCCTCCGGCAGCATCAACACGTCAGGTGCCGACTTGGCCGAGCGTTACATGTCGCAGGAGTCGCTTGAAAACGGGACGGTGGTCGCGATTGATCCGTACAATAACCACGGCGTGAAAAAGACTCAGTATCAATATCAGCGCGATGTAATCGGCGTTGTCTCTACTGATCCGGGTTTTGTTACCGGCGCCTACACGGAAAATTCGTACCCGATCGCCCTTGTCGGTCGCGTGCCGGTCAAAGTTTCCACCGAAAACGGCATGATCAAGACCGGCGACACACTCACCGCCGCGAGCCTCTACGGCTATGCCATGAAAGCGACAGTCTCGGGGCGTGTCATCGGCAAAGCCCTTGAGTCTGTCGATCCAACCAAGCTCGAAGAATGCCCCACGGACGGCTACGTAATGCCGAGGAAGTGCTCGACCATCATGATGTTCGTCAATCTGATCGACTACAACGGTCAGCCGATTGATGAGGCATTTGCGGATTGGAAGTTCAAGACCGCTGAAGAACAGCAGGCAAAAGCGGCCGAGATGGGCCTCACCGTCAACACGGCAGATGCCGTTTCCTCCACAACTGCGTCGCTTTCTCTTGACGGCGTGTCGCTCTACCAGACACACGACGGGGAGATTCTTGATTTTCTCACTCAGTTGAAAGCCGAGCGGGCAAGCGGACAGACATCGCTCTCGGAGATATTTACCGACAAAGTGAGCGCCATCTCCCAGATCATCAGTCCTGAGATGATCGCGCAGGTTGTTACCGCGCAGGAGGTACGCGGACTTTCGATTGTCAGTGAAAAGGTAACCACCACCGACCTCGCCACTGACCGGATTACTGGCAACAGCAACCAGAGCCTCACTATAGGCTTTGAGGACGGAAAGATAACCATCATTGGTACGATGCCTGTACTTGCGGCAACGACGACATCCTTCTGGAGCCAGGTTGCCTCCGTGTTCTCGGCTCTCATGGGCACCTCTACCGACGAAGCCGCAAGTAGTACGGAGAGTGTTGCGACGGAGGATACCGCAACGTCCTCCCCGGGCGTTGTGATTACCTTCGACCAGTCGGGGAATGCGCAGTTTGCTGGTGAGGTTGTCTCGGAAAAAGTCTCCACCGGCGCGCTCTCTGTTACCGGAGTTGCTACCTTTGCCGGCGGACTTGAAGTAGCCCAATTGGGAAGCACCACGACCACGATGTCGATATTGAGCGACAGTATCTTCTTCGGCCGACCATACTTTACGAGCGACACGGGAGGCACGGCGATTATTACTAAGGGTGCCAAAGAGGTGAACGTCACCTTTGACCGCGATTATATCGAAGCGCCTATCGTCTCTGCTTCGCTTGCCTTCGGCACCACGACCAATGACGCCGCAATAGAGGCAGTGCTAGGTGAAGGTGTGCCGTATGCGGTAACCAAGCGTGATGTGCACGGCTTTACCATCCGCCTCGGGAAAAAAGCGCCGGCAGATATGACCTTTAACTGGATAGCACTCGCGATAAAAGATTCGAAGGAGTTTACTTCGCGCACGGTCGAAGAAGATGTGCCCGTCAGCGCACCGCAGGCAGAGCCGACAGTCCCTGCAGCGGAGAACATCCCTCCTGCCGATACAGGGTCCAGCTCTCTGGATATTGTCCCGCCGACTGAACCCCCCGCTACCGACATTCCACCTGATGCATTATCACCGACATCTGATGTCAGCGCACCACCAGACGCTACTCCACCTGATGCAGTATCGTCGACACCTGAGACCGTGCCATCTGCAGACACCAGCACCACACCTCCGCCAGACACACAAACCCCTATTCCTTAGAGAGAATATTGCGCATCTATCTTCTCGTAGACGAACTTGGAAATATCAGCGATAGTCTTTTCAAGAACGGCAATATCATTGCCGCGTGTCATCACACAAAGAAGGTACGGGTGCTTGGGGTAGTAAACAATACCGCAATCGTGCAGCTGTTGGCTACCTTCTATCGTCCTCTCGCCAAACTTATGCGCAACCGGGACCGGCTCTGGCACCCCCGAGCGCAGGGCCTGCGTAAAGGCACTATTCGTCAGGTGCCCGAGCGCCTTCTCCGAGTAGGCTTGCGTGAGGAATGATGCATTGAAAAGGATTCTGAAAAAGGAGCTGTATTGCTTGACCGTGAGCGAGGCGGAAGGGTCACTGATAACGTCAGTACTCATGCCGAGCAGGCTGTAGAGGTGTGCTAGCTCGTCTGACGGGATGGAATCGAAAAGTGCGATGAGCGACTGGTTGTCGGAGTAGGTGACCATCCTGGTTATCAGGTCCTCGACGGTGTGCACCGAGCCTACCGTAATGCGCTCGGCAGGAGGGACAAGCTGTTGTATGTCAGCGCTCTCTACAGAGGCGGGCACCGTCACTTTTTCATCCAGCACGCCAGGGTCTGACTCGGCCTTTTTGTAATAGGCCATCATGACCGGGAGCTTAAGGAGTGATGCGGGGATGAAAGGGGTATCCTCGTTATAGCCGAAGGCGGGGCCGTTGTTCATGTCTCTAAAATAGACACCGATCTTCTCCACGCCCGCGTTCTGCTCCGCTGCCGCGGCATATTTTTCAAGTTCAGTGTCGAAGTTCTGTTTCTGGGCGTCAATTGAACCGGCCGCCACATCGCACTCAAGAAGGGGATTGGTGTATTGACCTTCATTCTGGCGGACCTGCTTTCCGCCGCTCGTTAAGGAGGATGGAGAGAATATCGCCGCTACGGACCAACCGATGCAGATGCCAAGCGCGAGACCGCCTCCGACAGTCCATATCCAGCGAGGCGCTTTCATAACAACAAAAGCATACCACAGCGCTTCTTCCACACCCCACCGCTAGCTTCCGCTTACACACTCTGGTACCATCAGGGAACTATGGAAGAATCACTCGTACCGAAGAAGTCACTCCTTACCTCGAAAAATATTATTAGAGGTCTCGTTGGACTGCTGATTGTTGCTCTCATTGGCGGATTTTACTTCTATTCGCAGGCGACCAAGGATCCACAGAAGGAGGCACAGAAAGAACTTGCCACTGTGGTTGCCCAAGTTGGGAAGCATATCGTCTTGCCGGAAGGGGAGACACCGACCTTAGCGACCGTTTCCGACCCGAGCAAACTCAAGGACCAGCCCTTTTTCGCAAACGCCAAACAGGGCGACAAGCTTCTTATTTATTCAAAGTCGCAAAAAGCGATTCTTTACGATCCCAAACTTGACCGCATCATCGAAGTTGCGCCAGTGAACCTGGGTACCACTGCAAAATAAAAATTATTCCATAAGCGTATCCGTCCATGCGGTATGATGTGTGGATGTCGGGTGCTCGTTTTCACGTGAGGTCTTTTTTCCTCACCATCCTTATGCTCGGAGTAACTGTTGCTTTGTCAGCTTCAGCCGATGAGCTTACCTCTGCTTCATACAAAGTTCTTGACCCGGTGATCGCTCCTGCGGGGTACGCAACCAGTAGCGGCTTTCAGCTCTGGAGCAGTATCGCTCAGGTCGGCATAGGTACGAGCACCGCATCGGGCTTCTCCCTCGGCGGCGGATTCCTCTCGTTTCCTTTTGTCTCTACGCCTGCAGTCTCCTCGACGGCAGGTGATGCTCAGGTAGCACTTTCCTGGAGCGCCTCGACAGGATTTTTGGGTTGGACGGTCTCTGGGTATGACGTCGGTCAGTCTACTGTCTCTGGTGGGCCCTATTCCTACACGAGCGTAGGCAATGTGACCAGTAGCACTCGAACCAGCTTAACGAACGGCACGACATACTATTTTGTCATTATTCCCAAAGATGCTTTTGGCAACAGGATAGCCACCTCGACACAAGTGTCAGCAGCTCCGGCATCTTCCGGCGGCGGCGGGAGTTCCGGCGGGGGTGGAGGGGGTGGAGGAGGAGGTGGCGGGGGGCCTGGCGGTGTTCCAACCAGCTCGGGTTCGGCAACCGCATTCTTTACGGGGCGTGCATATCCAGGGAGTACCGTTAGCATCCTTAAGGACGCAAGCGTTGTCGCGACAGCGCGAATCAATGAGGATGCCAGCTTTGCGATCTCTGTGGGTAACCTTGCAGGCGGGACCTACCTCTTCAGCATTTACGCGGAAGATTCGAATGGGAACCAATCCTCTACCATTACCGTTCCGGTTTCTATTACCGCGAATGTGAATACCAATATCTCTGGAATATTCCTTGCGCCGACGATCGACGTTGACAAAAGCCAAGTGAAGCGCGGCAACCCTATCCGGATATTTGGTCAATCGGTGCCCTCAAGCCAGATAACCATCACCATCAACTCAGATCAGGAAGTATATATCCAAACGCCTTCTGATAAGAACGGTGTATATGCGTACAGCTACATCACTGCTCCTCTTGAGGTGGGCACACACAGCACGCACTCGAACGCCGCAAAGACCGGCGAGGTGAGCCGTACCAGCAAGACCGTAGCGTTTAATGTCGGTACGAGTGATGTGGCGAAGACAACGAAAACGGAAACACCAAATGCGCCCGTTCCCTCAGACTTGAACGGCGATAATAAAATAAACCTCATTGATTTCTCAATCGCAGCGTTCTGGTACAAAAAGCCAGATCCGCCTGCTGCGTATGACCTTAACAAGGACGGAAAGGTGAACCTTATTGATTTCTCGATCATGGCGAGCCATTGGACCGGGTAACAGATACTATGCGTTTTCACACTCTCATTATCGGTCTCGCGTTCCTCGTCCCTTTTCCGGTCCTTGCCGCAGGGTTTTCTTTCATCGTACCTGCTCAGCCTCTCGGTGCAGGCGACTCTTTTACGGTCGGCGCCTCTCTTGATACAGGAGACGAGAGGATCAATGCAGTCGAAGGGTCGGTACGTTTTTCGCCTTCGCTCTCGCTCATCGGAGTACGCTTGGCAGGTTCGGTCGTCCCTTTATGGGTTACTCCTCCAAGCGAAACTCAACCAGGTGTCGTATCATTTGCTGGCGTGCTCCCCGGAGGCTACCAGGCTTCACCGGCTGCCGGAGAGTCCCCGGACCCGACAGGCAATCTCTTCACGCTTGTCTTTACAGCACGGAAAAAGGACAATCCTGAACTCTCTTTCGGCCTCGACACTACCCTCTATCGCGACGATGGGAATGGGACGCGTATTAGCCTGCCAGCGGAGAAACAGATCATACGTATCGGTGATTCATCCCCGGTACCAAGGACGATCTCGCTGATGAGCGACACGCTGCCGCCAGAACCGTTCACCCCCTCCGTGGTCTCTGCAGAGCCGTTTGGCCAGAAAGGCCGCGCACTTGTCTTTACCGCTCAGGACAAGGACTCCGGCATCCTTCGTTATGAGCTCGCGAGTTCTTATTGGCCTCATGCGGATCAGGCAAAGCTACTGTGGGAAGAGGTGCAAAGCCCATACTTCTTCAAAGAGGGGGATACTCTCAGTTATCTCTACATCCGCGCAGTTGATCATCAAGGCAATACGACAACCGCTCTTATACCTCCGACAAATTTCAGCGCACTTGCGTTCCTGGCAACATGGTGGATGTACATCGTCGCGTTTATCGCGTTTGCTGTTATCCTCTCGCGCTACCTGGCACGGCGTTCCAAGCGATAGAAGTAGGATAGTATTAAGGAATATCATGTTCCATCGGGGCATCCAGGCTGTCAGCGTCGCTTTTCTTTTTTTGGTTGCGCCTTTTTCCGTACATGCGGCGACATTGCTTCTTTCGCCTGCGCAAGGTTCGTATGAGGTAGGCGACACGATACGCGTCAAAGTGCTGGTTTCAACCGATGTATCGGTTAACGCCGTTTCCGGCTTGCTCAATTTCTCCTCAGGTACTCTTTCTGCCGAGTCAGCCTCGAAAAGCGGGTCTTTTTTAAGCTTCTGGACCACTGATCCGACGTTTTCAAATAGCAGCGCTTCGCTTTCGTTCGAAGGTGTTTCTCCCGGTACCGGCTATACGGGAAGCGCAGGCACCATCGCACTCTATACGTTCCGTGCAAGTCATGCCGGCACGGGGTCAATATCATTTCAATCCGGTTCAGTACTCGCGAACGACGGGCAGGGGACGAATGTGCTGAACGACCTGCGCGGAGCAACTTTCACCATTACTGCTCCAGCCCCAAAACCAACCGCAGAACCAGTTGTCCCAGCAGCACATGTTCAGTCAGGACCAGAGCCGGCTGCTACAACCACTGCGCCAACTTCTGACGCACCTATCATTACGCTCGGCGTTGCAATTATGGGAGGGGAAGAGACGCAAGTTGTGCACGGTCTTTCAAAATATCCCAACGCGCTTGCAACCCTCTACTTCGGCCCCGCAGAGGTGACCACGCTTCGCGTCAGCATCCCTGCAGGTCCTGACGGTTCGTTCACTATCCCACTACCAACGCTCTTCAAGCCTGGATTGTATTCAATACACGCTACGGTGGCCCGCCCCGAGGGCGCGGAGAGTCTCCCTTCAGACGAACTTGCTGTCCGGATCCCGTATTCGCTCGCGAGCTACGCATGGCAACTCCTCCCATATATAAGCATTGGCGTTCTCATCATCCTTATAGTAGCCGCCATCGTATTTATCTTCTGGTACGCCTCAATCAAGCTTCTTAAGAAGCAGCATGCCCTTGGAAGGGATACCCATGAAGCGCAGGTTGCGCTTCATAAATCGTTCGAGGTATTACGCCAGGATATTGCTGACCATCTGAAGGAAATCCGCAAATCACGCACGCTCGACGCCGGTGAAGAGAAAGACGTGCTCGTCGGTTTGAAAAAAGATATTGACGATGCTGAGGGGTATATAAAGAACGAGATAGATGAGTCTAAAAAATAGACTATTCGGCTTCGAACAGAGCGCTGAGCGACTCACCGCTCTCGATGCGGTTAATCGCGTCACCAAAGAGGTTGGCGACGGATACGACCTCGATCTTTGACGAGAGCGGTCGGTCGACTGATATGGTGTCAGTTATGAAGATACGTTTGATTGGAGATTCGTCGATGGTTTTCATCGCGCTTCCTGAGAGGACACCGTGCGTCGCGGCGGCATACACCTCCCGTGCGCCATTCTCAAGCAGTATTCCTGCTGCACGGTTGAGGGTACCGCAGGTGTCGAGCATGTCGTCGACGACGAGCGCGACCTTGCCCTTCACGTCGCCAATGAGCTTCATGCGCGCGACCTGGTTAGGGATGTCGCGCTCCTTATGGATGATGGCGAGCGCCGCGTTTTCCATGATGCGCTTTGCATAAGATTGCGCGCGCACCACCCCGCCGGCGTCTGGGGATACCACGACAAACTCGTCTTTGGCCAAAGCATCGGCAAAGAACGGTTTAAGGTGCGAGATGAAGACAGGGCGCGCATACAGATAATCGACGTTCGTCTTGCGGAAAAATCCGCCGATCACATCCGAGTGGAGGTCGATGGTGAGAATGCGATTGGTTCCCAAGGTCTCAAGCAGCATGGCAAGCGTCCGAGCGGATATCGGTTCGCGGGGCTTGGCTTTCCTGTCCTGCCGGGCATAACCGTAATAGGGGATGACCGCGGTTATTTCTTTTGCGGAAGCGCCGTGAGCGGCGTCGAGCGCGAGGAAGAGACGCATCCAATTGTCCGCCGGCGCGTTTGCTGACTGGATGAGGTAGATGCTTTTCCCGCGTATATTTTCCTCGAACTGGACGTACTGCTCACCGTCTGAAAATGTCTTGAGCTTTATCTTTCCGAGGGGCATCCTGAGATGTGCTGAAATCTTATTGGCCAGCGCGTCGTTGCTTCCAAGGCTGAAAATACCATAGCTCATGCTTATCCAATTATATCAGCAGTAACTGAAGGCCTTTTTGAGGAGTATATCCACATACGCTATACTTTAAGAAACTATGAATTTTAAGCTCCTAGGGGAGGATACATCCCTCTCGTTTCCTCTTCCTCTCTATATGAGCGTGGCCATTGCGGAGGCAAAAAGTGAGAGCATGACCTTCTCAATATTCGCTGGTTTTGACGAAACAATCATTGCACAACTTAAGGAACACTCGCTTGATAAAAGTGATGAAGAAATACAAAAAAATACCTCAGATCGGAAGCGTTTTGGCGAAGGTTCTTATGAAAAATGGTACGCAAAGAACCGTACTCCGTTTGCACTTGTAGACAAGGCAGGAATACTCGCGGCAGTAGTATGGTTTGGACCGAAGCCCCTCGGAAGAAAATCTATGAGTTTTCTGACTAAAGAAGAACAAGCTCAGGACGAACGCTCATTAGATTCAGGAGATTGGCACACGCTTTCATATCGCTCATATATGCCGTATCGAGGCAAAGGTCTTATGAAAGATTTTGTTTCTTACGTAACCGAAATTTATTTAAAGAATTTTCCTGGTGCCAAGTTGTGGGGCATCGTCGATGGCGCTAATGCTTCAAGCGTTGCTCTGGCAGAAAAATTGGGCTATGAACTCGATGAGGATGCGTCTGACTACACCATGAACAAGTTGGTCATGATAAAAAAATAACCATGTCTCGCATCAAGATAACAGAGTATCGAGCAAAAAAGCTCATCCTTGGTGACGCTTATCAAGGTATCTCGTTTACCGAAGGAAAAACAGCACTTCCGAAAACCGGTCGCTTTGTCGTGAAGGTCGACCAGGGGATAAAGAAACGTTTTAAGCAAGGACTTGTTGTGCTTGATGTACCCGCCAAGGATATCGCCACGGTAGCCGTACCCTGGAAGAAGGCCGGATTTACAGGGTTCATCGCAGAGCCGATGCTGCCTCATGAGGCGGCGGAGGAGCAGTACCTATCGCTCGAACGCGTCCGCAGCGGTATTCGTGTGCTCCATGCGCGTGAAGGCGGTGTCGATATCGAGGCGCACCCGGAAAAAGTCAAATCATATCTTATAGACCCGGCACGCCCGCAGGACGTGCCGGGAATCCCGGCAGATTTCCTTCGGCACCTCCTCGATGTCTTTGAAAAGAACTTCTTTGCGTTTCTTGAGATCAATCCGCTTGTCGTGCGCGGTAACGAAGTGCACCTCCTCGATGCGGCCGCACTCGTCGACAGCGCCGGAGCATTTTTTGTAAATGGTGCATGGAGCGAGGAAGATGTGGTTACCACACAAGCAAAGCATCCTGTGGAAAAGCGCGTTGCCGCATTGCAAAAGACCACCCCAGCCTCCCTCAAAATCACGGTAATGAACCCGAACGGGTCGCTGTTTTTCCTCCTCTCTGGCGGCGGCGGCTCCATCGTCATTGCTGACGAAGCGGCCCTCAAGGGGATGGGAAAGGATATCGGCAACTACGGCGAGTACAGCGGCGGTCCGACGCGTGAGGAAACGCATCTCTATACCCGTGAAGTTCTCTCGCTCGTGCTCGCCTCAAAGGCGCAACGGAAAGCATTGATTATTGCTGGCGGCGTCGCAAACTTTACGGACATCAAAGCCACATTCGCGGGGATTATTGACGCACTTACAGAGAGTGCAGAGAAATTACGCACAGCGGGGGTCAAGGTGTTTGTCCGCCGCGGCGGACCCAACGAGGCGGCGGGGCTCGCCCACATGCGGGAGTATCTTGAGGGAGCAAGACTCCTCGGCTCTATTCACGGTTCTGACGTGCCGCTCACCATGGCGGTTGACGAAGCGATTAATTTTGTAAGACCATGACCATCCTTGATCACATTCGAAGCGGCAAAAGAGGAGTGCTTGTTATGGGAAGCCATACAGCCATCGTGCAGTCCATGCTCGATTTTGACTTCCTCTCTAGCAAGACGCCTTCCGTAATCGCACTTGTCGGAGGAAATAGGAAAGCCCAGAAGTATTTTTGGGGAACGGGGGAGATACTCATACCCTGCTATAAAAGCATCAATGCCATTCCCGTATCCCTTAAGAAAGAAATTTTTTGGATGCTCAATTTACAGTCAGGAAGACGGGCTTTTGAGTCGTCAATTGCTTTTTTTGAATCGTTCCCCGATGCGCTTGGCGGTAGCATTTTTGCGGAAAACGTACCAGAGCGCCATGCGATCGAACTGATACAGCGCTTCGGCAGTAGGAAATTCATAGCCGGTCCGGCAAGTGTCGGACTTCTCGTGCCCGGCTCTCTCAAGCTCGGCGCGATAGGTGGCGTTGACCTCTTCCAAGTCAAAGCGGCCTCACTAGCCACGCCTGGTAGTGTTGCGGTCGGCTCCACTTCGGGTGGGATGACCAACGAGCTTATCCGTGCTGTGGTTGCAGCAGGTAAGCGTGTTTCATTTGCTGCAGCGGTCGGTGGCGACCGCTTTCCCATCGCCTCGCTCACTGAGCTCTTTACGCTTGCGGAGGCTGACGCCGCCACAAAAGCGTTCGTTTATTTTGGCGAGCTCGGCGGCGCCGATGAGTACGAGATCATAGAGCTCATCAAGGCAGAGAAATTCACCAAACCCCTCGTCGCCTACATTGGCGGGGTTATTGATGAGGCGTTTGATGAGCACGTGCAGTTCGGGCACGCAAAGGCGCTCGTGCGCCAAGAAGATGAGAGCGCCCGTGCCAAGAGAGTAGCTCTTCGCGCCGCCGGCGTTGCCGCTCCGGAAACGTTTCCTGAGTTCTTAGAAGCGTTAAAAAAACTATCTCACGAGGCAATCAATGATACAGTAATGGATATCAAACCACTTATGAACAGGCAAAAAAGCATCCTCTCGACCCGCGAGATAACCAACGTGGAAGATATGCCAGGTAAGAAGGGAAGCGCCGACTCCTTTGTGACTGTAGCCCTTGGTGCCCTTCTCGGGAGGAAGATACAATCGCCAGTGACGAAAGAGCTCGCTGAAGAGATTTTTACGCTCTTGATAGACCACGGCGGGCACGTATCCGGCGCGGTAAATACCATGATCACCGCACGTGCCGGCAAGGACCTCGTATCTTCGCTCGCCTCAGGCCTCCTCACCATCGGTCCCCGCTTTGGCGGCGCGGTGAATGCAGCAGCGCTCGCGTGGCTCTCGGGTGTTACTGATAAAAAAGACGCGAGTGCCTTCGTTGCAGAATGGAACAAAGCAGGCGAGCCTATTCCTGGCATCGGCCACAAGAAGTACCGTGTCGGCCTCCCTGACCCACGCGTCGCGTCGCTCGCGAAATTTGCAAAACGGATGAAAAAGCATCCGCATTACGACTTTGCCCGGGCCGTCGAGGCGGTGACGACGGGGAAGAATGGCTCGCTCATCCTCAACATCGACGGCGTCCTTGCCGCGCTCCTGCTCGACACCCTTGCCGAGTGCGAAGGCCTCAAGGAAGCGGAACTGAAAGAACTGGCCGATGCGGAGTTCTTTAACGCCTTTTTCGTCATCCCGCGTACGGTTGGCTTTATCGCGCACTTCATCGAGCAGAAGAAGAATGATGAAGGCCTCTTCCGCCTCCCCGATGAGCTGTTATTCGTAAGGGGGAAGCCTTCTTCAAAAAAAGGTGCTTAGGCCTTATACTTCCCAGGTTCAACCCTCTGTCGGGGCGTAGTATACCGGTAGTACATACGCTTCGGGTGCGTAGAGACCGAGTTCGATTCTCGGCGCCCCGACAGAGGGTTGAATAACGGGTTGTAAGCAAGCTTTCGCAGCGCTCCTCGTTTCGGGCTGTAAGGAGACCTTGCAGCCCTTCACTCCGGGAAGAATGTATGCGAGCACACATTCTCTCCCTCCATTCGGGCTGTAGTATACCGGTAGTACGCGTCCATGGGGTGGATGTAGACCGGGTTCGATTCCCGGCAGCCCGACTAGTCACGTGTATCACGGGTAGCCCTCCCGGCGTGACGAATGGGCCCATAGTAAAGTGGTATTACGCGGCATTCGCATTGCCGAGGCGGGGGTCCGATTCCCCCTGGGTCCACTCGATTTCCGAGGTATACTTTCACTCAATACAGAGTATGGAGCAGAAAAATCAAACACCACGAGTGGTATCAGTCACTGAACACATCACGAGATGGATGGGTTCAGTGCCGTCACTCATCATCCATACCATGTTCTTCGCGAGCATTTTTGTTTTAGGGTTTTCTGGTGCAGTGGCTCCAGACTACATATTTGCCGTTACGACCAACATCCTCTCCATCGAAGCGATCTACCTGGCAATCTTCATCCAGATGACAGTCAACAGGCACCAAAAAGAACTTGAAGAAGTGTCCGAGGACGTCGAAGACATCCAGGAAGATATCGAGGAGATTTCAGAAGATGTCGAAGACATCCAGGAAGATGTGCAGGAGTTTGACCAGAAGAGGGAGGAAAGGAAGGAGCATCAGAGTGTTACGCTTGAGACCCTCTCACGCGACATCCAGCAGATTGTCGTCCACCTTGAGGAGTTGAAGAAGAAATAGTACTCTGCACTCTCCCTTTCTCGGCTCGGGCGGTTAGCTCAGTTGGTAGAGCGCTCCCTTCACACGGGAGAGGTCACAGGTTCGAATCCTGTACCGCCCACCATGCCCTTGTCGTTCAACGGATAGGATATCTCCCTCCGAAGGAGGTGATGCAGGTTCGATTCCTGCCAAGGGCACACATTCGACCGATACAGCGCATGCTTGCTATAGTAGAGCCATGAAAGCAGATAGGCCGTACCGGAAACCAAATATTCCTGACAGCGCTCAACGCGTCTTTGAAGGAGATATCTTCGATACCTATCAATGGGAGCAAGAGCTCTTCGACGGATCAAAAAAGATCTTTGAAAGGGTCGTCCGTCCCGACACGGTAGTCTTGTACCCGGTGTTGGAGAACGGGGATGTGCTGCTTATAGAGGACAGCCAACCAGCGCAACCAACGTATTTGTGCGGACCTTCAGGCAAGGTGGATACAGGCGAGACTCCGGAGCAAGCCGCTCGCCGCGAACTACTGGAGGAAACAGGACATGAGTTTTCCGAGCTTGTCCCCCTCTACGTGGAGACGCCGCACATAAAACTCGATTGGACTATCTATGGCTACATTGCGAAGAACTGCAAGAAAACCCGTGATGCAAAGCCTGAACCGGGGGAGAGGATACTCTTGCGCCCGGTCGCTTTTGAAGATTTTCTCACGCTCGCAAGCGACGATAAGATTTATGATCCAAGACTAACCGTCATGGTACTCCAGGCGCGACTAGACAAAAGCAAGATGGCCGAGCTTCGAAAGAAGTTCCTTTCGTGATATCCTCGTCATCGTACGGGCCTCACTCGGGCCTATAGTTCAGCGGTAGAACGCGTCCATGGCATGGACGAGGTCGGGGTTCGACTCCCCGTAGGTCCACAAAAATAACGAGCCGGATGCGTGAGCGTCCGGCGATTATATTTTTTTTTGGGCATGCGGGGAGTCGAACGGCGGAGGCGGTATACAAGACGAACAGAGCGAGTGCTTGTCGCCGAGCCGCGTCCAGCGTTCTTATGAGTGTAGCGAATTAGAAAAAGCGGGACGACTCCCCGTAGGTCCACACTCTAGAAAACTATAGTGCTGTACTCGCAACTGCTACAGGAAAGAAAGACGCCAACACGTCCGCCGTCCTCGACCCTTCCTAGGTTCTGAAGGGTCCCTTTCCCACATTCAGGACATGTAGCCCCTTCTCTGTTGCCCCCAAAGAATACATTTTTGAATTCCGCCTTTATGACCATCCAGACATGGTACGTTGAACACATTATATTTTCAAGAACATGAGGTATACTGCCCCCATGCTTCATTCTGCTACCAGGCGTACGTGGTCGGGTTTCGCTCGATAAATCCTTCCGCTTCGGCGGGCTCCTGCCCGCCTTCTTTTTAATTTTTCACAACACATCATGCTCCAACTCACCGAATCCTCGTTCAGAAAGTTAGTTATTGCCCTCGCGGTCTACCTGGCGTCGCTCTTCGCCGCTAACACATTGGGCCTAAAGATAATGCCATTCATCCTCGGCACGCACCTCTCCGTTGCGGTCTTCTCCTTCCCGGTCGTGTTTCTTATGACCGACGTGATAGGGGAGGTGTACGGAAAGCGCATCGCCAAGTTCTTCGTCCTTGCCGGCTTCATCGCGACCGCACTCTTCATTGGCTACTCGTTCCTCTCGCTCGCCATGCCGTGGTCAGACGCGGGGCTCTGGGCAAAGGATGGCTACAATCAGATCTTCGGCATCTCGGTGCGCATCGCCGTCGCTTCGCTCGTTGCCTTCATCGTTGCCGAGTACCAGGACGTGCTCTCGTTCTTCTTCTTCAAGAACCTCTTCAAAGGGTCCGGTTTCTGGCTCCGTTCTAACCTCTCTAACCTCTGGTCTCAGTTTCTCGATTCGGCGCTCTTCATGGTCATCGCATTCGCAGGTGTTTACCCGACACCAACCCTTGTGAGTATTATCTTCACCTGGTGGCTCTATAAGGTAGCGATGGGATTCCTCTACACGCCGCTCTCATACGTTGCCATCCGTTTACTCAGGGAAAAGGGGAGTGAGGCGGCGGGAAAAAAATCCTAACTCTCCAAAAAGCAGTTTATACTGCTGAGTATGACCCAAAAATTCCTTCTCATCGGGCTTTTTTTTGGTGGCGTGCTCCTTTTCTGGCTCTTAAACCAGCGCAAGGGAGGGAAGTATGACTTGCGTACACGGTTCGACCGTCACATCCCTTTCGTCAAGAGCTTCGTGCTCGCATATCTCGGCCTTTTCCCCTTTATCGCTTTCGCCGGTTTCATACTCTTCAATACCTCGATCGCTCTGGAGTACTTTACGAGCATGGCATTTGCGATGTACTCCGCGGCGCTCATCTGGAAGCTCTTTCCGGCAAAGATGTATCGTCCCCCGGTCCAGCGTAAGGGTGTTCTTGAAAGGCTCGTGTACGAGGTATACCGCGATGACCCGCACGCCAACGCCTTTCCGAGCTCGCACGTGTTTACCTCGTTCCTCACGGCCCATTACTTGGCCGTCGTCTATCCGCTCCACGCATGGCTTGCCTGGAGCATCGGCATCGCGATAGCCTTCTCCACGGTGTTAATCAAGCAGCACCATGCTGTCGACATCCTCGGCGGGACGGTCTGGGCTGTCCTTGCAGTTGCCGTTGCTAAAGCGCTCTTGTACCTATAGAGGATTACTTTTGTTTGTCGAGCTTTTCGAGTCGGAGAACTTTGAAGCCAAAAAAAACCACAGCCGTCATGATGACGAAGTTGATAAGCGTGGACAGAAAGTTGCCCCACGCTATCTTCGCGCCGAGGAAAACGATCGATGCCTCCTTGAGACCCTCAACGTGCCCGAGGATGAGCCCCACGAGCGGATTGACAATATCACTGATGAACGAGTTCACGAGCCCCGAGACGGCACCACCGAGGATGAAGCCGATGGCGAGACCGATAACGCCGCGTTCGCGTATGAATTCGATGAAGCTTTTCATGCGTCTTACTTTACTGGCTCTTATGATACACTAACGGCGCTTTATGAGCCAAGAGATGTACAGGCCTTTCCGAGCGAGCGACCTCTCACGGCGAATTTCTCAAAGCCCTTTCTCAATACACAAAGTCCATAATAATAAAGGCGAAGACAATGGAGGCCTTCCTCCCGATACGGTATATGAGGGCAGGAGGCCGCCTCCCGGCTGGGCTCTCCCCATAAGCTTGTTCTTTAGCGGTCTCGGATATGTAGCGAGCTGGATCATAAAAGTTGTCTGGAATAAGAAATTCAGGGGGTGGGTTGTCGAACTGTATGTCCGGCTCAGAGAGGGTCCGGGACAACAGGGGAGCAAGGAAAAAAGGAAAGTGCTTCTCACTTTCAGGAAAGGGCTTCCACGAGTACGAGAGCTCGATGAATAATAGCGTCTTCGTGCTATAATCACGCCCAGGTTTATGGAAAGTGGCATACATATTTCTCTTTCCCCGTCTCATATCGGAGATTTATGGGGGCTCCCCATCACCTCGACGCTCCTGACCAGCTGGCTGGTCGTCGCGCTGCTCCTCGCCGCCGCCTTTGTCATCGGGCGGTCCCTCGTACTCGTTCCGGGTAAGGGACAAGTGGCCCTCGAAGGCATGGTCGGCGGCATCCTCGGCTATATGGAAGAGACACTCGACGACAAGGCGCTTGCACGGAAATACTTTCCGCTCGTCATGACCATCTTCCTCTTCATCCTCTGCGCCAACCTGGTGAGCCTCCTTCCGTTCGTCGGCCCGCTTGAGGTGAACACAAGCCACGGCCCCGTGCCGCTTTTCTACTCCGTCAACACTGATTTCAATATCCCGCTCGCGCTTGCCATCATCGCGTTCATTGCCATCGAATTCGCCGGGATTACGGTCCTCGGTGCCTTGAAGTACGCCCATAAATTTGTTAACTTTAAGTCGGTCATCGGCTTCATTGTCGGGATCATCGAGCTTATCAGCGAGGTCGCGCGCCTCTTGACGTTCTCGTTCCGTCTCTTCGGCAACATCTTCGCGGGAAAGGTACTGATACTCCTAGCCTTGGCATTCATGCCGTATCTCCTGCCCGTCCCGCTCCTGGTGTACGAAGTGTTCGTGGCGGTGATACAAGCGGCCGTATTTGCGCTTCTGACGCTCTTCTTTATCAAGATAGCGGTAACCCCGTTAGCAGAACATTAATCATAATTTTTTGTAACGTATGGATATAGAATCAGCAAAAGTCATCGGCATGGCCCTCGCGGTCGGCCTTGGCGTCATGGGCCCCGGCATCGGCATCGGCATCCTCGTCTCGCGCGCGCTCGAGGCTATCGGCCGCAACCCTGAGGCGATGGGCAAGATTACGACCAACATGTTCATCGGCATCGTCTTTACCGAAGCGCTCGCCATCTTCGCGCTTGTCGTCGGCTTCATCATCAAGTTCACCTAAGCATTAGAATGGAGGCTCTGCTCACCGTCTTCGGGATCGATTGGAAAATGCTCCTCGCAGAGGGGCTCAATTTTATCGTGCTCCTCGTAGGGCTCTCATACTTCCTCTACAAGCCGGTCATGAAGATGATCGAGAGCCGCAAGCAGGTCATCGAAAAGGGGGTGCAGGACGCAAAAGAAGCCGAAGAAGCATTGGCACACGTTGAAGCGGAACGCTCCGCGAAGCTCTCTGCCGCTGAAAAGCAGGCGGAAGAGCTGCTCGCGCGCGCCGTCGCGGAAGGAAAGCAGGAGCGCGGACAGATAGTCAAAGCCGCTCAGGAGCGGAGCGACGCGGTGCTTGCCGAAGCGCGCGCTCAGGGAGCGGAACTTTCTCGACGTGCCCTTGCCGAGAGCGAGAAAGAGATCGCGCGAACGGCCGTCCTTGCCGCGGAGAAGCTCCTCGCTCAAAAATAACCATGTCCCTCGCTTCACACTACGCCACGATCCTCTCGGGAGGTTCCTCCATACAAAAGACGCTCGCCTATATGAAGAGGTACGGGCACCTGTCGCTCCTGCCGCAGATAGTGAAAATCCTTGAGCGCACCCCCGTCGACTCGGACGCGTCCGTCGTCACGTTCGCCAAAGAATCTGATGCAAAGAAATTCGCGCCAGCCATTGCTGAGGCCTTCAAAGCGATTGGCACTGACGCGAAAGGGTCCCGAACCGTCATCGACCCGAGGCTCGTCGGCGGTTACCGCGTACACAGCGCTTCGAAGATCGTTGACCGGAGCTTCCGCACTGCACTTGTTACCATTTATCACAACGCTGTTCGTTTTTAATACACACCTATGGATCAAAGCATCATCGCCCGTCTGAAGAAAGAGATCGACTCGTTCGCTCCGAACGCGGAGCCTGCTGAAGTGGGCGTGGTGCGCAAGGTCGGGGATGGCATCGTCGAGATGGAAGGCTTGGATAATGCCGAGCTCTCCGAGATGATCCGTTTTGATGAGGCGAGCGTCGCCTCCGTTGCGGAGGCGACCAAGCATAGCGACACGCTCTTTGGCGTGATTTTGAACCTGGAAGAAGATACCGTAAAAGCCATCGTCCTGGGCGATAGCGCACGCATCAAAGAGGGGATGCTCGTCCATCGGACAAAAAAATTGCTTTCTATTCCCGTAGGCGAAGCGATGACCGGCCGCGTGGTGAACGCGCTCGGCGAGCCGGTCGACGGCAAAGGGCCAGTAAAGGCAAGCGTCTCAAGCCCGATCGAGCGAGAAGCATATGGCGTCATTGATCGTGCCCCCGTCAACACGCCACTGCACACCGGCATCAAGGCTATCGACTCGCTCATTCCGATAGGTCGCGGCCAGCGCGAGCTCATCATCGGCGACCGCGCAACCGGCAAGACGACCGTTGCTATCGATGCCATTTTGAATCAGCTGAACGAGCCGGAGGAATCGCGTCCGTTGTGCATCTATGTGGCTATCGGCCAGAAGGAGAGCAAGACGGCGCGTATCGCCGCACTCCTTGCGGAGCGCGGCGCGATGGCATATACGACTATCGTTTCCGCTCCCGCTTCCGCTCCCGCGGCTTTCCAATTCCTTGCTCCCTACGCCGGCGTCACGATAGGAGAGTATTTCATGGACAAAGGCAAAGACGTTCTGGTCGTGTACGACGACCTTTCGAAACAAGCGGTCGCGTACCGTGAGCTGTCGCTCCTCCTGCGCCGCCCTCCAGGCCGCGAGGCATACCCGGGCGATATCTTCTACCTTCACTCGCGCCTGCTCGAGCGTGCCGCAAAACTGTCCAAAGAAAAAGGCGGCGGCTCACTGACCGCGCTGCCTATCATTGAGACGCAGGAAGGTGATATCAGTGCCTACATCCCGACCAACGTCATCTCCATCACCGACGGACAGATGTTCCTCGAGGCGGACCTCTTCAACAAGGGTACGCGACCGGCCATCAACGTCGGCATCAGCGTCTCTCGCGTCGGCTCTGCGGCCCAGACCAAAGCGATGAAAAAAGTCTCTGGCCGCATCAAGCTCGACCTTGCACAATTCCGCGAGCTCGAGGCCTTCATGCAATTCTCGCAGGACTTGGATGTCGAGACCAAGAAGCGCATTGACGGCGGCCGCCGCCTCTCAGCGATATTGAACCAGAACAAAAATGCACCCATCCCGTTCGAGCGGCAGGTGGTCGTCATGTACGCGGCGACGAACGGATTCTTCGATGTATTTCCTCCTGAGAAAATGGGCGAGGTTGAAGAGAGATTCCTCGCTTACATGGATAGGGAAGGAAAGAATCTGCTTGACGCAATCCGGACCGAGAAAGCAATATCTGATGATACGGAAGTAAAATTGAAGGCCGCTCTCCAATCATTCGTCACGACTGCTGGATAAAGAAGTATGGCGCTGAAAGACATCAAGCTCAAGATCAAGTCGGTCGACCGTACCCGCAAGGTGACGAAGGCTATGGAGTCCGTCTCGGCGGTCAAGATGAGGAAGAGCCAACTCCGCGCGCTCTCCGGCCGCCCGTACGCTGCCGCCGCGCTCTCCATACTTGAGCGCATGAGCGTCTCCCTTGAGAGCATCAAGCATCCACTTACTACCGTCCGAACAGTAAAAAACGCTGCGGTCGTCGTCGTGACGAGCGACAAGGGTCTCTGCGGCGTGCTCAACGCCGCAGTCATCAAGGAAGCCGAGCGCGCAATAGCGTCTCTCGAGCTTCCGCGTGACGCAATCTCCATCTATGCTTTCGGCCGCAAGGGCGCGGAATATTTTGACCGCCGTGGTTATACGATAGAAGGGAAGTTTGAGAACGTGAGCGATGACGTCTCGGTCGCCGACCTCGCGCTCGTCGCGAACGCTATCGCCACTGCGTTCGTCGAGAGGAGGTACGATCGCGTGCTCGTGGCATACACCAACTTCCGCTCCACATTCGAGCAAAACGCCGTTTCGCACGCGGTCCTCCCGCTCTCGCTTGAGTCGATCGCTCCAGTGGTCTCCGGCATTGCTCCGGAAAAAGGAAAATTCGCTGTTGTTGAGAAAAGCAAGGGGCCATCGTTCTACACGGTCGAGCCATCACCAGAGTCGGTCGTTGATCGCCTTATTCCGCGGCTCGTCTCTATCCTTTTCTATCACGCGCTGCTTGAATCAAAGGCGAGCGAGCACTCTGCACGCATGGTCGCGATGAAAAACGCCTCTGATAAAAGCCGCGACCTCTCAAAGAGCTTGACGCGCACCTTTAACAAAGCACGCCAGGCCATGATCACCCGCGAGGTTTCCGAGATCGTCGGTGGCATTGAGGCCATGGCATCAGCGTAACATTTTTGTATGGGCTCCAAAGAAATACAGACCGATACAGATCCACTGTGGGCGGCGAAAAAGGCAGCAGAATGTGCGGCCATATGCATGCAGGCAGGCTATATTCCGGGGACCAAAGACTGGCAAGAATGTTTTAATCGTAATTGGGGAGGCAATTGAAATCTCATATCTTGTTTTTGTAAATTAAAACCTGTAAGCTGAACGTAACACATTACCTATGAACGGAACCATCACCCAGATCATCGGACCAGTCATTGACGCTCGTTTTGATTCCGGCCTTCCGGCTATCAAGAATGCCCTCGTCCTTGAGGAAAAAGGCCACAAGGTCGTCTTCGAGGTCGCGGCGCATCTCGGCGTCAACCGCGTGCGCGCCATCGCGCTCTCTGATACCAACGGCCTTGTCCGCGGTATGAAGCTTACCGACAGCGGCGCACCTGTCTCCGTTCCGGTCGGCGAAGCGTCGCTCGGGCGCCTCTTCAACGTCCTTGGCGAGACCATAGACGGCAAAGGCGATGTTCCAAAAGGCACGCCCCGCTCGCCGATACACCGAGACGCCCCGCCCTTCACCGAGCAGAAGACGAAAGCAGAAGTGTTCGAGACAGGGTTGAAGGCAATCGACCTTCTTGCGCCGTTCATAAAAGGAGGCAAGGTGGGGCTCTTCGGCGGCGCCGGCGTCGGCAAGACGGTGCTGATGCAGGAGCTCATCCACAATGTCGCCTCCGAGCACGGCGGCTACTCCGTCTTTGCCGGCGTCGGCGAGCGTGTGCGCGAGGGTAACGACCTCTACCACGAGATGACCGAGACTGGTGTCATCGACAAACTCGCGCTCGTCTTCGGTCAGATGAACGAGGTGCCGGGTGCCCGCGCCCGCATCGCTCTCTCCGGATTGACCATGGCGGAGTACTTTAGGGACACGATGGGCAAGGACATCCTCTTTTTCATGGACAACGTCTTCCGCTTCGTGCAGGCAGGCTCGGAAGTATCGTCGCTCCTCGGCCGCGTGCCCTCCGCCGTCGGCTATCAGCCAACCTTGGCTGAAGAGATGGGCCAGCTTCAGGAGCGCATTACCTCGACCACCAAAGGCTCAATCACCTCCGTCCAAGCGATCTACGTCCCCGCCGACGACCTCACCGACCCAGCTCCGGCAACGACCTTTTCCCATCTCGATTCGACCATCGTGCTCTCTCGCCAATTAGCATCGCTTGGCATCTACCCGGCCATCGACCCGCTTGAGTCCGGTTCATCCGCTCTGGATCCGGACATCGTTGGCGAGGAACACTACGAGGTAGCAAAATCGGTAAAGCTCATCCTCCAGCGCTACAAGGACTTGCAAGATATCATTGCCATCCTCGGCATCGAAGAGCTCTCTGAGGAGGACAAGAGAACCGTCTACCGTGCCCGCAAGGTCCAGCGCTTCCTCTCACAGCCGACGCACGTCGCCGAAGTATTCACTGGCATAAAGGGCGAGTACGTGCCGCTCGAGGAGACCGTCCGCGCTTTCAAAGAGATAGTCGCTGGAAAGCATGATGACAGGCGTGAAGAGGAGTTCTACATGAAAGGTGGTATCGAGCAGGTAAAGTAAGCATGCAGGTCACTATCGCCAAAGTCCACGAGAATCTCTTTTCAGGCGATGCGCTTTCGCTCTCGGCTATTACGACAGAAGGCGAGGTAACGATATTGCCGAAACACGAGCCTTTTGTTGCCAACCTGGGGAAAGGGGTCGTGACAGTCCGTACCGCTAACGGCGAAGAGAAGTTCGAGGTCGTTGACGGAGTCCTGGAAGTCAGTAATAACCAAGCGACGGTCCTGCTGTAGCTCCTCCTGAGGATATCTTGTGCTTTTTTTGCATATGTGTTAGAAAAAGTTAATGGCAGAACGGAGACCATTCAAACCTATTAGGACTTTCCGGACAAAAGATTACGCGAGCTCAACAGCCCGCGTTTTGCGTTCTATACAAAGTCGGAAAGGCGAGATCAGGGTAGTCAATGGTGATGGTCCGCCAAAGCCAGGAGACATTAGGGAAGGAAAGCTCTACACCCAGTATCTGTATCTGCACGGAAAACGTGTGGCAATACAGTACAAGGTTTGGATACCCGATAAGGACGACCCGGAAAAAGGTCATTGGAGTTTTTGGAACGGAGGGCATGAACCCCTCGATCCGGAAGAAGAAGGTATCCCGGACGATACCCAGTGACAAAAGCGAGTATGCCTAGACGTGCTCGCTTTTTCCTAGTATCGCGCTTCCTGGCCAGCGGTAGACGAGGACGGGGATAAGGACGAGGGTCAGTATCATAGCGAAAGCGAGCCCGAACATCACGGCAAAGGCTAGCGGGCCCCAGAGCGCCGAGGCGCCTGTCAGCGGAATCATGCCGACCACGGTCGTTACGGTCGTCAGTACGATGGGTCGCAAGCGGCTCGTCGCGGCGTCGATGACGATATCAATGAACGCCATGTCCCTGTGCGCGCGTAAGCGCTTGATGATCGCATCCATGAGGATGATCGCGTGGTTGATGATGACGCCGGCGAGCGCGATGACGCCGAGGAGCGATGAGAACGAGAGGTATTGCCTCGAGATGGCAAGGCCGCCGATAACGCCGATGAGCGAGAGCGGCACGATGATGAGGAGATATGTGGTAAAGCGGAAGGAGTTGAACGCGAGGACGAGTACGATGAACATGAGCGCGAGCCCGCCGAGAAGCGCCAGGCCCATCTCCGCAAATGACTTGTTGGTCTCCTCATTCTCGCCGCCGATAGAGAACGAGACGCCGTCAGGGAGCTTTTCCGTCTTCATAGCTTTTTGGAAAGCTGCTACCGTCTCGGGAACGGTGTAGCCGGTCTTAACGTTCGCGGTCAAGGTCCCGGTGCGTTTCCGGTCTTTGTGGCTGATAATCCCATTTTCCCGGGAAAGCCCTTCTTTGATGACCGACCCGAGCAGGACGGTCGCTCCGGAACGGTTGGTGAGCGGTATTTGCCGAAGTGCGTCAATAGGGACATTCGCTGCGTCATGCGGATCGACGAAAGAGGGGTTGAGGTTGAGCGAAACCACTACGTCGACATCCTTTTCGCCGCCAGTGATCTTCGTCGCGGTCGTACCCGAAACTGCGGTGCGCAGCGCCCCAGCGACTTGTGCTGGCGTCAACCCGACCGCCGAGAGCTTGGCACGGTCGATGGTCAGGGAATACTGTGTCGACTGGGTGGTGTTGCTCGTATCAAGGTCCGTCACTCCTGGTATGGTTGCGAGGACCTTCGCTCCCTGATCGAGCGCGGTATCGAGCGAGTCGCGGTCCACCCCGGAGAAGGTAACCAGGACCGGAGCGCCTACAGGTGGCCCGCCTGAAGGCTGACTGACGGTTATTTTCGCTTCGTGGATGTCAGCGAGCTTTTCCTTTAGGCTCTCGACAATCTCGGTCGAAGTGAATTTCCGCGGCGTTGGCGGGAGGTTGATGGTGATAGTCGCAAGCTTGGCGCCGCTGCTTGGATCGTTGCTGAAGGCGCTGCTTGCCCCAACGGTCGTTGTGAATGAGGCAATGCGTTTGTCATCGTACAAAGCCTCTTCAACCGCGCGGACAGTCAGGTCGGTCTGCGCGAGCGTCGTGCCTTGGGCGGCTTCGACGTCGACGAAGATGAAATCGCCGTCGTCCTGCGGGAAGAAAGATGTCTTGACGACCCCGAGGACAGGCAGGGTGAGTGCTATCACGAACGCTGCGGCCATAGCGCGCAGAAACCACTTCTGCGCCGGGCGGTTATTCAACATCCTTCTGAGGAAGGCGCCATACCATTGGCGCGCTTTCTCTGCATATTCCTCCTGCTTGTGGGACCATTCGGTATGCTGCGGCCGGGCGAAGATGACCGCGAGGGTCGGTATGAGTCCTAGCGCGACGATGATCGACGCAATGAGGACGAAGATGAGGGTAAAAGGTATGGAAGCTATGAACTTGCCGACGATGCCTGAGATGAAAAAGAGTGGCGCAAAAACGACGATCGAGGTCATCGTGCCCCCGATCAACGGCCAACCGTATTCCCTCAACGTCTCCTGTGCTGCGCGCTTCTTATCGCCATAGAGGAACGTGCGCGTGTGGATAGCCTCGACCACCACGATGCCTGAGTCGACCAGGATGCCGATAGCGAGGATGAGCGAGAAGAGCGATACGAAGTTGATGGTATTTCCTGAATATAAAAGCCCGACAAAAGCGATGAGGAAGGAGAGCGGGACGGAGAGCCCGGCAATAATAGCCTCGCGCCAGCCGATCGTGACAAAGAGGCAGAGCATCACGAGCACGACAGTCTCGAGCCCGACCTTGGTCAGCTCGGTGAGGTCCTTCTGGACCCTCTCTCCCGTGTCGTTCGTTATAAGCACGGCGCTTCCGTCGAGAAGCCCATTGGGCTTTTGCAGTTCAGTAAGTTTGGTACGGACGTCCTTGGTCACGTGGGTCACATCAGCGCCGCGTACTTTGAACACAGAAAGGGTAAGCGCCTGCTGAGAGGGCGTGCCGGCAACGGAGATGCGGGAGTATGATGTCGCTTTCTGCACACCATCAGAGATTGTGGCGATGTCACGGAGGTACACTGTCTCTCCCTTTGGCGTCAGGATGGGGACAGTGCCGAAATCGTCTATCTTTTCAAAACCTCCTTCGAACGCGATGTCATAGGTGATGCCGCTCGTCGTGATCGCTCCGATAGGGAAGGCGGCGTTGCTCTGCGCGATGCCGTTCGTCACGTCCGAGAGCGACATCCCGCGTCGGGCGAGCTCTTCTTTCTTCACGACGACATCGACTTCGCGGTCGCGGGCGCCGGAGACCTCAATGCGTGATATCCCCTTTATCCCCGAGAGTTCGCGTTTCAGGTCTTCTCCCAAGGTCGCAAGCTTGGCGAACGGAAGGTCGGTCGTGACGGAGACCAGCTGGATGGGCTGGTCGGCGAAGTTTATATCGGTGACGCTCGGATCCTTGGCGTCCGAAGGAAGGTCGATCTTTGCCTTATCCACTTCATCCTTGAGCTTCTGTATCGATTTCTCCAGGTTCGCTGAGGCGAGGAACTGTGCGGTGATAATTGAAACGCCGTCGCGCGAGGTTGAGGTCAACGAGTCGAGGTCGGAGAGGTTCGCTAGATGCTCTTCGAGCTTGTTGGTTACAAGGCGCTCAACGTCCGCGGCGGATGCTCCGGGAAGCACCGTGCTGACGATGCCGACTGGTATCTGCACCTCGGGCGCAGACTCTTTTCGTATGAGAAGTGCCGCGGCCGTGCCCCAGATAGTGAGCCCGATGATCACCAGTATGGTGAACTGCCTTTTCTCGATGAAGAAGTTCCAGAGAGGGTACATAGTCCTATGGGTGAGCCGTTTACGGAGCGATCAAGACTTTCTGTCCTGGCTTCAATCCGCGCGCGTCAGCGACTATTTCCATATCCGGAGTGATGCCTTCCGTTATGACCACGCGTTCGCCGAGGAGCGTTCCCAGCGTCACGACGTGCGGCACGAGTGAATCGGTCTCGTCGACAGTAAAGACGGTAGTGTCCTCAGCGCCGATCTTCAGCGCGGAAATGGGGACGATAAGCGGAGTGTTCGTGCTCGCGGTTACCGCTTCCGCAGGGCGTGCTATGGAGAGAGAGACGGTACCCCCGTTGATTAAAGAAGCGCCATTGGTGACCCCGATGCGGACTTCCACTTTCTTTGTTACCGGATCGGCGGCTGGTGCCATGCGCGTTACCCGACCGGTCGTGCCTCCTTCGATGGAAACGGACGCCCCGACACGGATGCCGCGAGCGTCGGTGTCGGAAACTTGTGTGACTATCTCAAGCGCATTGTTGTTGGCTATACGGACGACCGAGGTTCCTGCAGAGACGAACGAGCCCTGGTCGAGATTGATGAAGTTGATGGTCCCCGATATCGGCGCGCGTATGATCGTGTTTTCCAATGAAGCACGTGCAAAGTCGACGCTCGCCTCTGCGGAGGCGACATCCGCATTGGTCGCGTTTCCGGTGCCTTGGGTAAGATTTTCTTGTGCGGATTTTATCGCGGTCACGACACTCGTCGCTGAAGTCTGTAAACCGGTCACGGTCGAGAGCGCAGTGTTTGCGTCAGTCTGGTACTGGGTGATCGTCGCGGCTGAGACCGACGCGTTCGGGATAGCTCCAGAGAGCGCGAGCGTGAGGTTTGAGAGGAAGGTGCGGACCGTGACGAGTTCAGCTTGCGTCGTCTCAAGCTCGGCGATAACGGTATCCTTAGAGAGGATAGTGGTCCGCGCCGTTTCCTCGCGCTTGAGTATCGTGCTTATCACGAGGCGCTCGGCCTCGAGGGTGTTTTTAAGCTGCGAGTTAGATACCGACACGAAGAATGTCGGCTGTGCGGTGTCAGGGTTCGAGAATGGTTCATCGGCCTTGTGGCGTATCGCGTCCGCAAGAGCACTGTATGCGCTTTGCCGGGCGCTCTCCGCGTTCGCGATGGCGCCCTCGAGGCTGATCCCTGATACCGTCGTGCCGCTCTTGGCACGTGCCAGCGCCGCCTGCGCCTGCGCCAGGCTCGCTCTCTGCGAAGCGTTTTCTAACTCGGCGATGACGGCGCCGGCGCCGACATAGTCGCCCAACCCATGATAGATGCCGATGACAGGAGCACTGACTTTCGGCGCGATTGACGCTTCAGTCACCGAGTGCACCTCGCCAGTCGTCGTCAATGACCCGGATTGGGAGACGTCACCGACGCGCACCAAGGTTACGCTTCGTAATTGGGTCTGTTCGGCGGCATTCTGAGCGGAAGGTGAGAGGAACACGACGCCGGCGATGATTGCAGCAATGAGGGCGATGCCTGCGGGTATGGATATCTTCTTCCGGAGCATCGCCATCCGCCAGAGCTCAACCGTGCCTTTCCAAAGAAAGACAAGCGACCCATGAAGAAAGGTAACTGCCTTCTGTATGTGCTGTTGCATGCGATATAAAAATCAGATTTTAGTAATGAGCGAACGTATCTTTGCCGCTTTCTGGGCAAGGTCGGTCGCGAATTTCTGAAGGTTGGCAAGCTTTGCACACATGAGCATGCCTCCAACGCCAAAAATAAGCAACTTGTCGCCCTTCTTGAGGTTCATGGCCTTGCGGGCGGCCGCAGGTATCACTGCCTGGCCTTTTTCACCGACCGTGGCGGTGCCATAGAACTTCTCATCTTGAAAATGTTTCACTAACGAATTATAGCATGTTGCGTATTTCATACAAGTATGAAATGTAGGTGGAGTGTCAGTAACGCTCTTTCCCGTCCATGCACCAGGAAGGGTATCCTGATACCTACTCTCTTTGTATACTACGCATATGGCACAGAAAAAGATATTCATCCTCGTCGGCCATCCAGATACCGACTCTCTTACCATGCATCTTGCGGACCTCTATGAGGCAAGCGCGCTTACGGCCGGACATGAGGTGCGCCGACAGAATGTCGGGGCAATGCAGTTCGATCCCATTTTGCATAAGGGTTATAAAGTTATCCAGGGGCTCGAGCCCGATCTCAAGACATTCCAGGAGAACGTAAAATGGTGCGACCATTTTGTGATTTTCTATCCCAACTGGTGGGGGACGATGCCCGCTTTGCTCAAAGGGCTGCTTGACCGTGCGTGGCTGCCGGGGTTCGCCTTCCGCATGCATCCGACCGGCATCTGGTGGGAAAAGCTCCTCCGCGGGAGGAGCGCTCGCATCGTCATTCTTGCGAATACGCCGGGCTGGATCAGCTGGTTCTTCTTTGGTGAATTTACCAACGAGCTCGCGCGAGCCACTCTCGGTTTTTCCGGCTTTGCTCCCGTTGATGTAACGGTCTTTGCTCCCGCTGAAACAGCATCAGACCTAAAAAAGGGCCGCTGGAAGCGCTGTGTCGCTCGGCTTGGAGAGAAGGGAAAGTAGATGCTATCGTTCAAAAATGTCTCTGAGCATCGGCATTGTCGGGCTTCCGAACGTCGGTAAATCCACGCTTTTTAACGCACTCACACAGAAAGGGGTGCTGGTGGCCAATTACCCATTCGCAACCATCGACCCATCGGTCGGCGTGGTTGCAGTGCCGGACAAGCGCCTCGCTGCGCTTACCGAGCTTTCTCACTCTGCGAAGACCATCCCTGCGGCCATCGAGTTCGTCGATATCGCGGGCCTCGTAAAGGGAGCTTCGGAAGGTGCCGGCCTTGGCAATCAATTCCTTCAGCACATCCGCGAGACGGACGCTATCGCGGAAGTGGTTCGCATCTTTGACGATGGCGATATCACCCATGTCGATGGGGTCATAGATCCGGTGCGTGACATCGAAACGGTAAACCTCGAGCTGGTCTTAGGTGATTTGCAAACCGTCACCAAGCGCTTGGGTAGCGTCGAACGCGATGCGAAGCGCGGGGATAAGGCCGCTCTCCTTGAACAAGCTGCGTTGCAGAAGATAGAACAGCAACTCTCGGCAGGACATCTTGCTTCAGCAGCTATCCTCACTAGCGATGAAACACTGGCGGCAAAGGGTCTCCAGCTCCTGACCCTGAAGCCCATCATGTATGTGCTCAACAAAAAAGCCGGAGGCCATAACCTTGATGAAATGAAGGATGAGCGCTACCAGAGACTCATCAAATTTCTAGATGATATAGATGCCGTATACGTTACGGTTGACGCGGGAATAGAAGGGGAATTGCGCGATGTCGCCGACGAAGATAAGGAAAACCTGCGCCGAGAATTCGGCGTCCTTGATGACGGCATCGACGACCTTATTCGCGCCGGATATCGCCTGCTCGGGCTGATCACTTTCCTGACGACCGGCGAGGACGAGACCCGCGCATGGACCGTTAAGGAGGGAAGTGCGGCGCCGGAGGCCGGCGCCGCCATCCACTCCGATTTCCGCGAAAAGTTCATCCGCGCGGAGGTGGTGGCCTATGACAAGCTCGTCGAAGCGGGCTCGTATGCTGCAGCGCGCGCAAAGGCGCTCGTACGCACGGAGGGGAAGGAGTACATCGTCAAAGATGGCGACATCCTTGAATTTAAGGTCTAGTTTTGCTATCCTCGTGTCCTATGGCTTTTACAGGCGAGAAATTGTTGAAATTTGTTAAAGCCCCTCAAGGAGGCGATGGCCCCAATGGAGATCCTGAGAGGAAGTACAAATTCGATTGTGAATATTGCGGCCCTAATGATACTCATTCGACTCTGAACTGCATTTGGGACAGATAACGCTATAAAAAGGTTCATGACAAAGAATAACCAGGAAGGACGGGTCTTTCGTATCAGTAATGACACGAGGAAAAAGAGAGTTTGTGTCGAATGGGAAAAATCGAACCCGGATGCCCATACCGGGTATCACCTCTTTGCAAAATGCATCCGCTACGAGTGGGTTGACGCAGAGTGATTCATTGACTCTGCTATACTAAGGGCATGGATCCCGTCCAGAAGCCGCGCGTTGGCCCAAAAGACTTTTTCCTCTGGCTGGGAGCCATGGCGTTCCTCTACGCGAGCGTCATCTCGCTCCTGGCACTCGTCTTCAGCTACATAGACGTCCTCTTCCCGAATACGCTTGAATACTACAACGACTATTCCTCCGGCATCCGTTTTTCCATCGCGGCGCTTATAGTCGTCTTTCCTATCTATGTCTTTCTTACCAGAGTCCTCCACCAGGACCTGCGGCGCAATCCGGAAAAGAAAGACTTGTGGGTCCGTAAGTGGCTCATCTTCCTTACGCTCTTCGTTGCGGGCATCACTATAGCGATAGACCTCGTCGCGCTCATCAACACCTACTTACAAGGCGAGATCACGATGCGCTTCGCCTGGAAGGCGCTTTCCATCCTCGTAGTCGTCGGCGCAGGCTTTGCCTATTATGCCTATGAGCTCAAGGGCACGTGGGAGGCAAAGAAGCGCGAGTCCCAACTGATCGCGGGAGCCGTCTCTCTTATCGTCCTCGGCGCTATCGTCGGCGGATTTTTCATCGTCGGTTCTCCTGAGACGCAGCGCATGCTTCGTTTGGACCAACAGCGCATAAACGATCTCTCCAACATCCAAGCAAATGTCATAACCTACTGGCAACAGAAGCAAAAGCTCCCCGCCGACCTTGCCGCGTTGGAGGATCCGCTCACCGGATTCACCCAGCCGAAGGACCCGGAGACTGGCATGGCCTACAGCTACCGCCCAACAGACAAGCTCGCTTTTGAGCTCTGCGCGACATTCGACCTGGCAAGCAGCCTGTCTGCGCAGGCAGGCGGGAGTACTAATACAGACATGCGGGCGCCCGCGCCAGTGACGACTCCCGTCAAATCGCCGTACTACTCTCCGTACGGAGAGACGTGGGACCACGCTGCAGGGCAGGCATGCTTTACGCGCACCATCGACCCGGACAAATTCCCTCCTTTCAATAAATAACTCTTGACGGGAAAACGTATCTCAGTACCATAACCATATGACCCGTACGAGCACTATCTTTCTTCTCAGCTTCCTCCTTAGTCAGCGGAGGGGCTTTGGTGCGCGTACCTAAAGGATTCACGACCACCACACCCTCCGCGAAAATCGGAGGGTTTTTTATTACCGTGTAATCACCTAATTATGGAAATCAAAAAAATCACTCATAAGGCTCCTCGATCGAGGATATGGGAAGCAAGCTTTCTCGGTGCGTGTCCTGAGTGTTGGGAGGAAGACGGGCATAAGGACTGGTGTTCTAAGAAGCAGAAATAATAATCTGGTCGAGGTATAATCATTCGAATGGCAAAGAGCTACGACCATAAGAAAATAGAGAAGAAATGGCAGGAGAGGTGGGAAAAGCAGAAGCTCTACGAGACTCCTGACGCAGTAGCCGGGAAGAAGAACTTCTACACGCTCGTGGAGTTTCCGTACCCTTCAGGTGATTTGCATGTCGGCCATTGGGACGCCTTTGCCGTCCCGGATATCTTTGCGCGCATGAAGCGCATGCAAGGCTTTAATGTCTTATATCCTATCGGCTTCGATGCTTTCGGTCTTCCGGCCGAGAACGCCGCTATCAAGCGCAACATCGGCCCTGCAGAATGGATAGAGGAGAGTGCTATGCGGATGCGCGGACAGCTCATGTCGATGGGAAACTGTTTCGACTGGAGTCGAACACTCACCACTTCTGAACCATCATATTACCGTTGGACGCAGTGGCTCTTCCTTAAGTTTTATGAGAAAGGCCTCGCGTACCGTGGAACTGGTCTGGTCAACTGGTGTCCGAACGATCAAACTGTCCTCGCGAATGAGCAAGTCGTTGATGGAAAATGTGAACGATGCGCTGCCGTCGTTGAGCAGAAGGAACTCGAGCAATGGTTTTTCAAAATACGCGACTACGCCGACCGTCTCATCAGCGACCTCGACTCCCTTGACTGGCCAGAGCCAATTAAGGAAGCCCAGAGGAATTGGATAGGGAGGAGCGAGGGCGCTGAGATTGATTTTCCACTCGCACGTTCTGGCGAGAAATTGACCGTCTTTACGACGCGTCCTGACACTTTGTACGGCGGAACGTTCCTTGTCATTGCGCCTGAGCATCCTCTCATCGCATCGCTCCCGATTGAGAATCGAAAGGAAGTCGACACGTATGTGAAGAAGGCAATGGCGAAGAGCGAGATAGAACGAATCGGCGACAAGGAGAAGACCGGTGTAGAACTGAAGGGCGTGAAGGCGGTGAATCCCACAACAGGAGTCGAGATACCAGTGTGGGCTGCGGACTATGCCATCGCCCATTTTGGTACTGGCGTGTTGTTCGGTGATGCTCACGATGAGCGAGATGTCGCGTTTGCGAAGAAATATGGAATACCACTCAAGCCAACGCTCAAGCCTCTAGACGGCAGCGATGATACGGACATCAAGAATCTCTCACGATGTTTCGAAGGAAAGGGAATCCTGTATGACTCTGGGGAGTTTTCTGGGCTCACCAGCGATGAGGCGATGTCGAAGATCACGGAAAAATTTGGCACAGCAAAAGTGACCTACAAGCTCCGCGACTGGCTCATCTCGCGCCAGCGGTATTGGGGCGCGCCGATACCTATAGTTTACGACCCGGAAGGGAGGCCACATCCTGTACCCGAAGAGCATCTCCCCTGGCTTTTGCCAACTGATGCGGACATAAAACCAAAAGGAACCTCACCCTTAGGAAGTTCCAAAGAATTAAAACAACGCGTCGAAAAACTCTTCGGAAAAGGCTGGACCCCGGAGACTGACACCATGGACGGTTTCGTCGATAATTCGTGGTATTTCCTCCGGTACATCGATCCGAAAAATGAAAAAGAATTTTCTTCAATAAAAAGACAAAAAGAGTGGATGCCGGTACAGCGTTATTCCGGAGGTGCTGAACACACGACGGTCCATGTTCTCTATTCGCGTTTCTTTACCAAGGCACTTTTTGATATGGGGCTTACAACGGAGAATGAACCCTATAAGGTGCGAATGAACCGCGGCATCATCCTTGCGGAGGACGGGCGCAAGATGAGCAAGCGGTGGGGCAACACGGTTAACCCCGATGAGCAGGTGGCGAACGTCGGGGCAGACGCCGTGCGCACGTACCTCGCGTTTATCGGTCCCTACAACGAGGTCGGTTCATTCCCCTGGAGTACGAACGGCCTTGTTGGGGTGCGCCGCTTCCTTGAGCGCGTGGTGGGCCTTTCCGACAAAGTTGGTGACGGGCACGTCTCTGCAGATCTCGAAGTCCTACTCAACCAGAGCATCAAGAAAGTCGGCGAGGATATCGAGTCGATGAAATTCAACACCTCAGTGTCGCAGTTGATGATACTCTCCAACGAGCTCGGCAAGCTGCAGACCATCCCGAAACAGGCCTATGAAATCCTGCTCAAGTTGCTGGCTCCGTTCGTTCCCCACCTCTGCGAGGAGCTCTGGGAGGCTCAGGCCCATACCGGGTCCATCCATCTTGAAGGCTGGCCTTCATTCGATCCTTCAAAACTTCAGGGAGGAGAGGTTACCATAGCGGTGCAGGTTGGGGGTAAGACAAAAGGCATAATTTTAGCCAAGCAGGGAGCCACGGAAGGGGAGGTCGTGGCTTTAGTCAGGGCCGACCAAAAGCTCAAAAAAATGACCCCAGAAAGGCCTAGCCGAGTAGTCTTCGTCCCTGGAAAAATCATCAATTTTATTGTGTAACTGTGGATAACCTTTTGGAGTTTGACTCTATTTATTTTTTATGCTATAAGGGAGAGACAAAAATATATGCCAAAACTCACCTTCAAGCCAAACGTCGTTAGCAAGCGCCTTGTCGCTGACCTTCCTGAGCGCTCTCGGGACGTCGTCGTGAGCCGCTACGGCTTGGGAGTAAAGAGCAAATCTGAAACGCTTGACGCCATCGGCAAGCGCTATGGCATCACCCGTGAGCGCGTCCGCCAGATAGAGAATCACGCCATCAAGCTCATACAGGACTCTGCCGCTCTCGCCAAGGAATCGCAGAATCTCGCATCGCTCGAAAGCGCTATCCGCGAGCTCGGCGGCATCTTGCCCGAGCACACGATCCTCAGCGAGTTCGCGAAAGACGACGAGACGCGCAATCATCTGTATTTCCTCCTCGTCGTAGGCAAGCCGTTCACCCTTGCGAAAGAGAGCAACGATTTCAAAGCGCGCTGGTACGTAGATCATGATCTCGCCAAGTCCGTCGAGGAAGCGCTCAAGCAAGTGCATGCGAAGGTGAAGCCGAGCGACGTTCTCCAGGAAGATCAATTGGTCCAGCACGTCATGACCTGCCTCGATAAGGTCAATGCGAAGTACAAAGGGAAGGACACCGTCCGCCGCTGGCTCGAGCTTTCCAACTGCCTGATGAGGAATCCTCTCGGCGAGTGGGGCCGCGCTGAAGCGCCCGGCATTCGTGTTAAGAACATCCGTGATCATGCCTATCTTGCACTGAAGCGCAACGGCTCCCCGATGCATTTCCGCGAGGTAGCTAAGGCGATCGAGAAGCTCTTCGGCAGGCGGGCGCACGAGGCGACGACGCACAACGAGCTTATCAAGGACGCACGGTTCGTGCTTGTCGGACGCGGCATCTACGCGCTCGCCTCGCAGGGGTATGAAGGCGGTCCGGTCATTGAGGTCATCAAGCGCATACTGAAATCGTCCGGTCCGCTCTCCCGAGAAGATATCTTAAAACGGGTCGCGAAAGATCGCTTCGTCAAGCCGAATACGGTGATGGTGAACCTGCAGAACTCTGCATTCCTCAAGAAGGACGGCAAGTACGCACTGAGATAATAATTTGATACGTGAGCGTGGTATATTTTCTCCATGCTCCGGCGCATACTCGTGCGCGTTTCTTTGGTAACCGCAGTCATTGCGGTACCGCTTACTATTTACCTGGCACCCTCAGCTGCAGGAACGATATATGAGGTGATAGCGGCTCTTGCGCCGCTCTGGCTGCCTGTTGCATTGGCCGCCCTCGCGGTCCCTTTGTGGCTGACATTCGTGCAAAGCCAGTTCATGGCAAGCATCCCGTATTCCGTCATCGAACTGAAGCCGGGGCCCGAGACGCCGCGCTCGGCCCACGCGATGGAACTCGTGTTCTATGCGCTCTATCACCGCACTGACATCACCCGCGCCGCCGCGTTCTTCTTTGGCCAGCTCCGCGTGCCCTGGTCGTTCGAAGTGTATGCGCATGCCGGCGCGGTGCGTTTTTTCGTGTACCTCCCGACAGCGCACCGCGCGTCGGTGGAGGCGCGCATCCGCGCCGAGTACCGCGATATCGATATCGACCAGGTACGCGATTACGCGCGTGAGGTGCACTTCGATCCTTTTTCCATGCATCTTGAAGTCGCCGAGTTTACGCTTGCAAAAGCAGACCCGTATCCGCTCCGCACATACGTCGCGCACGAAAACGAGAAGGAGCATCGCGATGTCTTTAAAGAAGTGCTTGAAAGCCTTTCAGACATCGGCGACAACGAGCACTTTTTTGTCTCGTGGGTCATGCGTCCGCACCAGCGCGAGCGACCGAGCATCTTTGCAACGGCAACCGATACGCTCCACGATGATGCTCAGGTGGAGATACGGAAGATCGTCGGTTCGCACGGGGACACGAGCACGCTCAATCCTGGCGCGAAAGCGGTCGTCGCTGCCATCGAGGCTGCATTGCAAAAGCCCTCGTTTGACTGCGGCGTGCGCGTACTCTATCTAGCCGACAAGGATCACTTTGACGAAGTGCGTGCCTCGAGCCTCTCAACGTTCTTCGCTCCGTACGGCGATCAGGACCTTAACTCTTTTGAAGCCTATGACCCGCGGAGCCGCATGGGATTCATCATGCGTGAGCTCTCTGCCGCTATCCCGGCCTTTGCTAAAGAGTATCTCTTTCAGCTCTATCGCCGTCGCGCCTTTTTTGCGCCGCCTTATTTCGGCAAAGCATTCGTGCTCAATACCGAGGAGCTCGCGACGGTGTTTCACCTGCCGCACTTCACCCGCGGGAGCGCTCTGGGGCGCATGCGCGGCGTAACCCTTGAGCCGCCGGACAACCTTCCTCTATGAAAATCATCATTATTCCTCCGCACTATCGGGTACTTTTTGCGTTGCTCGCCGTAACGAGCGCGCTCTCACTCTACGCGACGCTCGTCGAAGCGCCTTTTTCATACCCTGTCGGCAGCACCATCACCATACCTTCAGGTATGACCATTGCTGAGGCGGGAGCGATGCTAAAACAGGAGCACGTCATACACTCGTCCGTATTCTTTTCTCTGTTCGTGCGCGTTACCGGTGGCACCTTAATAGCAGGCACCTACGCGCTTCCTGAAAAGAAAACGATATTCGAGATAGCGTATGACCTTGAGCGCGGCATCACCGGCATCGAGCAAGTGCGGGTTACTATCCCTGAAGGCGCGACGAACCTGGAGATAGCAAAGATACTCGGCATCGCGCTTCAGCCGTTCGATACACAGCGCTTTCTGACGCTTGCACAGCCGGACGAGGGCTACCTTTTTCCCGACACGTATTTTCTCTTGCCTGGTACGCCACCGGAGCAGGTGATAGAGAGGATGAAGCAGAACTTCGACTTTCATATTCGTCCGCTTGAAGGCGAGCTCGGCTCCTGGAAGCGCTCGCTCAAAGACGCCGTTATCATGGCCTCGATCGTCGAGAAGGAGGCCCGGAAAATAGAGACGCGGCAGGTAGTCGCTGGCATCCTCTGGTCGCGCGTTGACAGCAATATGTACCTCCAGGTCGATGCGGTCTTCGGGTACATTTTTCAGAAGCCGACATTCAGTCCGAGCTTAGACGATTTGAAAGTCAACTCGCCCTACAACACCTACACGCATCGCGGGCTCCCGCCGGGGCCGATAGGTAACCCCGGCCTCGACGCTCTGAAAGCCGCTATCAATCCCGTTCAGAGCCCGTATCTTTTTTATCTCACCGGCAAAGATGGCATAATGTATTACGCCAAGACCTTCAAGCAGCATCTCGCCAATCGTGCGCATCTGAAATAAGATGCCTGTATGAAGACCGTTTTTGTTGGGCTCTCGGGCGGCGTTGATTCTGCTGTCTCCGCGTACCTCCTCAAGAAGGAGGGGTATGAGATCGTCGGCGCTTTTATACGCGGGTGGGAGCCGGACTTTTTGCCTTGTACCGGCGTACGCGATCGGCTCGAGGCAATGCGCGTTGCTGCGCACCTTGGAATTCCTTTCGTCACCTACGACCTGGAAGAGGAATACAAGCGTGATGTCGTCGATTACTTCGTGAACGAGTACAAGGCTGGCCGGACGCCGAACCCGGACGTGATGTGCAACCGTACCATCAAATTCGGCGCGTTCGCTAAGCGTGCTCGAGCGGATGGCGCGGACTTCATCGCGACCGGTCACTACGCTTCGACTACGGAAGGGGAGTTGTGCGTATCGAAAGATAAACAGAAAGATCAAACTTACTTCCTCTGGACACTCACGCAGGAGGATTTGAGGCAGACGCTATTCCCTGTAGGTGGTTTTGAAAAGAAGCAAGTACGTGCGCTCGCACATGAGGCCGGACTGCCGAACGCCACTCGCAAGGACTCGCAAGGGCTCTGTTTCTTAGGGCATGTCGATATGCATGCCTTCCTCAAGCGTTATATCCCCACAAAGCCGGGAGCTATTCAAGACGAAAGCGGAAAAATCCTCGGTGAGCATGATGGCGCATGGTTCTACACGCTCGGCCAGCACGTGACGCTCGGCGGAGCTTCAGCGCGACACTATGTAGTCAAGAAAGATGTGGACGCCAATACGCTTACCGTTTCAGATACGCCGCTCGGCGAGGCTGCCTCGACTATTTTTGAGTTGACGAACAGTAACTGGATTTCAGGAAATGTGCCGAGGGGCAAGATGCTCGGGCGGTTCCGGTATCGGCAGCCGCTTTTGGGAGTCACTATTGATGGCGAAAAGGCGGTTTTTGACGAGCCCCAACTCATCGCGTCCGGCCAGTCACTTGTTGTGTACGACGAAAAGGGGAGTACATGCCTCGGCGGTGGTATCATTGCATGAGTCATGAACGCGCCAATCGTCGTCAAAGGGGATGGAACTCGGGAGACCTTCGTCATCGATAAGCTTGTCAGCTCACTCCGACACTCCGGCGCAGAGCCAGAGCTTGCCAAGCATATCGCCGAGGTGGTCGGCGGGACCGTACGAGACGGCATGTCGACGACGCTCATCTACCGTGAGGCGTTCAAGCTCCTCCGTAAGGAAGAGCGCGTCGTTGCGGCGCGCTACTCGATGCGCCGCGCCATCCTCGACCTTGGGCCGACCGGGTTTCCTTTCGAGGATTACATCAGCGAGCTGATGCGCGCCAAAGGATACGAGACGAAGACGCGTGTCATCGTGCAAGGCAGATGCGCCGAGCATGAGGTGGATGTCGTGATGAAAAAAGGCGAGAAGGTGATCGGCGCAGAGCTCAAGTTCCACAATACGCCCGGCTTCAAGACCGACCTTAAGACGGCGCTCTACGTCCGTGCGCGCTACTGGGACATCGAGTGGGGAGCACAGGACAGGAAGGAGAAAGCCGGAATCGACGAGGGCTGGCTGATTACCAACACCAAATTCACCGAGAACGCGGTCAACTATGCTGAGTGCTCAGGCATCACACTCCTCGGCTGGAGCTACCCGCATTCCGCGAGCCTCTCTGATTTCATAAAAGAGACGGGTGTGTACCCGGTCACTGTACTCACGTCGCTCACCGGAGCAGAAAAAGCGCGTCTGCTTGCTCAGGGCACGACCTTGTGTCACATGGTCATGCAGGATCCCTCGACGCTTGAGAGGATCGGCATTTCCGGCAAGAAGCGCGACGGCACTATCGCCGAGAGCAAGGCGCTTTGCAGCATATAGCTATGGCTTGGAACGGAAAGAGCAAGACCTTTGACCCGAGCTCAAAGGAACCATTCAAAGTAAGTAGAAGCAAGATAGACCTCTTTACCGAGTGTCCGCGTTGCGCGTACCTCGACATCCGCCTGGGGGTCAAGCGCCCCAGCGGCCCTTCATTCACCCTCAACAATGCGGTGGACGAGCTGTTGAAGCGCGAGTTCGATATTCATCGGGCGAAAGCGACTGTCCATCCTCTCCTTAAATCGTACGGCCTCGACGCGGTGCCATTTGACGACCCGCGGATGGAGGAATGGCGCGACGCGCTCCGCCGCGGCATCGGCTACCTCCACGCGCCGACCAACCTTTTCGTTCGCGGCGGCATCGACGACGTGTGGGTCAACCCGAAAGGTGAGCTCATCATCGTCGATTACAAAGCGACGAGCAAAAAAGAGGGGCCGAAATCAGAAGATGACTTGTACCCCTCCTACAAGCGGCAGATGGAGATATATCAGTGGCTCTTTCGGAAAAACAATTTTAAGGTTTCGCCAATCGGCTATTTTGTGTACGTTAACGGCAACTCCGACGCTGAAGCATTTGACGGCAAGCTTGAGTTTGCTACGGAGCTCATTCCTTATAAGGGTGACGACTCATGGATCGACGGCGCTATCGTAAAACTGAAAGAGACGCTCATGAGCGAGGCCATCCCGCCCGTCGGTACTGCCTTCGGCGGCGGCCTGTGCGATTTTTGTACCTACCGTGAAGCGGCAGGCAAAGTGCTTCAAGCGATACACGGCACGAAGAAAGAAGTTCCAAAACCTGTAAAAGTAGAAAAGAAAAAACTCACCTCGCATGACACCCCGCTCTTCGGCTAAGACATTCAGCGAGCGTGTTCGCGCAGTGGTACGAAAGATACCCCGTGGCAAAACGATGACCTACAAAGAAGTTGCGGCGCGCGCGGGCAACCCGCGCGCGGCCCGGGCAGTTGGTGCCATCATGGCGGCGAATAAAGACAAAACCATCCCGTGCCATCGCGTTATCGGCAGCGACGGCAGTATGCACGGTTACAACGGCCTTCGCGGTAAGAGCAAGCTTGCGCTCTTGAAGGGAGAAGATTATACTCTGGTTTATGTTAGAAGCGAGACTCGTTAATAGTAAACCAACCGAAACTATATACTTTTGCTTTAGAGGTTGCGGGAGGAAAGCTCCTGGTCCCGGTGTGTGGTGTGGTAAATGTAAAAGACCAGCTGCGTAAGACGCACTAGAGAGAAAAAAGCCTTAAAATAATTTTCATCACCTCCAATCAATTTCGCCCCGGCCGTGCTGTGCGAGGTACTCGTTCGCGAGTTTGAAGTGATTGTTACCAAAGAATCCTCTGTGCGCGGAGAGCGGCGAGGGGTGCGGCGATTTTAGTACGAGGTGTTTCGTCCAATCTATCAGCTCTTCTTTTTTCCCCGCGAACGCGCCCCAGAGCAAGAACACCACGTGCTCGCATTTCCGTGATATCGCGGCAATGGCCGCGTCGGTAAAGAGGTGCCATCCGAAATCTGAATGAGAGTTTGCTTGCCCTGAACGCACCGAGAGCGATGCGTTCAAAAGGAGCACACCCTGCTTTGCCCAGCGCGTGAGGTCGGGGCTCCGTTCGCACCGTATACCGAACTCCTCTTCTATCTCTTTGAACATATTTTGAAGCGATGGCGGGATGGGATTATCCGGCAAGCTTGAAAAGGCAAGGCCGTCTGCAACGCCCGGCGTGTGGTACGGGTCCTGGCCGAGGATGACCACGCGCACCTGCGTAGGGCTTACCAGCTCAAACGCACGAAACACTTTTGACGGGTGAGGGAATACCGGCCCATTGAGGTACTCTTCACGGACTTTTGTGGAGAGCTCTTTGAAGTAGGGCTTTGCAAACTCTTCTTCCAGAAGCGCTTTCCACTCCGCAGCTATCTTTACGTCCATAGGGACAGACTACCAAATCTGAGCGCGGTCTTTCGGGGCCCGATACAGCTTGTCTTTTTTAGTTACGTCAAACGCTTGGTAAAACTCGTTCATATTCGAAAGCGGGCCGTTGACGCGGAACTCGGCAGGGGAGTGTGGGTCGGTAAGTGCCGAGGTCTTCTGCGATTCGGCACGTTGTAGCTCGCACGCGGCGCGTGCCGCGCCAAGGAAGAACCGCTGTTCAGGGGTAAGGCCGCCGACATCCTTCCTCCCGGTCTTTTTCATATGCGCGTGGTAGGCATCGAGCGCGATGACGAGGCCGCCGAGATCGGCGATATTTTCCCCAAGCGTCAGTTTGCCGTTAACGGGAATGCCACCCGCAATCTTGTATGCACTGAATTGCCGCGCGACTAGCGCGCCTTTTTTTTCGAACCGTTTCTTATCAGCGGCGCTCCACCAATCGTTCATGTTGCCTTTGCCATCGAACTTTGCTCCCTGGTCGTCAAAGCCGTGCGTCATTTCGTGGCCAATGACCGCACCGATAGCGCCGTAGTTAAACGCGTCGTCCGCGGCAAGGTCAAAGAATGGCGGCTGGAGTATCGCGGCAGGGAAGACTATTTCGTTCATGTTGAAACTGCAATAGGCGTTCACCGTCTGTGGGCTCATGTGCCACTCATGACGGTCTATTGGCTTCTTCAACTTCCG
>JAHFMJ010000001.1:0-34131 GCA_023269035.1 Candidatus Kaiserbacteria bacterium | reverse complement strand
GCGAGCAAACTCTCCGGCGCGTAATGCGTTGCCAAAATAATCGTCCGGTTTGATATGCAGGCCCCCATAGCTCCGCCAACGCACGGGATGGCCGATCTTCCGGCCCATCTTTTTTAATTTTTTGATGGCTTTTTGTTTTGTCGTCGCGCTCATCCAATCCAAATTTTTGATGCGACGCTCGTAGGCCGCAAAGAGGTCATCCACCAATGCGTCCATCTTCCGCTTCGCCTCTGGAGTAAAGTATTTTTTCACATATATTTTTCCGAGTGCTTGGCCAAGCGAGCCGTTGACCGCCCCGAGGGCGCGGCGCCACTCGGGCCGCATCTTCTTGCTCCCTGAAAGTACGCGGCCATAGAAATCGAAATTCGCCCGTACGAAGTTGCGTGAGAGGAGCGAAGCAAAGCCGTCGGTAAGATGCCATTCGAGGTATATCTTCCAGTCGGAGAGGGGAACGGTACGCGTAAGCCTCGCTGCTTCTTTCAGGAAGTACGGTTGGGCGATGATGACGTACGGCACGCGGGGAATGCCAGCAAGCCTGAAGTAGGTTTCCCAGCCTATCTCTGGCGCGTGCTTCTTCAGTTCCGCAAACGTCTTCTTGTGGTAGGTCTTCTCCGCATCACGTGCTTCTACTTTATCCATCGAAACTTTTGCCAAGAGAGTCTCTACCCGCATCACCGTCATGCTCGCGTGCAGCGCCTCTGATTTTGATTTTCCTAAGAGGCGAAATATCTTCCGTACATGGAGTACGTATGCGTTTCGCACCCTTTTA
This sequence comes from Candidatus Kaiserbacteria bacterium, assembly GCA_023269035.1. Lineage (GTDB taxonomy): Bacteria > Patescibacteriota > Minisyncoccia > Phycocordibacterales > Phycocordibacteraceae > Phycocordibacter. The sequence continues at coordinate 33,362 of JAHFMJ010000001.1, read as the reverse complement.
AATTCTGTATCATCTTTGAGATAGTAGTCACGGTCGGGAAGCCCCAGACCACTCTGGTAAAAGTGGAGGACGTACTTTTCACTATTCTTCGAATCCTGATCCACGCCGCATCCCCACGGGACGGAGACCCCGAGGCGCTCCAGCTTTGCAAGATAGGCGGTGAGCTCTTGCTCATTTTTTACTTTCTTTAATTCATCGCGCAAGGGCTCAAGGGGCTTTACGCCGAGCTTCTCGCGGGTCTTGAGGTCGAGTGCCGAAAGATACATGTCGCGGACGAGCTGCTCCACGCTTCCTGATGTCAGGTGTTTTGCGGCAAGCAGTTCGGCGAGGATGCCTTTGAGCTCGGCTTGCGTCTTATGGTGCAGCATCTGAAAGCTGCCCCAACGCGATTCAGTTGCCGGGATAATACTTTTCTTGAGCCAACCCCCATTCGCGTAGCGATAAAAGTCGTCCTGCGGGCGGAGAGAGCTATTGATGCGCTTCGTATCGAACCCCCAGCCCTTTTTTTGAGTTTTTTTCATCAGCCGTGTCATTGTATAGAAACTGTCCTAAATCTGCTAGGATATCGGCATGACCGTCAGTGAGATACGCCAAAAATATCTCGAGTTCTTCCATGCCCGGGGGCACGTCGTCGTCCCGTCGGTGTCGCTGGTGCCGCAGAACGACCCGACGACGCTTTTCACCGGAAGCGGCATGCAGCCGATGCTGCCGTATTTCCTGGGCACGCCGCATCCTTTGGGCACGCGCATTACCGACTCGCAGAAGGCCTTTCGTTCGCAGGATATAGAGGAGGTGGGGGACAATCGCCACACGACCTTCTTCGAGATGCTCGGCAACTGGTCGTTCGGCGACTACTTCAAGGATGAGCAGATACCGTGGATGTTCCAATTCCTTACGCAGGAGCTCAAGCTCGACGTCTCGAAGCTCTATATAAGTTGCTACAAAGGCAACGACGAACTCGGTATCCCGCGCGACACGCACTCGGCTGGCCTGTGGCAGGGCCTTTTTGGTGAGTATGGCCTTGAGACGAAGATAGGCGAGGACCCGGAGCGTGATGGTATGCGGACAGGTGAGCGCATCTTCTACTACGGCGACAAGAAAAACTGGTGGAGTCGCGCTGGCGCTCCGCAGAATATGCCAGAAGGCGAGCCAGGCGGCCCCGACACCGAAATGTTCTACGACTTTGGTACGCCTCATGACGTGCAGTTCGGGGCGGTTTGCCATGTGAACTGCGATTGCGGACGTTTTGTCGAGATTGGCAACAACGTCTTCATGGAGTACGTGAAGAAGGGCGCGAAGTTCGAGAAGCTCCCGAAGCCGAATGTCGACTTCGGCGGCGGTCTCGAGCGTCTGGCGGCAGCAGTCCTCGGAAAAGGTGATGTCTTTCTCATCGACACGATGCAGGTGCTCATCATCGAGCTTGCAGCGGTCAGCGGGAAACAGTATGACAATGCACAGTATCAGAAGTCGTTCCGTATCGTTGCCGATCATGCCCGTGCGGCGACCTTCATGCTCGGCGACGGCGTCATCCCCGGCAATACCGATCAAGGGTACGTGCTCCGCCGGCTTATCCGCCGCGCCATTCGCCATCTTGATACGCTGGGTGTCGGAGAGGGCACCTTAATAAAACTCTCAGAGCGCGTCATTGCTGCCTACAAGGATCAGTACCACGAACTTGATGCGGCGCATGTCGGCATCCAGGACGCTCTCCGCGAGGAAGAACAACAATTCCGCAAGACATTGTTAGTAGGCATGAAGGAGTTTGAGAAAGTCGCTGCCCGCGGTGGCACTATCGAAGCCCCTGCCATTTTCAATCTCTATACGACATACGGGTTTCCTATTGAGATGACCGAGGAATTGGCCAAAGAACGAGGTTTGCAAATCAGTTCAGGAGCTACCGTAGCACGGCTCGTACAAGAACATCAGGAAAAATCGCGTTCAGGTGCAGCGCAAAAGTTCGCCGGAGGCCTGGCCGACCATGCAGAGCAGACTATCCGCTACCACACCGCGCATCATTTGCTCCTCAAGGCATTACAGATGGTGCTCGGGCCCGAGGTGCATCAGCGGGGGAGCAACATAACGAGCGAGCGGTTGCGCATCGACTTCTCTTCGCCAGGCAAGATGACCAAGGAGCAGATAGCCGAGGTAGAAAAAATCGTCAATACTAAAATTGCTGAGAGCATCGACGTCATCCGCACAGATATGAAGAAGGATGAGGCGGAAAAACTCGGCGCCGAGCATGAGTTCGGCGCCACATACCCCGACACCGTTTCCATTTATTCGGTCGGTCCTCTCAATAGCCCTTTTTCCATCGAGTTTTGCGGCGGACCGCACGTGAAGAATACGAAAGAGCTCGGCGAAGGAGGAAAGAAATTCATAATCAAGAAGGAGGAGGCGGTTGCTGCAGGCATCCGGCGCATCAAAGCAGTGCTCGAGTGATTTTTCCTGGTGTAGAATAGGGAGAATGAAGCATGGTCACCAGGACCTCGTCGTTGATTTTGGCAGCTCTTCGATCGGCGGCGCTTTTGTCGTGCACGCATCAAAGCAGAATCCGACGATGTCCCAGGTCAAGCGCGTTCCGATAGGCGGAGGAACGCAAACGACGAGGGAAAACCTGATGCCGCTTGCCACCGAGGCTTTCAAGACGCTCCTCTCAGGCTTTCAGGCAGGCCCTGCGCCTGCTCGGGTCCGTATCGTGCTTGCTTCGCCCTGGTACAACGCCAAGATAAAGACAGTCACGACAAAGTCTGACAAAAGTGCCCGCATCACTTCCGCGTCCATCGTGCGTGCGGTGCATGAGTACCAAGCAAAGAACAAGGAAGCCTCGCCAGGAGGGCCAGGCCGCGTGCCGGTCGAGTCGGTCATTACCCAGGCATATGTGAACGGCTATCCGACTGCAGTCAAAAAGCCTGTCGTAGGCTCTGCGGTAAAGATAAACCTCTATGAAAGCGAGACAGACGAGTCGCTCGTACGGACGATTACCGATTTGGTCAAAGCGGCTTTCCCTGGCGCAGCTATATCATTTCACTCGTTTCCGCTCCTCGCATTCATCATCTTGCGAGCAGAGCGTCAGGAGGCGAGTTTCATCTTTCTTGATATCGGCGGCGAAGTGACTGATGTGGCAGTGGTGCATCGCGATTCGCTTCGCTTCCTCGCATCTTTCCCGCACGGCGCGCTCTCCCTCGTCCGCGATATCGGCGGCGAGAAGGGGATAGCCGACACGGCTTCACGGCTGGCACTGTTTGCTCGCGGAGAGCTGACTGATGCCGAAGCCAAAGCCTTCACTGATAGTTTTGCCAAAGCGGCATCATCATGGAACACCGAGTATGAAAAAATCCTTGAAGCGGCTGCCAGTGAGGTGCCGGTTTCGCAGACCACTTTTGTCGCCGCGGATAGAGAGGAGCTGCCCTGGCTCTTGGCTATGCTCAAGCAGGGGCATGGAGTCTTTTCGGCGCGCTCCATTCCTCTCTCGAATGATTATTTCCAGAGTTCCGTCACGCTCGGAGATGGCGGATTTTACGATGCCTTTCTCTCGCTTGCCGCTGTCTTTTTCCACATACAAAATCAGGACCTGATGCGCATCTGACGATGCTATACTGAACAAAATGGACCAGCATCACAGCATCCAAGACATCATCCCTCCGCCACGCTCGCGACCGATCCGCCCAACGGTAAACTCGCCTGTTCCGCCGCCTCAGCAACCGCCACCTCCCGTCAAGATGCCGCTCGCCCCGCAACCATTTGACCCGAACCGCCGTAACAGCCTCTACGTTTTTCTGCTTATCGGTGCGGGCATCCTCGTCCTCGCTGGCGTCGTGATCGGCGTTCTCTCGACGGTATTTTATCGGGCCTATGTATCGGCAACGCCGTATCGTTTCAGTGCTTCGGTCAACGGCCCGTTCACTATCCTCGATGACGCCTCTGCGGCAATTCCGTATCAGACGCTCTCCGCGACCGACACCGTTTCAAAGGTCGTCCCGGCAACGGGGAGCAAACAAGTTGAGGACCACGCTTCCGGTACCATCACTCTTTATAATGCCTTCAGTGCTAAAGCGCAGCGGCTCATCACTAACACGCGTTTCGCGACCGCAGACGGGCTCATTTACCGCGTTCATAACAGCGTCGTCGTACCCGGCTACACCATGAAAGCAGGCCTCAAGGTCCCCGGCACTGTCGAGGTGGTCGTCTATGCCGACGAAGCGGGAGAAAAATACAATATTCCTCTTTCGGATTTCACCATCCCCGGATTGAAGGGAACTGACCAATACACGCTCATCTATGCCAAGTCGAAGACCCCGATGCAGGGCGGCTTTGTTGGCGCACGCGCAGTCGTTGATAGCAAGCTCCGCGCGGAGACGATAGACGCGCTCCATGCCGAGCTCGACAGGACGCTGCGCGCGAAAGTCCTCGCGAGCGCTCCGCTCGGTACGCTTATATTCGCTGATACCGTATCAGTCTCTTTTTCCGAGTCGCCTGATAAGGCTGACGGCGGCAATGCGACCATAGAGGTCTCCGGCGTTGCATCAGTTCCTGCAGTGAAGGCAAGCGCGCTCGCGCATGCGGTCGCGGTCGGGGCCCAGGTAGCCTATGACGGCGATCTTGCCATCGAGAACCCGCAAGAGCTTTCCGTCCACAGTACCGAAGGCAGTGCGACTTCCGGAGGGCAGATTACCCTCTCCATAGCAGGAGACGCGAAGCTCGTCGCGGACTTTTCTGCCGAGGCGCTCGCTCGCGACCTTGCCGGGAAGTCCGAAAAAGACATAACCGCAGTGCGTGCAACCTACCCCGCGATAGCGACCATGAACGTGAAGGTCTATCCGTTCTGGCGGCGGTCCATTCCGAGTGATGCCTCTCGGGTAAAAGTGGAGATCGTGAGCGCCCTTGACCAGAAACCCTGATTTCTGGTAGTATAGGCAAGCCCGATACGGATCCCTGCTCTGCTCAAATGGTACGCCCGAAAGACACGGATGAGATTCTCGGTGCAGTGACCGAGTCCCTCCCCAATGCTCTTTTTCGCGTATCCCTCGAAAGCGGAGACGAGGTACTTGCGTACCTCGCCGGGAAGATGCGGCTCCATCGCATTCGCGTGCTGGTGGGGGACCGGGTCTCTCTTGTCCTCGATCCGTACGGCGGGCGTGCACGGATAGTGCGGCGCCTGTAATTTTTTACGTTATGAAAGTACTTGCATCGGTAAAGGTCCAGCAAGCGGGCGATATCCTCGTCCGTCGCCGTGGCCGTATATACCGGATCAACAAGCGCAATCCACGCCGTAAAGCACGCCAAGGCTAGCTTCCAAACAATATATGCGTATCGCCGGAGTCACCGTACCTGATAATAAGCATCTTTCAATCGCGCTTACCGCGGTTTTTGGCATCGGTCGCGTCCGTGCAGGCGACGTGCTCGCGAAAGCGGGTGTCTCCGGGACCACTCGCGCTAAAGACCTTTCCGCAGAAAAAGAAAAGACCATCCGCTCGCTCGTCGAGAGCTACACCATAGAAGGCGACTTGCGCCGCGAGGTCGGCGGTAACGTCAAACGCTTGAAAGACATCAAGGCATACCGGGGTTTACGCCACATGAAGGGCCTCCCGACACGCGGACAGCGTACGAAGACCAATTCGCGCACCGTCCGCGGTAACGTCAGGAAGACCATGGGTTCGGGTCGTCGTAAGCTTGAGAAAACATAAAACACCATGGGAAAAAGACGAATTCTTAAGAAGCAGGGGAGCGGCGTTGATAGCGGCAAGCGCGATCGCGCACTCTCGAAACTCAGCAAGCGTAAATTGGACCACGCGCTTCTGTTCATTGAATCAACGTACAACAATACGCGCGTCTCACTTGCCGACCGCGAAGGCGGTACGGTCATGTGGTCGTCATCTGGTTCGCTTGGTTTTACCGGCAACCGCAAGTCCACTCCGTTTGCCGCCGCGAAGGTGGGCGAAGTCATCGGAGAGAAGGCTGCTGCTATTGGCGTGAAGGAGGCTGATGTCTTTGTCAACGGCGTCGGAAGCGGCCGCGAGTCAGCGCTCCGCGCATTCGCCGGCAAGGGCATCCAGATACTCTCTATCCATGACGTGACCCCGGTCCCACACAACGGACCGCGTCCGCCTAAGCCTCGTCGCATATAGTTCGACTACGCTCACCATAAATAACCACGTATGAAACTCGGACCACGCTACAAAATAGCAAAGCGCCTCGGCGCATCAATATTCGAAAAGACGCAGACGCGCGCCTTCGCGCTTTCAGCTGAACGCTCCGCTGCCGCGAAGAAAGGTAAGGGCCGCCGTGGCGGAAGCGACTACGGCAAACAGCTCATTGAGAAGCAGAAGCTCCGCCTCTCCTACGGCTTGACCGAAAAGCAGTTCGCCACCTACGTGCAGAAGGCCCTCGAGAGCCACACCAATCCACAGGCGATGCTCTTTATACTCCTTGAGACCCGCCTTGATTCCATTGCCTACCGCATGGGGCTCGCGAGCACCCGCCGCGCGGCGCGCCAGATGGTCTCGCATGGCCACCTCACCGTGAACGGCACACGTGTCACCATCCCTTCCTACCACGTCTCTGTCGGCAACGTCATCGCGATACGCGAGGGTAGCCGCGAAAGTGGTCTCTTCGGCGGCATTGTGGAGAAGCTGAAAGAGTACAAGCATCCGTCATGGGTTTCCTTCAATACTGATACGCGCGAAGGAGTGCTGACATCAGCTCCGGTCTTCAAGGAACAGGATACGATCGCCGATATCGGCGCTGTCTTTGAGTACTACACTCGTTAATCAATTAATTAATAATTTTATTACCATGGACTACTCCATTACGCTTCCCAGCAAGCCGCGCGTCGTCTCCGAAGAAGGAAAGACCGGCGTCTATGAGATCGACGGCCTCTACCCGGGCTACGGGCACACGCTTGGCAACTCATTGCGCCGCATCATCCTCTCCTCTATTCCGGGGAGCGCCATCACCGCCTTGAAGATCGATGGTGTTTCTCATGAGTTCTCCACGCTCACAGGCGTTAAGGAGGATGTCATCGGCATCATCTTGAATCTCAAGAAAGTACGCATCAAGATAGCCGACAACCAGCCGCACGTCCTCAGCCTCTCGAAGAAGGGGATCGGACCGGTAACCGCATCCGACATCGTCGTGCCCGGACAGGTGGAGATTTTGAGCCCGACACAGCACATCGCTGAGATAACCGATAAAGGCACGAGCCTCGATATGGAAATCACCGTGGACACCGGCCTCGGCTACGTGCCCAAGGAGGTCATCCAGAAGGACCGCGTGGATATCGGTACGATAGCGCTTGATGCCATCTTTACGCCGATCCGCCGCGTGAACTACGAAGTGGAGAACATGCGCGTCGGTGACAGGACCGACTTCAACCGCGTCCGCGTGATGATAGAAACTGACGGTACGCTTACCCCGCGCGAAGCGCTTGAGTACTCTATCGGCATCATGATCCAACAGCTCAAGGCCATCGTCGGCTTCAAGGAGGACGAGCCGGTATTGGCTTCGGGAGCCGCAGAGAGCGAGAATGAGGCTGCGCGCGAGGATATCATGAAGACCCGCGTTGAATCGCTTGAGCTCACTACCCGGACGGCAAACGCGCTTACGGGTGCGGGCGTACGCACGGTCGGCGGCTTGGCGAGGAAGACTGCGGAGGACCTGCTTTCGCTCGAAGGCATCGGGGAGAAAGCCGTTGATGAGATCAAGGATGCCTTGGCGAAGCTCGGCGTGACCCTAAAATCATAACTATGCAACACGGTCGGAAAGGCAGGGTCTTTGGCAGGAAGCGCGATGTGCGCAAGGCCTTTGTCAATTCCCTCACGGAGGCGCTCGTACTGCGCGAGCGCATCGTGACGACCGAGGCTCGCGCCCGCGAGATACGTCCGTACGTGGAGAAGCTCATCACGGCAGGAAAATCCGGAACGCTCGCCGCTCGCCGCACCATCATTCAGAAGCTCGGCGGCCGCGAGAAAGTAGCGAAGAAGGTCGTTGATGTGCTTTCGAAGCGCTTTGCTGAGAGGAAGGGTGGTTACACGCGCATCACGAAAGTGGTAAAACGCGCGTCCGATGGCCGCAAGAGCGCAGTCATCGAGTTCGTCGAGAAATAAATTATGAATACCGAACACACCATTGATGCAAAAGGAAAGAAGCTTGGCCGAGTAGCGAGCGAGGCCGCGCGCCTTCTGATGGGCAAGAACCTCGTTGCTTTTGCGCGCAACAAAAGCCCGCTGGTGACCGTTAAGATAACGAACGCCGCGAAGCTCTCTATCTCCGAGAAGCACCGCGAGAACCACAAGTACGCGCACTTCTCCGGCTACCAAGGAGGGCTCAAGTTCGAAACGCTTGATGCGCTTGCTGCTCGCCGTGGCTATAAAGAGGTCGTCCGCCACGCAGTCCGCGGCATGATGCCAGCCAATAAGCTCCGCCCAGGCCGCCTTAAGAGACTCATCGTAACCGAATAACTATGCCTACCTACATCGAAACAGTCGGCCGAAGGAAGACCGCGACCGCCCGCGTGCGCATTACGGAAGCTGCTAAGCAGTCTATCGTTGTCAACGGCAAGCCGCTTGAGACCTACTTCGTCAGCAAAGAGCTCTCAAATAATGTCCTCGCTCCGCTGAAGGAGGCAGGGAAGGCCTTTATCATCACCGTTGTAGTGCATGGCGGCGGTATCGCAGGCCAGTCTGACGCAGTGCGTCACGGCCTCGCGCGCGCAATCACCAAGTTCGATTCTTCCAAGCGTACCGCCCTCAAGAAGCTCGGCTTCCTCAAGCGCGACCCGCGCGCCAAAGAGCGCCGCAAGCCAGGACTCGTGAAAGCCCGCAAGGCTCCGCAGTGGAGCAAACGATAAAGTCATGAACCGCGAGGGCCTTAGTCAGGCTGTTGTACGACAGGTTAATGACACTGACCCTAAAGGGAGGCAGGAACGTTCGATCATAAAATTCATACAGGACGGCATTGCAAATTTTAGAGCACGAGGAGACAAGGCAATAACGCCGAACCACTTTTTCTACCTTCTCTGGGAAGCGTCCAAGAGATTCGGTGTCGTAACTGCAGATGTCTTAGAGGGCATCAAGCAAGCGTTCAGGTCCGTTATTCCCGATCTGAAATAAGGCAGTCTCTTTCAACCCCGGGCCTCCGTCTGCAAGGTCCGGTATCCTTTTGCTGTTTCTATAAGCAGCCAGTCCATCGGCTGGTCCCAGCTCTCAGGTATAAGGGGAGTGGGAGAGAGAAGCTTTTCGGGCAGGCAGCCGACGCGCACCCAGTCTTTTGGCAGTTGAGGTAAGAATCGGTCGTACCAACCGCCGCCGCGACCCTTGCGGTTGCCTTTTTCATCGAAAAGCGTTCCGGGAATAAAGACCGACCCCGTCTTTCCGGCATAGGTTTGCACCAGCGCTTGCGCCGTCACCTCCGGGGCTCCGTAGTGGCGGTTAGGAAGGAAAAAGACGTCACTCGGCATGCTTTGCCCCAGAGGGCTTTTCTGTATATCTACTTCTCCGGGGAGCGGTGTATAGAGTATCCATACCGAATGTCGTGCACATTCGTCGACGAGCGTCTGAAGCGAATCGTCCATTTTGATGTTTCTTGTTCTTGATTTATAATTGATACCCCATGCAAGACACTGACGATATTATACTCGAAGAGAATGCCGACGATGAAGGCGCATCGGCAGAAGAACTCGTGCAGAAAATAAAGAAACTAAAAGCAGAGCTTGCAAAATCCACGAAAGAAAAGCAAGAGTATCTGGACGGCTGGCAGAGGGCAAAGGCCGACTATGTAAACGTCAAACGTCGTGCGGATGAAGATAGGCAGAATCTCGTCCTGCAAGCCTCTGCGGCCTTGGTAGAGGCGCTTTTGCCGGCCTTAGACAGCTTTGAGCATGCCCTTGCCGCCCCGAGCACTGATACCGGCTGGATTGATGGCATTAAGAACACCTATGCCCAGCTGATGAAGGCGCTCAGCTCGGAAGGCGTCGCATCGTTCGATCCGCTTAACGAACATTTTGATCCGAACCGCCACGAGCCAGTCGGCACGGTTGCAGTAGGCACGGAGACAGAGGATAATACGGTTACTACGGTGCACCAGAGAGGGTATACACTGCACGGAAAGGTCATCCGTCCCGCACGCGTTACCGTCGGGCATTATCAAAAAGAGTAAAATAAAAAACTATGGGAAAAATTCTTGGCATTGACTTGGGAACGACGAACTCCGCGATGGCGGTGGTCGAGGGAGGCGAGCCGCACATCATCGAGAACGCAGAGGGTAATCGCACGACTCCTTCGATCGTCGCTATCAGTAAGACCGGCGAGCGCCTGGCGGGCCTCATCGCCAAGCGCCAGGCCGTCACCAATCCGAAGAACACGGTCTTCCAGATAAAGCGCTTCATCGGTCACACCTTTGACGAGCCGGCGGTACAAAAAGACCTCAAAGCGGTTCCCTACGACATACAGAAGAGCGCCAACGGCGGCATCGAGGTCAAGATGGCGGACAAGTGGTACAGGCCGGAAGAAATCTCAGCGATGATCCTGCAGAAGCTGAAGGCAGACGCCGAGGCGAAATTGGGCGAGCCTATCACCGAGGCGGTCATCACCGTCCCTGCATATTTCAACGACTCGCAACGCCAGGCGACCAAGGACGCGGGCAAAATAGCCGGCCTCGACGTCAAGCGCATCATCAACGAGCCGACGGCAGCCGCGCTCGCGTACGGCTTCGATAAAAAGAAGAATGAGAAGATAGCGGTATTCGACTTCGGCGGCGGCACCTTCGACATCTCGGTACTCGAAGTGGGAGACGATGTTATCGAGGTCAAGAGCACCGACGGCGACAGCCACCTCGGTGGCCGCGATATCGACCAGACCATCATCGCGTGGATAGCAAGCGAGTTCAAAAAGGAAAGCGGCATCGACGTCAGCAACGACCCCCTCGCCAAGCAGCGCCTCGACGAGGCCGCAGAGAAGGCGAAGATCGAGCTCTCAAGCGCGGTACAGTCCGAGATTAACATCCCGTTCATCACCTCCGACGCTAGTGGTCCCCGCCACCTCTTGCTTACCATGACACGCGCGAAGCTTGAGGAGCTTTCAGCCGAGTTCATCGATCGTGCCATGGCTATCACCAAGCGCGCGATGGAAGCCTCGCCCTTTAAGGTTGCTGATATCAACGAGGTCGTCCTCGTTGGCGGCCAAACCCGCATGCCTGCCATACAGAAAGCGGTGAAAGACTTTTTCGGCAAGGAGCCTAACCTCACCGTCAATCCGGACGAGGTCGTCGCTATTGGCGCTGCTATACAAGGAGGCATCCTCACCGGCGACGTGAAGGACATACTCCTCCTTGACGTCATTCCTCTCTCTCTCGGTATCGAGACTATGGGTGGTGTTGCCACCAAGCTCATCGAGCGCAACACGACCATCCCGACCTCACGCAGCCAGAGCTTCTCAACCGCGGCAGACAATCAGACGAGTGTAGAGATCCACATCGTGCAGGGCGAGCGCGCTATGGCGCATGACAATAAGTCGCTGGGCCGTTTCATACTCGATGGTATCCCTCCCGCGCCGCGCGGTATGCCGCAGGTGGAGGTGAGCTTTGATGTGGACGCCAACGGCATCCTCAATGTGAAAGCTAAGGATAAGACTACTAATAAGGAGCAGTCCATCCGCATCGAGGCCCGCTCCGGCCTTACGGACGCTGATATCGAGAAGATGAAGAAAGACGCTGACATGAATGCGGATACCGATAAGAAAGCGCGTGAACTTGCTGATGCCCGCAACCTTGCTGACTCGCTTGTCTACACCGCGGAGAAATCGCTTGTCGAGCACAAGGACAAAATACCCGAAGACGTGAAGCAGGCCGTCACGACCGCAGTCGCGAATGTTAAAACAGCAAAGGAGGGAAGTGATGTTGCCGCGCTCACGAGCGCGACGCAAACGCTTTCGACCGAGATGCAAAAGATAGGCGAGGCAGTGCAGAAAGCCGGCGGCGGCGCAACGCCGCCGCCGGGGCCCGATGCCCCTCCGGCAGGCGGCTCTGAGACCGGCCCAGTGACTGACGTCTAATGGCATCCACTTCTTTCAGGGAACGGGCGTTTAAGAACAGGTATGAATACGCTGTTCGATGCAGTGAATGCGGAGAACGAAAGAAGTGTCGAATACGTTATTACTACATGGTAGATTGGGATCGTAACGTTGCCGATGGATTTATTTGTCCGGAATGCGACGCTACAGAGTAAAAACTTATGGCAAAAGATTACTACCAGCTTCTCGGTATAGACAAAAAAGCTTCGAAGGAAGATATTAAAAAGGCGTTCCGTACACTTGCACACAAGTACCACCCCGACAAGAAAGGCGGGGACGAAGCAAAGTTCAAAGAAGTGAGTGAGGCCTACAGCGTCCTCTCCGACGACAAGAAGCGTGCCGAGTACGATGCGTACGGCAAGACCTTTGCCGGCGCAGGCCCTTCCGCGGGAGGCGCTACAGGCTTTGAGGGATTCGATTTCTCGCAATTCGGTGGAGCGGACTTCGATATCGATCTCAATGACATCTTCGGTGGCTTTTCCGATATCTTTGGCGGCGGTAGGAGAGAGCAGCGCGGCCGCGACATCTCCATCGACATCGAATTAACTTTTAAGGAATCGATTTTCGGGTTGACCAGGCGCGTTCTCGTCACCAAGGACAGCACGTGTAACCGCTGTAGCGGCTCCGGTGCCGAGCCCAACACAAAAACCAAGACCTGCCCGACCTGCAACGGCAAAGGCCAAGTAGTCGAGTCACGCCGTTCTCCCTTTGGTGTCTTTTCCGTGACCTCGCCCTGCGCAACGTGCCATGGTCGGCGTGTGGTCCCTGAAAAGCCTTGTACGCATTGCCACGGTTCAGGAGTGGAACGTCGTGAGGAGGAAATAGCCGTCTTTATCCCCGCGGGCATCGACAACGGCCAAGTCATCCGGATGACTGGTCTCGGCGAGGCCATCTCTGGCGGTGGTCCCGGCGACCTCTACGTCAAAGTGCACGTGCATGCGGATAAGAAGTTCCGTAAAGAAGGTTTCAACCTCGTTACCGATCTACCGATCAAGGTGAGTGATGCACTCTTAGGCGCTGAGTATTCCATCGATACGCTCGATGGGCCAACTGCCATCAACGTTCCGCCTCTCCAGTCCGTCGATGAGATTCTCCGTATCAAGGGCAAGGGCGTGCCGATGGAGCGGGGCCGCCGCGGCGACCTGCTCATCCGCGTGCGCGTCGAGTTTCCCCACAAGCTCTCGCGCGAAGCCAAAGACCTTTTGTCGAAACTGAAGGGTGAAGGAATCTGAGATGTACGCTATACTAAGCACCTATGTGCGGCATCATCGGAATCGCATCTAAGGAACCAGTTGCCGCCGAACTCTACGAGGGCCTCATTAACCTCCAGCATCGCGGTCAAGACTCGACCGGCATCGCGACGTACAATGGCCGCTTCCACGTTGTCCGCGGAAGCGGCTATGTGCGTGAAGCCTACACAAAAGAATCTCTTGCAAGCCTGCTGGGCACCATGGGCATCGGGCAGACGCGCTACTCCACCGCCGGCTCTGCCCAGGACGTTGGCAATGCGCAGCCGTTCCTCACCAACTCGCCGTACGGCATCGCACTCGTTCACAACGGCAATCTGACCAACTACCCGCAATTGCGGAAAGAGCTCCAGGAAAAGGAGCATTTTCATTGCAACTCTGACTCCGATACCGAGGCACTGCTTGGTGTCTTTGCTACGGAGTTGCGCGCGGCGAAGTCTGGAGATTTCTTTACGATGCTCTGCCACGCCATACAGCAAGTTCATACGCGTGCGAAAGGCGGCTATTCGGTCGTCGCTGTTATAGCGGGGAAGGGCATCGTCGCCTTCCGCGATCCGCACGGCATACGCCCCCTCGTGATGGGAGAGCGTGTGCGCCCAGACGGGGGAGCCGATTACATCTTTGCGTCGGAAAATTCTCCATTCACTCCTCTTGGATTCACTTTCCTCGGCGACGTACAGGCAGGCGAGCTGGTCTTTGTTGATACCGAGGGAAGGCTACAGCGGAAAAGAATAACCGAAGCGCAGTTCACGCCGGATGTCTTTGAGTACGTATACTTCGCGCGTCCCGACGCCATTCTCAATCAGGTGAGCGTCTATCGTTCGCGCCTGCGCATGGGGCAGAACTTGGCACAACGATGGAAGGAGACGCACCCGGGCGTCATGCCCGACCTTGTCGTTCCCGTGCCTTTTACTTCGAACCCCTTTGCGCTTGCCTTCGCGCATGAGATAGGCGTGCGGTATTCGGAAGCCTTGTACCGGAATGTCTTTGTTGGTCGGACCTTCATCATGCCGGGTACGGAGATGCGTGCAAAGTCAGTCCGCCGCAAGCTCTCGCCGCAGGCGATAGAGCTCGAGGGCAAGGACATCCTCTTGGTGGACGACTCCATCGTGCGCGGCGTCACGAGCAGGGAGGTCATTGATATGGTGCGGGAAGCTGGCGCGAACAAGGTGTACTTTGCCTCCGCATGCCCGCCGGTCAAATACCCTGACTTTTACGGTATCGACATCCCAACGCGCGACGAGCTTATCGCATCGCATATGTCGGAAGAAGAAATACGCAAATTCCTCGGTGCGGATATCCTGCTCTACCAGACCATCGACGATCTTTCCGAGGCCATCCTCCGCCGAGGCGAGCACGGCATCGACCGCCTCTCCATGCCGTACCTCGACGGCTGGTACGTGACGGGGGACATCGACGAGGCGCGTATGGAAGAGGTCAAACGGACCCGGGGGATGGAACGCGCCTCCGATTGAGGTGGTATACTTTTTCCATGGATCCTCTCGGCGGGCCAAGCATTGCGGCGCCACTCAAGTCGACAGTTGACCTCTTCATTAATTTTGGAACGGAGTTTTTTGCGTTCATCGTCGTTGCCGCAGTCGTTGCGGCGTTTGCGTTCTACTTCGGGCACGACCGCCTGATGCCCCTCATCGCCGCCATTTATACCGCCGCGCTTGTCTACCCAGTCTTTCCGTTCAAGAGCATTATCGGTGACAATGTCTATCTCAACCTCGGCCTCTTTGCCGTGCTCGTGTTCGCCGGCCTCGTGGCCTTCTCCGGCATGGCATATTTCATAGCCAGTGGCAGTATCGGGTTCATAAGTTTAGCTGTTCTTTCCATCCTCACCGCCGGGCTTCTCATTGCGATAGGCATTCACATGCTCCCGGTCGAGCAGGTGTACACATTCAGCCCGCCAACAAAGGCGCTCTTCGTCGGTGACAAGATGTACTTCTACTGGCTCATCGCGCCCCTCGCCGGCCTCTTCTTTTTCGGAAGAGGATAGCTTGTCAAACTATTCGCATATTCGTACGAATATGCCGACCTCGGCGAGCTTGTTGACAGAAAAAGGGTGTTTTGGGAGAATGTGCCCATGAGACCCACAAGTTTGCGCGGCCTCATTATTAGAAACTCTCTCGGGGTATTTTTCACGGCGAGCCTCATGCTCGTCTTTTTTGTACTTCCGTCACAGGCTTTTGCCGCAGACCAAATGCCTTGCAGTCTTCAATCACCTACTGCAAGTGGATACTTCTTTACAAATTTTGACAACGTCCAATACTCAGATTCAGGATTCCTCGAATATCATTTCCGGGATATCCCGACGTATTCTGACGGACGCCCTTTCAGGTTGAGCTGGTCTTATATTGATGACCAATGTAATAACGCAGGTACTTCTGAAAACATATACAGCATAGGTCTCCCGGCAGGTGTGACTGACTGGAGTGTTCGTTTTACGTCCATGACACATCTTGATGTATGGGATGACCAACATAATGTCATTGTAAAAAGCATAGATACGGTTGCAGTGTACCCCTTGTATACGGGAATTACTTTTCAAGGAAATATAGACAATGGTGGCAGTTTCATCACGTCTCGCACTTTCAAAATAAATCAAAACGGCACTGCCCCCACACTTCAAGACACTCTGACCCCACCTCCTGGTTGTCAACCCATTCAGGCTTCTGGTTACTATTTTGATTCATATGAGCACGCCGAGTATGTCGATGGACTTCTGCGTATTCATTTACGCCTAAAGACACCCTATAACGACAGTCGCGCTTTTAAGAGCACGGCATTCGCACCAGAAAGTGACTGTAGTTTTTCATTGCCGTCACTCCCTTTTTCTTTTCCATCTACCACAATAACTCCACACATCCGCTACTACTCCTTCCGGATGATGAGCCCTACCCATTGGCAACTTTGGAATGACGAAAACGATATCCCCCTTTCTTGTGTAGGATGTACAGGAGATATTTCACCTAGTAAATCATTCGTTTCGTGGTATGGGGTTATAGACGGAGGTGCTTCTACTATTCGTACCGCACCATTTTCTCCCGTAGAACATCAAATTGCGGAATGTTGCTCATCAGTGATGTTTCTACCGGGTATTGAAGGGAGCCGGTTGTACGACGGCACCGAAAAGCTCTGGGAGCCTCTGGGCGACTCGGACGTGCAAGCACTGTACCTTAATGATTCTGGAAACAGCCAACGTCCTGACGTCTACACGGCCGAGGTAATCGACTCGGTGCCGATTACCGGAAACAAAGTTTACGAATCCTTTTTGAACGATCTCGCTCAAAAAAAGACAGGTCACGTTATTGCTGACTATGTCGCCGTGCCGTACGACTGGCGGCTCCCCATTTCTCAAATTCTTGCAAATGGGAAAGAAGAAGCCGAAGGAAAAATCTTTTACAACCAGGCGACCTCCACGCCGTACATTGAGCAGACACTCCGTCATCTCGCTGAAAATTCACTAACAAAAAAGGTCACCATTATTGCACATTCGAACGGTGGGCTTCTTGCAAAAGCGCTTTTGAACCAGCTTGGCAGCGACGCGGGCACTCTGGTTGACCAAGTAATTCTCGTCGGTGTGCCGCAGCTCGGCACCCCGCAGGCAATAGGCGCGCTTCTCCACGGCTTTGATACTGGCCTCCCATTCGACTGGCTTCCGCTCATCCTCACGCCGGAGCGTGCCCGCGACTTCTCGCATGATGCCTCTATGGCGTACCAGCTCCTTCCGCAGCCTGACTACTACAACAATACTGGTGAGACGATTACAACCCCACTTATCTCTTTTGAACCGGGCGCGGCAACACAACCATTCATTGATGCGTACGGATCGGTCATCGGCAATGGTGATGAATTGCACCGCTTCCTAAGCGGTGCAGAGGGAAGACACATTCCCACGTATAGCGATCTTGAAGATCCTGCTGTCGCAAACAGTACATTGCTTTCTCAAGCCGAAACGCTTGCAGGGTCTGTCGGCTCTTCGTGGCAGCCGCCCACAGGCGTTACCGTGAACGAGATCGCTGGCATTGGCGAGGATACGCTCGCGGGTATTACCTACAAAACCATACAGAAATGTACGCGGGCTATTGTTGTCGGCACCGGGTATCCCGTCTGCCTTGAGCATCAACCGGCACTCTCGTATACACCGAATGAGGTTGTTGATGGCGACGGTACCGTGGTCGTCCCAAGTGCACTTGCGATGAGCACAGATAACGAGCAAGTGGACCGGTGGTGGGTGGATTTAAAAAGTTTTAATAGCGATGAAGGGATAATAAGAAACATACCCGGTTTTGGTTTTCTTCGAACACAACATGGAAGCATACTTGAAGTTCCCGCACTTCGCTCTTTTATCTTTAACAACCTCATCGTTCGCACCTCAAGTACGCTCCCCACATATATTTCCAATTCCGCGCCAGCCATCGTTGGGGCCAACCGTCTTCGTTTTGTTCTCCATTCGCCACTCTCGCTCTCGGCCACTAGCGCGCGGGGTGAGATAAGCGAGACTGTCTCTACTCTCGCCGGTGCCACCTATAAGCGCTATGGCGAAGTGCAGGTTGTTACCGTCCCCGCAGATGCATTCCCTGCTGTACTTTTGAACGGCGTTTCTGAAGGCTCATTTACGCTCGAAGTGGAAGAATATGCCGGCGATACATTCACGGCGTCCACTACATTTACCGGGATACCCTCAACTCCGAACACCATTGTCACTATGGCATTCCCTGACGGCACTATCGAGGATGCAACCGATTTGTCTGTCGACTATGACGGCAATGGGACGGTTGATACTACGCTCGGGCCCCAGGATGGAGCGACTGTCAGTCTCGGAGGCCCGTCGCTCACTGATTTGCTCGTCACGCTCAGGCAGGAAATTACCGGATTGAATATTCAGTCAAAACTCGAAGACAAACTCTTGAAGAAAGCTGATGCAATTGAAACCAAGATCCAAAAAAAGAAAGACAAAAACGTGGCCACGCTCCAAAATCTTGAGGCGAAGATAGCCAAGAAGGCGATAAAAGGAAAGATAAACCAAGCCGACGCTGACGCCGTTCTCTCCCTTCTTGGCGTGCTCGAAATGCAATCTGATATCATAACATTTCCTCCCGAGGCCCTGACTACACTTAAAAACTCCATTTCAGACCTCTCGTTGCCCCAAGGGCAAAAAGACGCATTGTTAAAGCGAATTGCTTCATTGGAGAACAAAGGAGCCTTATCTCGTTCTCTTTCCAACCTTTCCGCCGTTATTACTAAAAAGGGTGAACAGGGGAAAATCACCGATACTGATGTTCAGAGTCTGTTAGACTTATTGGGATTGGTGGAGAATGCACTATGAAATTTTTGACCAAAAAAATTGTCTCCTTTTCGTTCTCATTGTTTATTTCAATTTATACATTTCTTCAGTGGTATAGAGTTAGTAAGTTATGTATCTTTGAAAATATACAAAATTATCAGTGCATGAATATTTTTTTCAACATAAAGATTTTTTCATTTTACATTACACTACTTGTTCTACCCGCCCTTCTTACGCTCCCATTCCGACAAACACTTTTTGAATCCTGGAAAAGGTTTGCTGTTTTTGCAGTCCCGGTTATCCTCGCACTGACTGCACTGCTTATGCTCGGCGACGAAGGGGACCCGTATATTAGCCTCGGATTCGGGCCGTTCATTCTGATGGTTCTCTACGGCCTGTATTTTTTCATCTCACTCATCATTATTATCGTTGCCGCACTTCGTAAATACAAATGAAGAAAAGTTCTTGGCTTGTTCTTCTACTCGCGACAATCTGCGCTGTGGCCGGTCTAATCTCCTATCTTGCATGGTATGTGGGTATCCCGTGGTTCTGTAGTGACACGTTATTTACAAAAGGATACGCTTACTGTCATGACTCCTACAACTCGCTTCTAAAAATCGCAACGTGGGGATTTTCTGCCTTGTCCCTATTTCTTTTCCTAGCCGCCATCTTCTTTAGCCTTTGGGCGAGAGGAGTGATGATGAAATTCCTAAAAATCTATATCCCACTCGCGCTGTTTCTCCTAATCGGCGGAGCATTCTCAAGTGTGTGCCTCGGGTGGCTTGGTTGCTCTTCTCTCTTGAACTCCGCTATTGGATTAGCGGTTGGAATTTTCATAGCCGGAATGTGGGCCATAGTATTTAGTATCTGGTTCCCCCAAAAGGTGCGCCTTTATATGATGATTATTCTCTTCGTACTTTTCGCCTGGGGAATATATAGCCTCTTTCCCTTCCGAGGTAGTTTGAAATCATTCGTCGATAATCCGGAACTTAGTGCTGAAGCGAGACGCACAAGCAATATTGCATTATGTGAAAACGCCTTCTTAAAACCTACACGAGATCGCTGTATTGAAGATGTTGCTATCCAGCAAGGACAGGAAAGTAAGTGCGATGGTATCCACTACCTAGCATTTAAAGATGAGTGTGTCTCGTTTATAATTCGTAATCGTGCTGTGGATGCTTTGGACGAATCTCTCTGTAAGACGATTCCTCTCCCCGGACAACAGGGCGTTTGTTTCTCCCTTATCCAAGAGAGAAAGCAATTGCAGAGTAAATAAGGATAGTCACGATTGATTCGGGAGGCCCACATAGAAGAATAGGGGAAGAATAGGAGAATAGCGAGAATAGAGGAGAATACGAGAATAGGGACAGTCACGATTAATTAGGTGCTATGCTCTAGGCATGCCTCGCCTCGCTCGTGTTGATCTTGGTAATTACGTCTATCACGTCATCAACCGGGCCGTTGGCCGTCTAAAGATCTTCGAGTCGAAGGAGGACTACGAACTCTTTGAGGAGTTACTTGCTGATGCAAAGGAAGAGACAGGTATGCGGATTCTCGCGTATAGCATCATGCCGAACCACTGGCACCTGGTACTCTATCCTCGAAAGGCAGGTGACCTCGGTATCTTCATGCACCGCCTCACGAATGCCCACACCCGTCGCGTCCACGTGAAGACGCGTACCATCGGTCACGGTCCTCTCTACCAAGGCCGCTATAAATCATTCCTCATCGAGACTGACCCCAACCTCCTCAGTGTTATCAAATATGTCGAGCGCAACCCCGTGCGTGCGAAGCTCGTACGAACCTGCGAATCCTGGCAATGGGGGAGTGCGTGGCGACGAATCAACGGAACTGTCGAAGAGAAGAATCTCCTCGACCCTTCTCCCATGCCGTTACCACTCGGATACCGTTCATGGATCAACACTCCAGAGAAGAAGGATGATCTGAAATCTCTCCGCACCTCGGTTAATAAGGGTGTACCCTATGGAAGGGATCGCTGGGTCGATACCATGGTGAGGACACATCACCTTGAATCCACACGGCGTTCTGCGGGGAGGCCAAAGAAAAAATCGTGACTGTCCCCATTTTCTTTCTGTTTTAAGAAATGCGCTTGTTGTCATCCTATTAACCCTTGTCCTCGCTGCATTCCGTATACCGTATTCTTTAGATCCCGATTTTCTCGGAATTGCTATATTCCTTGCTTTTTTGGCCTATCTTGGGTTTTTATTTTTTCTCCTCTCGCTTAAAACAGGTAAGGTAGGGGTAGTTGTCCCGGTTGTGTCGGCCCAAATTATTATTTCATCGCTCATTGGTTTTTTGTTTTTCGATGAGGTTTTTGAACCACTGAAGATTTTTAGTGTCGGAATAGTTTGTCTTGGCATAATCTTGACCTCGATTAATTTCAAAGATCTCAAGAATTCTTCCCTTTTTTCAATGGAAAGTGGCATCCCGTATGCCATACTTGCGGCGTTATTTTGGGGTGTTGCCTTCCCTTATTTCAGCTTACCCTCAAAACATCTCGGAGCATTTTTTTATGCCTTACTTGTTGAGATTGTTGTTCTCTGTTCAGCTCTTATTCATATCTTTTTAAAAACCCGTCTTAAATTTTTAAATACATGGGTTGAAGCTCTAAAAGGGCAAACACTGCGTTCCTGGCTTGTTATAGGAGTTCTCACGGTACTTTCTGCCATTGGAAGTGTATTTCTTAATCTTGCATATGAAACAGGCCAGGTGAGCCTTGTTTCTGCCCTACAGGGCTCAAGTTCTATAATCTCGATTATTACTGCCGCTTTTCTTTATAAAGAGATCCTCTCGAAACAGCAATACATAGGTGCCACCCTCACTGTTGTTGGTATCTTATTGCCCGTCTTTTTTTCCTAGCACTATGCTTTATTCATCAATCTAATCTCCCTGTTCTTGCATTATTTTAAATATATGTTATACTCCTCTGGATGGTAGAGTTTGAGGTTATGGCATTCACCAAAGACAAAATTGAACTCTTCAAGGCCCGCGATACAGAAAAGCGGCCTTTTGCAGTATCTCGTGAAGACCGGATTGAGATTCCGATTGAGTTGGATTGTAGAGAACAGATATCACATGTAGTCCAGAGGGAAACAGCCGCAAAGCCTCCTTCTAAAGAAGTCGCTCTTCCTGTCGCACACCGGGGCGAGGATTTTAATGGTCATCAAAAGTCTTCTTTTGTTCAGTGGCTAAAAAGGGAGTTTACACTCAAAAATATTTTAGTAAGGGTTGGGTTGTATACAGCTGAGGCAGCTTATCGTCTTCTCATAGATGGAAAATTAGGCGCTTTTCTTACTGCGTGGGCGATTGCTACCTTCGGGGTTAGCCTTCTTGGAGCAGGAATTGTTGTTGCAATCTTGACCCCGATTCTTATGGCCGCTACCTGGGCCTTCATTAAAGTTCAAAATCATTTCAAAGTAGATACGTACTTTGTTGAAACAGCAAAGGAGCAATTAGAGAAGAATGAAAGTCGTCTTCGAAAGTCCGTACGTTATTGGGTCACCCTTGTTGGGGGTTCGACAATGTGGGGTGGTGACCCATTTGTGGTCGTTACCTCTCTTCAACCTGGGGCCCGAAAGTATAAAGATCCATCGGTTAAAGATTGGATTACCATGTTTCTCAGTTCGGTAATCTCTAACTCGGTATGGGTTGCTGGATGGACAGTAACCTTGGGCTCTATTGCTGGGCTCATTGGTATGCCCATACTTTTTGGTGCGGTAGCTGTCGTAATGACCTCGGCGCTTTTTGCAGAGGATTTCAAAAATTGGAGACGTAAGAGAAAGGAGCGAAAAGCACAAAAACTTCAAATGGCTAATTAGTCACAATTCCATCTGGAGGGTGTACCAAGTTTATATTTTCATTGTATAATCATGCCAGTGAGGGTACATGTATTAAGTAACTTCGCTACAGGGCAGACCCATCTCGGGCAGGCCGTTTTCGCCGCTCGCCAGTTTCAGAAAGGGGACGTCGTGACACAGTTCACTGGACCTCTCATTCACAAATCAAAATTACCCAAAAAATATCAAGGCACTAGAGACCGATACGTCCAAATTGGGCCAGAACATTTTCTCGGACCGTCCGGTGATATTGATGACCTCATAAACCACTCTTGTGATCCAAATACAGGTCTATCTTTTACTACCTTTGGGATTATTCTCGTTGCTATTAAAGATATAGATATTGGTAAAGAGATAACTTGGGACTACTCAACTACCTTGTTTGAGAATTCTTGGAAAATGCGATGCGACTGTCGTGAAGTTGGTTGTCGAAAAATAATCACTGATTTTACTCTTCTTGACGAAAAAGTTCAGAGGAAGTATTTAAAGCTCAATGTTATCCCACCCTATATTAGGGCATATCTCAAGAGCAAGGCATACCCAGTGTATACTAAAGGGGTACATCGCTTGAAAAAGTATGCAGAAAAGAAGTGAAAGTCTTTTTCTTTTTATCGTACTGACCTGTTACGTGCTCTGTATTGGATTGTCTTTCTTAAGGATATACATATATCACGCATATCCAACATATTATTCAGAGGACGCCAAACCTAGCATCTGGGACGCAGTAAATAACATTCCAGATTTATTACGAAAATGAATTGCGACTGGGATATAGCTCAGTTTCTGATTTTTTCCAGCAATGGTGAGCCGTTGATTTATTATTCCCACCTCACCTCAATTCTCATTTTTCTGGGTCTTTTTATTTTTACCTTCCTTCCTCTAAAAAATTGGCCTAAAAAAACTTTTCGCTTGATGGCACTTTCCTATGTGCTATGGCTTTTTTGTGATCTGGTCCTTTGGGCAAACGAAAAACCAGATAACGTAATGTTCTTTTGGACTCTAATAAATCTTGTTGAGCCTCTAATTTTTGTTTTTGCATTTGCTTATTTTCAGCAGTTTACTAAAGGAGAGCCACTCTCCATACGAACGAAGTGGCTAATTTTCGGTCTTCTACTACCAACCCTCATTATGGCTCCTATTGGTCTTTCAGTTTCTGGATTTGACTACACCAATTGCGATAGGAACGCCGTAGAGGGGATTGCTGCTTATTACAATTATTTCCTCGAAGCTCTTTTCCTTGCTCTGATTCTTTTAAAAACACTAGGCCTCTTTTTCAGTAAAAGATTCAAGGATCAACGAGGAAAACTCTTACTGGTAGCTATAGGGAACTCATCCCTCCTTTTTTCATTTCTTGTTGCAAATTTTCTTGGTACTTACACTGAACATTATGTGACTAGTCAGTATGGGCATATCGCAGTGCCTATTTTTGGAGCTTTCTTGGTGTACATTACAATCAAATATGAGTCATTCGAACCACGTATTCTATTGATTGATACCTTTACAGGCGCTCTTTTTATTCTCCTACTTTCTTTGCTATTCGTTAATAATCCGACCTATCAGATTTATGCAAATGTCGTCGCTTTTATTCTCTTAACACCTTTGGCGTATACGTTGGTGACGAGTATCCGTAAAGAGGTTCGTACTAGAAAGCAAATACAGATTCTTGCGGAAAACCTCAAACAAGCCAACGAAAAGCTCAAGGAGCTTGATAGGCTAAAATCAGAGTTTCTCTCCATTGCCAGCCACGACCTGCGGGCGCCACTCACGGTGGTACGCAACTTCATGTCACTCCTCCTTGATGGGACCTATGGCAAGCTGCCGCCTGCGGCCGAGACGGGCGCGCATCAGGTATTTGACCGTGCTACTGACATGGCCAAGTCGGTCGAGACCTACCTCAATGTCTCTCGCATTGAGCAGGGGAGCATGAAGTACGACTTTATTGATGTCGAGCTTGCGGGCCTTATAAAGAACGCGGTAACCGCATTCACACCCAATGCAGAGAAGAAGGGCCTTGCTGTAAAGCTCTCAATCGCTCCCGAGCTTGCCGGGGTCAAGACACGCCTTGATGTGGCAAAGATGAATGAGGTGTTCAACAATCTCCTCGACAACTCGATCAAGTACACCCCGGAGGGCTCTATAGGTGTTGTGGTAGATAAGAAAGGTACGCTGGCGCGCATCACCATTACCGATACGGGGGTTGGCATGAGCCAAGAGACGATAGGCAAGCTCTTTAAGCTCTTCAGCACTGGCGCAGAGTCGCGCAAAGTCAACGTCTCCTCGACCGGGGTCGGTCTCTACATCACCAAGGCGCACGTGGAAGCGCACAAGGGCAAAATATGGGCCGAGAGCGACGGAGAGGGCAAAGGCTCGCGGTTCATCGTCGAGCTGCCATTGCTTTCATAATCCACAGTCACACCTCTGATCCCTTGCATGCTGGGGCTCGTGCGTTATAGTTCGGACTTACTTATTTTTTCCTAGGTTCAAGCGTATGGCTGACGTTGCTACTTTACAGAAAGAATATGATGCTGCTGGCGCATGGGGCATGCTTTCAAGCATTGATCTCCATGGATGCGATGCCGCCACTATCCGCGACGCTGAGAAGATCAAGCAGTTCGTGTACGAGCTGTGCGAGAAGATAGGCATGAAGCGCTTTGGCGAGTGCACGGTGGTTAACTTTGGCGAAGACGAGCGGGTAGCCGGCTTTTCCATGACACAGCTCATCGAGACGTCTCTCATCTCGGCCCACTTTGCGAACGCTACCAATACTACGTACCTCGACGTCTTTTCTTGCAAGTTCTACGACCCGTACATGGCGTCTGAGTTTGCAAAAGAGTTCTTCAAGGCAGCTGAGTACACGCTTACTACCGCTCTACGTAAATAACGTCTCCATTCGCTAGCCCTTCGGGTCAAAGACGCTCGGCGGGAGCTTTTCGCCTAGGAGGAGCCGGGCGATGCGATTAGCACCGATAAATGAAGGCAGGAGCCCGATGCCGTTGCAGCCAAGGTTATAGATGATACGTGGATTTTTAGGCTCGGGCCCGACGAGCCGCAACCCTGAGCGGGTGTAGCCCATGAGCCCATGCCACATGAAGTCAGGCTTCTCCGGCAGGGGAATACGGTAGGTCTTGAGGAAGTCCTTGATATCTTTAAAAGCCTTGTCAGGGAAGACGTATTCAGGCGTATACACGCTCGTATCGTCCACAAAATCTTCCGGCCCGCCGACAGTGATGAGGGTCTTGCCATCATACGGCCGCCTGGAGAGATAGATGTAAGGATCCTCGAGCGCCTCTTCGCTATAGACGGGGTGCCCCTTGAAATTCCATACGCCAAGGTACGCTGCCATAACCGGCGAGTAGGTTTCCTTTACCAAGTAGCCGAGCATGAAGCCGACAGCTCCGCGTACTTCGTAATGGAACGACGCATCTATAGGCTCTCCGGCATGGTTATCGATATGCAAGTTCTCAAATCCGTTCGTGGTCAGCACCGTATATTTCCCCGTAACGGTATGACCGTCTTCG
Organism: Candidatus Kaiserbacteria bacterium; assembly: GCA_023269035.1. Taxonomy (GTDB): domain Bacteria; phylum Patescibacteriota; class Minisyncoccia; order Phycocordibacterales; family Phycocordibacteraceae; genus Phycocordibacter. Next base: position 7,385 of record JAHFMJ010000001.1, on the reverse strand, counting down.
GTAACTAAGGTGACGCTTTCGCTGTCGGCGGTGATGCGCTTGACCCGTGTCTGCTCGTGCAGCGCCAGGCGACCCTCGTAACGGCCCAAAAGCGCCGCAGCAATCTCTTCTGAAAGGACACGGCTGTTGCCTGCAGCTGCACGCCGATCCGGCCAGTAACCAAGGAAGCCCGGGTCATTCACTTCAAGCTTTGCCTGTATGTCCTCTCTTGAGACTCCTTTGACGAGGTGCCGATACTCCTCCTTGATTCCGGCGAGCAGATCTTCCCGCACGCACACCAGCTCCGTTTGGTCGCCGAGCTCAACGCGCACCTTTGCATCCGCAAGCGATTCATTGAGTACCGTCTCAGACTTGAGGCCGAGAAGGGCAGGAAGGGGATAGAGCGGAAGCGCAAGCCCCAACTCCGCAATGCATGACTCGAGGAGCTCCCAGGAGCCGCGCAGTTCGTCGAGCATGGCTCTGGTCAGGACGGGGCCGTACTCGTCGTACACCGATTTGACCGGCCGTTCTGTGTCGGCGATGAAGATGCCGGCATTGTGCCCCGTTGCGCTTCCGCCAACCTCGCCCGCCTCAAGCACGGTCACCCGCAAAGGAGTGTTTTTCAGTATCTCAAAGGCGGTCGTCATGCCTGCGATGCCCGCACCGATGATGATGACATCGGTATCAAGAGCGGACGCAAGCCGCTTGGCTTTACGCGTCCGCGGACTCTCGAGTATCCAAGGCGACTGCATGGCCGATGTACCCTTTTAGAATGCGGAATCGATAACCTCCTTTACGAGCATACCATCGGCTTTGCCCTTGAGCTCCTTCATCACCGCGCCCATGAACTTTCCTTTGTTTGCCTGCCCTGAGCTTGTCGAAGGGTCGACACCCATCTCTGCTTTCTTCGCTTCAACGATTTTCCTGATGTCATCCTTGCTCATGAGCGCCGGAAGGTAACTCTCGAGTATCCTTTGTTCCATTCGTTCTTTCTCCGCGCTCTCGGAGCGGCCGCCTTTGTCGAAGGCCTCGGCCGCCTCTTTGCGCTTCTTGACCTCGCGGCGAATGACGGCAATCGCATCCTCGTCCGGCAATTCCTCGTCGGGCTTGCGCTTGGTAGCGACGAGCTCGTTGGTGAAGGCGGTAGTAAGGCCGCGGAGGGTGTCGAGGCGAAGCTGGTCGTGCGCCTTCATCGAAACGGGTATCTCTGATTTGATTTGTTGGTGCAACATGCGAGAATTATATCATGGAGGGTCTTATCATCGGTCTCTTGAGCGTTCTCATTCTTGCGGTTACAGGCCTTGCCTTTGTACTTTTTTCTCGAAAAGAGAATGATACGGGCAAAGAGGGCTTGGAATTCTTGCAGCGGCAGATAGGGCAATTGGAGCAGACACTCGATAAACGCATCGGGGAGAGTAGTAAGCAGGTGCACGAGACGGTGCGCTCGCAGCTCTCGGAGAGTGCGCGGCTCATCAAGGACGTTACTGTCGGCCTCACCAAGCTCGACGAGACCAATCGCCAGGTAGTCTCCTTTGCCGATCAACTTCAGAACCTGCAAGACATTTTGAAAAACCCGAAACAGCGTGGCATCCTCGGCGAGTATTACCTCGAAACGGTATTGAAGAACGTGATGCCGCCCGGTTCCTTTCAGATGCAGTACCCGTTCAAGAACGGCGAGATAGTGGACGCCGTGGTCTTCATGCGCGAGCGCATCATACCCATTGACTCCAAGTTTTCGCTCGACAACTACAACAAAGCCATCTCTGCGCGAGAGGGGAGCGAGCGCGAGCAGTATGAGAAAGCCTTTAAGCAGGATTTGAAAGTGCGTATCGACGAAACGTCGAAGTATGTACGGCCGGAAGAGGACACGATGGAGTTTGCATTCATGTTCATCCCCTCCGAAGGCGTGTATTACGACCTCCTGGTCAACCAGGTTGGCGCCATGAAGACCAACACGCGCGACCTCATCGAGTATGCTTTCAGCAAAAAAGTAATCATCGTCTCACCAACGTCCTTCCTTGCGTACCTGCAGACGGTCCTGCAGGGCCTCAAGGGCCTTCAAATAGAGGAGCAGGCCAAGGATATACAAAAGCGGGTAGGTGAGCTCGGCAAACACCTTGCCGCATACGACGAATATTTCGGAAAATTGGGGAATGCGCTCGGTACCACCGTTAATCACTACAATGCGGCCTACAAGGAGCTTGGGAAGGTCGACAAGGACGTTATGCGCATCACCGGCCAGGCACCCGGCATCGAGGTAGCAGCACTCGAGCGGCCTGGCGGTGACGAGTCTTAGCCAATTTGACAAGATACTCCGGGTTGCCCATAATACCGTCCGTATGACATCACCAATCGAAAAGAAGAAGCCTAAATTAACAAAGGTTGCAGACTTTACTAAAAAAGTCGGAGAGTGCAGGGCAGCTGGCCTGCATTGTACTGACACGGAGAAAAAGAAATCCGGAGGAGGGCTACAATGCGGCCACTGCCATTACGGCACCTGCGCTGTATAGGTCTAATCCCTTGCTTTTAGGCCGATTTTCAGCTAGTATTGCCCGATATGGATATCGCGGTCATAAAGACGGGAGGGAAGCAGTATGTCGTCAAAAACGGCTTAACGCTTGAGGTTGAGAAGATCCCCGGGGTTAAGGAGGGTCAGGATTTCAGCTTCGATAGCGTACTTCTTACTGACGATGGCAAAGAGACGACTATCGGCAGCCCAACCGTGAAAGGAGCAAAAGTTAGCGCTACTGTGGTTAAAGAAGGCCGCTCGCCCAAACTCATCGTCGTCAAATACAAGGCTAAGAGCCGCTACCACAAGAAGCGCGGTCACCGTCAACCCTTTTTGAAGGTCAAGGTTTCGCTCTAGAGAATTATGTCAGAGGGAGGTTTTACCAAAGAGGCTGTTGACTACAACGGATGGCCCCAAGAGTGCATCGGTTTGCGCGGAAGCGGAGAAGACCTTCCTCGGGGATATACTGATATCCAATTTGTTAAGACTGAGATCGTAAAAGAGGCGGTGGGAGGTTTTGGTGCGTCGACAGGGCCGCAGCCTATAAACCTCATGGCTTATTTCAACTGTACCCTCAAGGATGGTAAGACGAAGGTTATCGAATGTTATATGCCGCCGACTGCACAATACAAACTCTTCGCGGTAAACGATAAACGAGATCGCATCAGTGTCTTTTACGCATTGCCGGGCGATGCCCGGTATGAGGCTCCTGCCAATCCTGGGAAATAAGATACCCGCACTGCGCATCAGGCGCGGTTTTTTAGTGCATTGCGTAAGGTTTCGCGGTCAGCATACTCGAGCTCGGCACCGGTCGAGAGTCCGCGGCCGAGCAAGGTAACCTTCATCCCCGGTTCTGCATCGACAATGTTTTTTGCGGTCTCTAGCGCGGTGTAGTCGCCCTCGGGCGTAGTGGAGAGTGCAAGTACCACTTCGCGCAAGCCATTCTTCTTTGATTTTGCGATGCGTGCGAGGAGTTCTTTTATGCGGACGGCACTTCCGTTCCTCCTTTGCTTGGCCATAGGGATAAGCCCGCCAAGTACGAAATACCTCCCCGAGTAGGCGTGCGCTGCCTCCACGCTCTCGATGTCGACGTCCTTCTCGACCACCATGAGGGCTGTCGTATCACGGGCGGGGTCTACGCATATCGCGCACATCCCGCTTTCGTTCACTTCATCAAAGCGGAAACAGCTGTTACAACGGGTGAGGTGATCACCGACTTTCTGTATGAGGTCTGCCGCGCGGGCGCGGAATGTCTTGTTCTTACTCAAGAGGAACTGCACGATGCGTCGGGCCTGACGCGGCCCAACGCCGGGGAACTCGGCAATGAGGTCAGTCAGGTCGTTTAGCGGGCGCATAGGTCTTAAAAGTCGTCTTGGGGCATATGTCCTGAAACAGTCGAAGAGCCAAAGTCGCTGGTCTCGACGGGCATGAATGTGGTGCGCTTCTCGTCGAAGTAGAGGTCCACCTTGCCGGTCGGGCCATTGCGATGTTTCTCTATGAGGATCTCGGCCATGTTGTTTTTGTCGACGGTATCGTTCATCTTGTCCTCACGATGGATGAACATCACCACGTCGGCGTCCTGCTCGATAGAGCCTGAATCGCGCAAGTCCGAGAGGCGCGGCTTGCCTCGGCGGGTCTCGACCGCACGAGAGAGCTGGGAGAGCGCGAGGACCGGCACGTCAAGCTCTCGGGCAAGCACCTTGAGCGACCGGCTTATCTCGGTGACCTGCTGGGTGAGCGAGTCGGAGGAGCGGCTGTTGGTCGGTGCCATGAGCTGCAGGTAGTCGACGATGAGGAGGCCGATGCCATTCTCGCGCTTGAGGCGTCGTGCGACGGAACGCATGATGAGTGAGTTGTTCGCCGGCTGGTCGTCGATGTATATAGGCGCTTTGGAGAGCCGCTCCATTGCGCCGCGTATCCGTTCGAATTCTTCATCGGTGTCTATCTTCCCGGTACGGAGCTTCCATGCGTTGACGCGCGCCTCTGCCGCGAGCATGCGGTCGACCAATTGTTGCGAGCTCATTTCAAGGGAGAAGATGCCGACGGGGGTGTCGTACTTTATGGCCGTTTGCCGAGCGATGTCGAGCGCGAGCGCGGTCTTTCCCATCGAGGGACGCGCGGCGAGGATGATGAGGTCGGAGCGCTGGAGTCCGGCCAGCATGTTGTCGAGCGCCGCGAAGCCGGTCGGCACGCCGCGCATCTCGTTGTCTCCTTTGTGGAGGTTGTCAAAACGCTCCCATGCCTCGCCGAGCGCATCACGGATGGCAACGAATTTGCGCAGGGTAGGGGAGCTCGTGACCTCGTAAATGGTCTTCTCGGCGCTGTCGAGCAAGTCCTCGATGTCGCGGCTCTCGTCGTAGCCTATCTCGCCAATCTGTGACGCCGCCTCGATGAGCGCGCGCATCATCGCCTTTTTCTGCACTATCTCGGCGTAGTATTTGAGGTTAGCTGAGGTGGGTACGGCGCTCACCAAATCCGCAAGATAGCTGTTGCCGCCTGCGCGCTCCAAATCGCTCACTTCCTTCAGGCGGTTCGCGGTCGAGAGCAGGTCTATAGGACTGCCGGAAGTGGCGAGGTCCAGCATCGCGCGAAAGATGACGCGATGCTTCTCGACATAAAAAGAGTCGGACGAGACGATGTCAGTGACCTCGTGTACTGCATCCGGCTTGAGCATGATAGACCCGAGCAATGCCCGCTCTGCTTCGAGCGATTGTGGTGGGATGCGTACGCCGGAAGTTGCCATGAAGGCCATTGTAGCATTGGGCGCTTTTTGTAAAATAATCAAAAAAGCCTCTTATGCAGAGGTTTTTCCACCACTTACCAACAATGCCTTAGAACCACCGTTTGAGCTTGAAATAGAGGAAAAAGACAACACCAAGGACGACCATCAGGGCACTGATGATCCAAAAGCCGTTCGGCAGCCCCACGATCGGGGTGTAGGTGGTGTTCATGCCGAAGAGGCCGGCGACGAGTGTAAGCGGATAGGTGACGAAGGCCATGATAGTGAGGTTCTTCATGATTTCGTTCTGGTGCGCGTTGAGGAGCGAGTCGTTGGTCTTCCGGAGCTCGACGACGGTATCGGTCAGAGCCAGCACGCGGTTCTGTGCGCGGAAATGAAATGCGCTCACGCCGCGGAGGTAGGTCTTGAAAGTTTCTCCGAAGAGTGCCGGCCCCGACTGCTCGAGCAACCCGAGGATGTCGGCGTGCGTAGCCAGCGAGCGCTTCTGGTTCAAAAGTTCCCGGCTGACGCCGGAGATCGCCGCGACCATGTCACGTTCGCGACCGGAGAAGATGGCACTCTCGATGACGGAAATGGAATCTTCTATCGCATCAAGCTCATACTCGACTTCCTGGTAGAGGCGCTGGGCAAGCTCGAAGAGCACATGCCCGCTGTGGAACTTGCCGCTATTCTTATGAAGCAGCATCGCCGCCTCGAATGAACGTGAGAGGTCATAGATCGCCGCGATGGTGTCGTAATGGACCGAGACCATGAAGCCTTTGCCGAGGACGATATCAACCTCTTGCGCTGAAGCAGAGCCGTGCGTATGGCGGCTTGCGGGGAAGTGAAGCACGAAAAACGCGAGGTCAGGGTAGAGGTCGACGCGCGGCTTGAGCGTCGGGGCGAGGAGCTCTTGGGAGAGGAGTGGAGCGAGGTTGAACTCTTGCGCGATGGTCTCTATCTCTTCCGGTGTTGGATTTTCCGCATCGATCCACACGACCCCCTGCTGTTCATACCTTTCCACCATGCTGACAGTATATCGCACCTATGGCACAATAGGTGGATGTTGGACAATACTCCGCGTTTCGGAATGCGCTCCGTCATACTCGGCGGACTCATTCTGCTTGCGGTTGGCTTTTTCATCGGAACGCACGGTCCATCGTCATGGCCCCCGGCAGCGCCAGCCACAGAGACTATCGATTTTGCTCCACTCAATAAGGCCATGCAACTCTTGGATGATAACTTCGTTCCTGCCACAACTACTCCCAAGCTTACGAACGACCAAAAGCTCTGGGGCGCCATAACCGGGCTCACCAATGCCTATGGCGACCCCTATACCACCTTCTTCCCTCCGAAAGAAAAGACCACTTTCCAAACGCAAGTGCAAGGCAATTTCGAAGGAGTAGGGATGGAGATAGCGATACGCAACGATGTATTGACGGTTGTTACCCCTCTCAAGGGCTCTCCCGCTTTTGAAGCTGGCATAAAGACCGGCGATCTCATCCTCAAGATCGATGGGAAAAGCACTGAGGGCCTGAGCGTCGAGGATGCGGTGAGTAAGATTCGCGGGCCAGGGGGTACGAGCGTCACGCTTACGCTCGCGCGCGGCGACAAGCAACCGTTTGACGTGTCCGTCGTCCGCAGGACCATCAACCTTCCCACTATCGATACCACCCTCAGGAAAGATGGCGTCTTCGTCATACAGTTCTACAGCTTCAACGCGCTCTCTCCCGAGCTGTTCCGCAATGCGATACGGGAGTTTGCACAGTCGGGTTCAAACAAAATGATAATCGACTTACGCGGCAACCCCGGTGGCTATCTAGAGGCTGCTGTCGACGTTGCCAGCTGGTTCCTCCCTGTTGGCAAGACGGTTGTTTCTGAAGACTTTGCCGGCAAGCAGGATGCGCAGGTGCACCGCAGCCGCGGCTATGACGTATTTACCGACAATCTCAAGCTTGTGGTACTCATCGATGGCGGTTCAGCATCGGCATCGGAAATCCTTGCTGGCGCCCTGCACGATTACGGCAAGGCGACACTGATAGGTGACAAATCATTCGGTAAAGGTTCGGTCCAGCAGGTCTTCGACATCACCGACACCACTTCCATTAAAATAACCATCGCCCGCTGGCTCACTCCAAAGGGCACCTCCATCTCACATGAGGGAATTGCGCCGGACAT
>JAHFMJ010000015.1 GCA_023269035.1 Candidatus Kaiserbacteria bacterium | reverse complement strand
AATTCGGCGGGATTGATGCGAAAATTGACGTCATCCAACGCGGTTGAATGACTGTTGTAGATTTTATAAACGTTTTGAAAAGCAATCATGGAACAAGAAATGAAAAAAGAGATTTAAGATACAAGGCATATAACGCCTATCCCTTATTTCTCATATCCCATCTCTATAGTATAGATTCTACCTCTGCTTCGATGAAAATATCAAGTTCGCCATGCAAGACCTCATCTACCCGTGATGTTTCCACCTCGGTGCGATGATCTTTGACGAGCTGATAGGGATTCAATACGTAGGAGCGAAGCTGATTCCCCCACTCAGGTTTTACCTTAGTTCTCAGCTCGGAAAATTCTTTTGTATGATGTTCTTCCATAAGCTGAATGATTTTCGCTTTGAGCAAGCTCATCGCCCGTTCGCGATTTTGCGCCTGCGAGCGTTCAGCTCGCGAAGACGACACCAAACCCGTAGGAAGGTGCACGATGCGCACTGCAGTTTCAACTTTATTGACATTTTGTCCGCCGGGCCCGCCAGCGCGGGAAAATTCTGTCTTTAAATCCTTTTCGGGGATTTCAAGTGTCGAACCATCCTGTACTGGCAGATCGGGCACGACTTCAACAAGCGCAAACGACGTATGGCGAAGTTTCTGCGCCGAAAACGGCGACATGCGCACCAAGCGATGAACGCCAGCCTCCCGCTTCAGATAGCCATAAACATAATCGCCTTTCATTTCGAGCGTGCGACGGTTCGGATTGTCGTCCAAAATCTTCGTCGTCCAGCCACGCTTCTTCGCATAACCCGAATACATTTCAAAAAGCATCCGCGCCCAGTCTTCGGCATCGTCACCGCCTGCACCGGGATAGGTTGAAATAACTGCCGAATATTTGTCATACTTTCCGGTAAAAAGCGATTCGACCTCAAGCGCCCGGAACATCCGCCGCGTTTCGAAAAAAATATTGTCGTCGAACTTTCCTTCGAGCGTTTTCAGATTGTTTTCGATCGCATGGAACCGGTCGGTCACGCTTTGCAGCTCACCCAATGCTTTAATCTTCTGCTCGGCGATGCTTTTATCGTTCCAAAAGTCGCTATCCGACATCTCGGCCGTCAGTTCTTTGATGCGGATGTCTTTTCCTTCTACCTCAAAGACGCCCGGCCAGTCGCCGGGCTTCTGCCTGTAACTCTTCGAGATTTGTTAATTCCTTCATGAGCCACCTCGGAGATTTGAACTCCGGACCCACGCTTTACGAAAGCGTTGCTCTACCGCTGAGCTAAGGTGGCAAATCTATTTTTTCTTCAATAATGGTACGTCTTCTGCCAAACAACAAGCTTCATGTTAATTCCTCAGCGGTTCCGCTGAGCCCTGCCCGCCTTGGGCGGGTAAGGTGGCGATGTCTCTATATCCTACTGATTTTCGAGAAAACGGCAACTTCAATCCTTCCAGTTCCACCATTTGAGAAGTCTTGGATCATGGCGCTTCGTCGAGGCAAAATATACCGCGCCGCGCAAAACATATAACATGCATCGATCGATATGCATCCCCCGCTTTTTACAAAGTTCATTATACAATTTCTCCGGATTTTTCTTTTTGAGATCGGAAACCTCCCGAATACCAAGATCGTACAAATCCCGAGCGATGCTTTTACCAACCCCGGGGATGATTTGAAGATTTTTAAGAATGGTTTGATTCATCACCCACCATTTCTACCTTCACCCAAGGATCCGCCTCGTCAACTAAGTTAAATTTCTCTTGGATTTCTTTTAAAACATTATCATTATCTTCATCAGCCTCGAAAGAAGAATAATTATCAGTCAGCTCCTCGTAAGGTTGTATATCTCGTATTGCAGTGGTCATAACTTCCTCTTCGTCGTTTGTATATGCAGAAAGAGTATTTGGATCGTCGGAATGATTAAAATATTTCGCGTTATCAGAACAGAAACAATACAACTTGCTTTTTACTCCCTTCCAGGAATATTTAACGATATAGATTTGAATAAGTTCCGGAAAATTTAAAATTTGCTCGCGGGTAAATTTCTGATCAAACCCCGGTGTAAATTTCCAAATGACAGTTCCCTTCGGAATAAATTCGTCGGCAAACACACCTATGCCGTGAATTTTACTTTGACCTATTTTTGTTTTTACTAAAAGCATAACTAATGAACAATCTTCCTTTCACGACCTATATTCAAGGCGGAGGCGGTAGGATTCTTCCCGTTCGTTTCACATCTTTGATGTGATGACCGAACGCAATCCCGCTTCAGCGGGAGAACCTGCCTAACTATTTTTCCCGCACAAAGCGGAAGGGGCGAGATTCGAACTCGCGATACCATTTCTGGCATAACGGTTTTCAAGACCGTCGCCTTCAACCACTCGGCCACCCTTCCGCTTTGTGCGGGATTGCGTTCCGACGCACATCGGAACGGTAGCAAGACAGTCCCGTTCGACCGCTCTGGCACGCCTCCGTTGTCTCCTGATTATTGCGAATCCCTCTCTTTTTCGCAAATCAACACATCATAACCGCTATCCCCAGATATTGTTCTTTGACACTGCGAGCACTATCCGTTTATATGAATTCAGTACGACAAAAACTGCATATGAGAGGTGCACTGTGGACGTATTGATCATCGAAGATGATGCTGACACTCGCGAAATGTTCGAAAGATGGTTCGAAACCTGCGGACTCGATGACTGCAACATCATCGAAATCTCGAATGGCGAAACGGCCTGGAGAAAAATTCAAACCATCATCGACCCACTACTTATCCTCCTCGACTGGACACTGCCGGGCATGGATGGAATAGAACTCTGTAAACGCATCCGCGCCGACCGACCTCGGGAGTTCGCGTACATCATCTTCTTCTCCGGGCGCACAAGCCCTGAAGATGAAGCTCTGGCTCTTGTGGCCGGCGCGAACGACTACATCCGCAAACCTCCGGAACCAAACGTACTCAAAGCACGAATCGTGAACGGATATGTCGACATCAAGGCAACCGTGAAACTCCTTCGCGATCGGCTTACTGGCGCTTGGCAAAAAGCAGAAATCGAGCGGCGGGCTGAGATGCTCATGGAACGATCCAAAAAAATGGGCCGATCGCTGAGCATCATTCTCGTTGATGTTGATAAGTTCAAAGAGGTCAATGACACGTATGGTCATGCGACGGGAGACGAAGTTCTCACCACTGTGACCAATCGTATTCGCCACATCCTGAAGATAACCGATGAAATCGGACGCTACGGACGCGGCGATGAGTTTCTCATCGTGGTTCCTCACTGCGATGCGAAAGAAATTCTTGGCCTTGGAAAACGCATCGTACAACGAGTGGCAAAAAACCCCGTGCACATCTTGAAAGTTACACCAGAACTCATGAAACAGTCAGAAACTGAACCCACAAACGGAACTACTGAAGAAAAAACCGAAACGACCGAAAGGAAGAAAATAAATGTCATTGAGATTAAAGTCACCGTAAGCGTCGGCGTTGCGACGATAGATCCTACGAAAGACTCCTTTTCTCTGAAGGAACTCATCGAGAGAGCCGATCAAGCGCTCTATGGGTCGAAAAACGGAGGAAGAAATCGCGCAACCTCATTCCATACCGTACGCAGAAAACGGATGTAAGACCCCCTGAACCACACTTGTGGTGATGGGGGTCTTATTTATTTATTGCTCCGTATATTTTTTCGTTTTGCAGCCACTTTTAACCGCGAGCCGGGCCAACAAATGGGGCATACGGAATAACCACTGATCTTATAAAACTTGTGTCCCCGACTGCAGATCGTTAATTTTCTTTTTTTGATTTTCATTGTGCTTTTATAACTACTTCTCATTCGTGGAGCACATCGGGACGTACCTAGGACCTGGGATGTGCTTTTACGGAGGCTTTGGGAATTTGCGAGTGGTGTCGTTCTTAACACTCATCGTCGTAGAGATGATGAGCCAAGTGCCGTCGCCGTCTAGTCGCTTCTACTGCGCAAGCCCTACCTTCCGCTCAAGAGCTTCGATTCTTCGAGCGTGTTCTTCGAGAATCGAGTGCTCGATACGATCCAAGTGGGCATTTACCTCTCGGAACTGATTGTTCATATCACTACGGAGTTCAGCGACCTCACCATCGAGCTTTTCGAGGTGGTTGTTTACCTTATCGAATCCGGAACCAACGGCTTCCGTGAGGCCGCTTAGGGTATCGAGGATTTCGTCTTCCTTGGTGTTATCTTTTGGCATGATGGTATTAGGGTAGCGTGTGATATGACAATGTCAAGATGTCTGACTGACACACAGCAAGTTGAGAGTAGAGTTTATGTATCTTGAAAGAGTTTGAAGAGAAGAGGTCCGATTCTCGTTAGGTATGTTGATATCCTCTGAGTAGAGAGGTTCGGAACGAGAAGAGCCCAGGATCTACCTGGGCTCTTCTCTGTTTTTCCGTCAAGAGGGTAATAGCCGCCACTGCGGCGTTTTTGTGGAGCACATCGGGACGTAGGTCGGACCTGGGATGCGCTTTTGCGGAAGCTTTGGGAGTTCCCACATACGGCTATTCTCAGTACTCATCATAGAAACGAGCCAAACGCTCTCGCCGCCTAGTCGCTTCTACTGCGCAAGCCCTACCTTCCGCTCAAGAGCTTCGATCCCTATGCCGGCGTGGAGTTCTTCATCCACGTTCCCGAATCGCCGGTCGATCCTGTTGAATCCGGAACCGACGGCTTCGGTGAGGCCGGTTAACGTGTCGAGCATTTCGTCTTCCTTGGTTTGTTCGTGAGACATGGCGGGATTATGGGTAACGCCTAGTATGACGGTGTCAAGGCATACGGTATGACTACGTGGTAAAGAATCTGATCTGGTCGAGTACAAGAATCAGCTGAAGAGCATCTCTCTTCGTATACGCCGCCGGGTTCGCAGCACCATGCGCCACACTGTGCCGACCAACCTGAATCGGCGCCGCCGCGGCGATAGATGCAGGATCGAATTGACGGAAGACCCTATCGTGCAAGTAACGCAAGAAGTAGTCCGGCAGGAAGAGGGACGAGCCGGATCCGCTCTTCTGGGTTCCCTTTTGGATCAGGTGCTCGAGGAGGACCTTCACCTTGCCCTTGGCCGTGCCCTTATCGATGTGATACTGCCGTCGGAGAAGACCCTCGACTTCCGTTCCCAGTGTCTTGATCGATAGGACGAATCCCTCGGGCGTATCCTGCAAATAGGCCCCAATCCCGGCCTCGAGAATCGCTCGCTTCTCCTCGAAAGGAGCATGGCCCCACCAGCCGTTGGTCATGCGCTCGATGCGCTCACGCGTGAAGCTCTTGATAAGCCTGGCCTCCTCCTCGTCAATGTTTGTCTTGTGGTGATATGCCTCTGCGAGCGGCTCGTAGTCGGGTGCCAGGATCTCGATGAATGGAAACCAGCCCGCTTCAAACAACGCGTTGCTATCATCCTCCGACTCGAGCGTCTTGTAGATATGCTCGAAAGTAAGCGTGCGATACAGGTCACCGAGCGAGAACTGCAGTGCGTCCACGTCGAGAGGAGTTGGCCGGCTTAGGTCAAAGAAAAAACCAAAGCGCCAGCCTACCTTGAAGCAGTATAAGACCTTGTCCGCGGGATCAAGTTCGACGTCCGTAAAGCGCAGCCGCCGAATATCGGCGATGTCGCTCATCATTAATTTCGTACCAGCGGCCATATCGCGCTTCGCGGCCATTTCAACCGTGACAGTCGGCTCATCGTTCAAGTAGATATCGACGACATGATCCGGGTGGATAACGATGAGAAAGCTTATAACGTGGTTGGGGCTAAGGTCATGCGGCTGCAAGAAGATTTGCGATGTCTTCTTGATCATTCGATAGAACTGCGGGTCGTCCGAGGTCACGGCCCCGCGAGTCATAATGAGGCCTTCGGCACCGGCCTTGATAGTGTCCACGACAAAGCCGGCCATGTTGTAGAGATCCGTCGTTGGCCTACGCAGCATTCTGTAACGGTACCGCGTCAGCGGTCGCTCTTCAAGAGGGAGTCGCGTGTGGGCTCCGGGGTGCGCAGACAACCGGATCTGCCGCCGAGGGTCGGTTCGAGGTAAAGAGGGGTTCGTGTAGGAACTTAGAGCCTTTTCGAAATAGGTAGGTTTTATGCGCCCTCCGGACGACATCAACCCATCCGGCGACCGGTCGATGCTGGGGTTCGTGACGGACGTTAGAACCTTGTGGAGTAAGTAGGACGAGAACTTCCTGAAGCGGCTGGAGCGGATTAGGCAGCTCCAAGACGGTGGTCTTAAGGCTGGTGCCTAGGTCGTCTTTTGCTCGATGGGGTCAGTATGCCTTGATGGACTGCACGAGGATTTCGTAATGTTCCGGAAATACAGCTTCTATCATCTCGAGCATGTATTGAACATTCTTCTGGGTCTCACCGACCAAAGCTGGATCAAAGCCTTTGCCCGTCGTGTGCGACTGGTCATTGGTAAACTTGTAGATAGCTGTAAGCTTGTTCTCGTCAAAGTGTTGCTTCAGAGACTCGAGTTTGGCGTAGGGGCTTTGACTACTCGGCACGCGAAACATCAGGAACGCTTCGAGCACCTTTCGCGCGATGTTCGGCACGTCATAGACAGACTCAAGGGTTCCATCGGTCTTGAATGTATACAAGCGCTTGAACAGATAGTGGTACTCGGTTTCGTGGTCTTGCAGAAGCCTGTCGAGCCTGCTTACTGAAGCGCCTCTACCGCCAGCAGGATCAAAGGCGTCAGTGATCATGTAGTACCCGGCCGCCTGCCTACTGTTCTTGACCCAGTTAAGCAGCAGCCGCAGGAAGTCGAAATCGTGGGTGAGGAAGAATACCTGCTTAGCGTCCTTGACCGCATTCTTCAGAAATGCAAAAGCCTGAAAGATCGAGTTGGAGTCCAGGCTCGACACCGGATCATCGACGACGATGATGCCTTCGGCCGGATCAAAGCCCTGCTCCCTCAGATTGATGATGAAGTGACAGACGCCGATGGCGGTGCGCTCGCCTTCGCTCAAACCATCAGCGGCTCTCCCGTTGCGCTGAAGGACGTACCCGTCGCCATCTACGTTGAACTGCAGCTCCTCGCGACCAAGAAATGTCCGCAGAGCAGCGTTGATTTCCTCGCATCCCTTATGCGAGGACGAGATCGTGGCCCTATTAGTCTTGATGCGCTCCTCCAGGTGCGGGATACCGACGTCTTCGGGAACACTCGGGTTGCCATCGACAAGCTGCTGGATCGCTACCTTGGTGCCGGCAAGGCGTCCGTCGAGCTGCTTGATCTCATCATAGATCGTACTAAGGTAGTGCGTTTGGAGAGATTGACGCGCGGCAGCCTTGACCGGCTGGAAGTTGGCCGTCTTTTCGTTGTGGCGCCTCATTGCCGCATTCGCGGTATTCAGGCCGGCCTGGAAGGTGGAGATATCCAGGCGGGTCGCAAGCGTGAGAGATTCCGTGGTATGGGCCTTCTTCCCTGTCAGCACGTCTCTACATGCGGCGATATCCAGCAGCAGCGCCGACTTGGCAGCAGTGACGACTGCGACAGCCGTCTGATAGTCTCCTTGGATCTCGTCGTAGAGATTGGCCTTGTCAGGCAGCGGAAATGCGCGAATCACAGCCTCGACGCCTTCCAGCTCACGGAGCAGTCCATCAATCTCATCCTTCAGGCGTTTGTCTGCCGCGTTGAAGTGGCCCGCCAAGAGCGTCAAGCGCTCTGATGGGGGGACCTGACCGCAGAACTCGCATTCGGTTGAGCTGTGTAGCTTGTGAAGTGCGAGGCCCTGCTCGACCCATGCGGCAATATCCGCATTGGCCTTGAGGTGCGGAATGATCTGTGACTCCACGGTCTGAGCGCAGAGCCTCGCACCATCTGCGTTTAGGTGCTGGAGAATGGCGTCGACGGACTCCTGCCGGCCGTCATGCAGCATCCGGGATAGCTCCGCCTCAGCGATGTCCGGTCTTTCCTGTTGCTTGAGGTCGGCGGCCCTGGCCGCCACTGAGGCATCATCAAGGAGGGCCTTACTCGATAGAGTGGCGAAGTCTGTCTCGGCATCCGGCTTACGATAGTTACGAGTGGCCAAGCCGGCCGTATTGAAACCGATTACTTTAGCAATGTCCGAGAAAAGGCGATCGCGTTGCTTGGCGGCGCCGGTCGCCTGCTCGGTCAACTTCCGCCGCTGCTCCTTCTTCGTAGCAAGGAGTTCTTCGTCGGCGGCAATGGCGTCAGCAATCTTCTTGTTATCTTCGCCAAGGATCAATATCGGTGTTGCCTTGCCAGACACGGTATACACGTTCTTGGTTACGTACTCGTGGTTAAAGACCCTGATCGCTTCTGGAAGAACCTGTCCCTCTCTGATTGAGCCACCGCCCGTCTCGATGTCGTACTCCAGACTTGGACATGAGGTGACACATCCGCCGGGGAGGCCCGCGAAGAGCTTCGAGAGAGTGGTCTTTCCGCTCCCATTCCAACCGTAGATCACGTTGTAGCGACCAAAAGCTGGCAGGTCTGTGTCCCACGTGAAGTCGGCGAAGATTCCAAGCGCTTTGATTTTCTTGAGGCGTGTGATCATGGCAGTACCGCCCCGCCGCGAGGAGTGCGGGCTGAACATGGCGGCGCTGCGTGGCCGGGAGCCAAAGGCATAGGCCGTCTTGTTGAACTATAGAGCGGCACCAGGGAGTTGGCAACGGGCTAAGTAGGTAGCCTACGGCAATCGGCGCACTGTAAGACAAAAGG
Source organism: Candidatus Kaiserbacteria bacterium (assembly GCA_023269035.1). GTDB lineage: Bacteria > Patescibacteriota > Minisyncoccia > Phycocordibacterales > Phycocordibacteraceae > Phycocordibacter. The sequence goes on along the minus strand of JAHFMJ010000015.1, from coordinate 6,479 downwards.
CCCATGACTCAACGAACATCGAGATCAGATCGTACGGTCGCGCCTCCCGAACTCACCCCCGCGGACGTAGCGGACCAAGGCGAGCTCCTCGACACCGCCACGTCGCCCTCGTGTTGGCGCTTCATCAAACGCATCGAATCGACCAGGGTCGCACCGGACATTCCCTCGACAAGATGAGCGGTCGAGGAGAGTGATAAAGCTGCGTAGGTCTACGTGGACCGGATTCGGGAGGTTCAGCATGGCGAGAGCAGCGTAGGTCGATTCCAAACCGCGCTTAGGTGCGGCCGTGTCCATGGTGTCATTCCCGTGCAGCCAGTCTGGTTACTTCGGACGGTCAAGGATCTCCGTCAGCCATTCCAAGAGCTGCGGCCCGTCCTTCAGTTCTAGCCGGTATGGCATCAACGCACTCAACCTAGGGTCCTTGGAGATGCCCGGGGCAAATTCGGCCGAGGTCGTCACCACGCCCCTTGAGACATTGCCCTCCAACGAGAGCGCGCCGACCAGAGAGCGCACCTCGTCTGCGCTCACTCGGTACCCGGGCGCATACGCCTTGACTTGATCGAAGACTCGGATCGAGCCGAAGCCTGGACGCGTTGCGATGACGTCCCGACCACGATCACCGCTTCTCGGCGTCAGCACCACCTCCGGCCAACCCTCCCGCTCGTAGGCACCGGCGATGAGCTCTTCGAGTTTCCTCCACGGCAGTTCGGACAGGAACGCAGGATTCCGCGCCAGCTCTCTCACGATCTCGAACCAGGCGATGGAGACGCTCTCAACGAGCGGGCCGTCGTTCGTCTCATCGCCGAGGTTCACCAGCGCGGCCTGCAACAAGATCGTCGGATAGTTCGTGGCACCGGATTGGCCGGACGCCTCCTGGGAGGGTATGCGAGAGGGTCCGACAATCTGTGCTGTCAACGACCCTTCCATCGTCAGTGCGCCGCTTAACGTCGCGGTTGCCTGCAGCCGCACTGGGCCCAATGCCCCGCCGCGAAGACGCTCCACCAAGTTGCCGAGCACGTTCAAGCGGGCCGGGGAGCCGGTCAAGTGGTAGCCGGCGGGTTCGGCGTTGAGCTTGGAGTCGGTCATGTCCGTCTCCACTGGGCAGAAGCGATCACATCCGAAGGCGAGCAGTCGCGCCGAAATGCTGTTTGGCAGCGTCGAGGCATTCTGCGATGCTTCCGAGAGCCGTGCCTTGCGGACTGCGCGTTTACTTCTTCAATGCCAAGCGATTTGCAGTCAATCCGTTGGCTGGATCGAGCAACACCTGTAGCTGACTAATGACATACTTCTTGACGCGCTGGTACTCTCGCGTCGGCCGGTCGATCAGTGCAGTTCTGCCGGAGCGGAACGGTGACTTCTGCGTCAGGTGGCGGCGGCATGCTGTCCGCGGCAGAGCCCCCGTTCTTGGGAAGGCCCCCGGCCGACCGACTGAAGGGTCACGCAGACTCTTGTGCGGTTTCCGATGAGCCCGTCGGCGTGACCTTCCGACTGCGCTTCTGACCGCGCTTCGCCTGCCCCCGCTTCCTTGGAGCCCCGCCCATCACCTGCTTCTTCCCACGGCTACTGCCGCCGAGTCCATACGTTGCCCTCTGCTTTCCGCGAGCAAAGCGCCCCGCCTTCAACCCCGCGCTGACTGCACCGTGGACCTCCGCAGGCTTCAGCTGGAGGGCAGCGGCGATGTCCTTCGCTGGCTGGGGGCCGTTCCGAGATTTCAAGTAGGCTTCGATCATCGTCGCCCGGCTATCGCCTCGGTTCCGGCCACGGCGGGAGCCCTTCTTCTTCCGTGTCCTGCCAGGCTGCCTACGCGTGCCGCCCTCCTCCGTGGCGAGCTGCGCTTCTTCGGCCGCCAACTTCTCGAGTTTTGCAATGTGGCGTTCGAGAAGAGTAAGTTGCTTTCGCCTCTCGGCGATGATGTCTTGGAGGCTCATGGCGCGCGACGCTATATGAAGGCTACGGTTGTTGTCAACTTGGCTAGAGATCCGCGCACTTGGACTCTAGTTCTCGGGTAGGTAACCTGGGATTCGCAACGAGTTCATGGCCGCCCCTGCCAGGAAGTCCAACCAGCGCCGATAGAAGGTCTCCAGTTGTCTACCCTCGATTCGGACCGGCCTAAACGCATACTCAAAGACGTCCATCGCGGGGCCGGCAGTTCGATCCGCGATGGTGAGGTCCCGGTAGTCCGATACGCCGAACGGAGTATCGAGCCGGTTGTAAGAGGGGGTGATCGCCATATACGCCGCTTCCCACCAGCTGTAGCTACCCGAGCGGTCGAGGTCGCCGTACCACAGGTTGCCGGAACGACCCGGATATTCCTGACTGCGCTGCTCGACACCGATGTAGACGCCCGCTACAACCACAAGGTGGGACCGGGGAAAGGCGTCGGCCTCGAGACGGGAAAACGCGAGCTCGTAAGAGAGTTGACCATCACCAACATGCACGATTCGCCCCTTCGGGTCGACGCGCCCAGATGGTCCAGCTTCGTGTCTTGCGCGCTCGATGAGCTCCGTGAGTACAACACGGACTTGGTCCATGCCTTGGTCTGCCAGCGTGCCGCGTTCGTTGTCGCGCGCTCTCGCGCGCTCGGCAGCTTCCTTCGCTGCCTGTTCGGAAGCGGTTACCTGCGCAGCCACTCGTGAAAGGGCACTACGGTCGTTCGACATCGTGTCATTCCCCTTGAACAAAAGCCTCAACCTCACCCGAAAGCGGCCTCAATTCTGGCAGGCTGGATGATACTCGTTGACCCGGCCCGGCCAGGTCCGGTTTCAGGAGGGCGTGGCCTCGGAGGATTCTCGGGCAGGGCGGAGCTTGGCAAGCGCGGCACCGCTCGCGTTGCCCAAGTGAGCTACAAGATCCGGATCGCCAAGGCGCCAGATGTCAGCGATGACGTATACTCCTTGCTGATAAAGACTTAGGTAACCTCCGCGGTCGAGCGGGATCGGAAGCCCAAGAAGGCCGAGCGCTTCGGCGGGAAGCCCGACCTCGAGTCGTTTGATGAGGGAGTCGATCTCCTCGCCGTGCGCCCCGTACTCGACGAAGAGAGCCAACGCGATCTGGTATGCCGCTCTCAGGTGGAAGCGCGAGGCATCCGCGAACTTGCGAATGTCGCCGTACCCTATCTTGCCCTGATAGGGGGTTGCGGTGTACGTCTGCTCGATCTGGGTCACGGGAACACCGTCGATCCAATCCCCGAGAATCGCGGCGCGTTTGCACCGCGCCCAGTAGTCGTACTGATCATCCACATACCGTTGAAGCAGGCCTACGACCTGATGACCGAACCTCTGGATCGCCTGGTTCGGCCGCACGGCCTCCTTCTGCCCCTTCCTCATGAGCGGGGTGTAGCCGCCGTCGGACTCTGGCAGTGCCTGAACGAGCGCAAGGAGCTGCTCGGGCCTGAGCTGGGAGCCGACCGCCCGCAGGAGTTCCACGAGACGCATCGCCGACCGAAGAGCGAGCGACGACTGGCCGCACGCCCGTCCCAGGAGCGTCAGCCGTACCGTGCCGAGCTCGTTCTCGACGAGACCCAGCGTGATCATCCGCTCGAGGAGATCACAGACCTGGGACTCCATCTGTTGCCGCCAGCCCGGATATTTTCTCGATGCGAGGAAGCCGCCATACGTGTCGGCGAGCAGCCGGCCAACATCGTCATGAGCGAGTTGTCTGACCTGTGCCAGAAGGCGGACGATCCATGTCTCGATTTGGTCCGACTGAAAGGAGGAGATCAGTGGCTCGGGCTGTCCTTTGACATACCGGTTGAACAGCGCGGCGGCACCATGCGCGTCATCGGCAAGAATAATCGCCTTGCCCTGCTCGTTGAACCCCAACCGACCGGCGCGACCAGCCATGTTCTTGTATTCCGCCACGGTGAACGGCCGACCGTCTTCTCCTATGAACTCCTGCTCGGCGATGATGACGGTCGACGCGGGCGTATTGATTCCTGCAGCAAGGGTTGTTGTCGCGACCAGAACCCGAAGCGGGCCATTCGGATCGCGAAAGGCGCGTTCAACCGCCTGCTTCTCATCACGCGTCAGGTTCGTGTTGTGGAAAGCGCTGCCTCCCCGCAGGCACTCGCGGAGGCTGGCCGAGGTCGTGGATGGGTCGGTCGCAGGAAGGGCCGCCAACGCCTCCGGAACACCAGGCAAGGCGAGGTCCCGGGCGAGATAGCCGGCACAGCCCTCCGTGCTGCCCTTCTTGTTTCGGAAGACGATAACCTTCTCGTTCCCACCATGGACGAGCTTTCGCACAAGAGGGACGATGACGTCCTGCGCGCTCGCCTTACTCTGTCGAACCTGGATCTCATACGGCGATAGGAGCTGGTCAATCTTCTCGCTACCGTCGATATCCACGTATCGAAACCGGCCGGATCGATCAAGGACACCTTCAACAAGCGGCACCGGCCGAACCGTCGTCAGCAATCGCCGGCAATCAAGCCATTGCTCGAAACCGTTGCTGTCCCCGATCACGGCCGAGAGCGTGATGAGCTGCGGGCTCATTCCCCGTTCCCGCGCCGCAACCAAGTAGGTGAGGAGAAGTTCGACCGTGATGCCTCGCATGGGATCGGTAATGAACTGAGCCTCGTCCAGAACAACGATGCCGAGCTGGTTGAGAATCCCGGGATTGCCGACCGCGAGGTTGAGGAACATCTCGTAGGTGAGGATGCCGAGATCGTACTTCCCGCGTACGAGCGCCTCGACCTGATCGGTATGGTCCCCCGTACAACGCACCACCCGCATGGCGAGCGCGTCGCCGTAGAGCGACGCAAATTCGTCATACTTCTCGTTAACCAACGCCCGGTACGGCAGTAGGAACACGGCCTTGCGGCCTTCGGATATCGCCTTCGCGGCGGCGAGTTCCCCAATGAACGTCTTGCCGGAGGTTGTCGGGGCGATGACGAGGAGCGAACTGCCGTCCAGAATGCGGTAGTCGTTTACGGCAGATAGCTGAAGGGCGTTCAGCCCGGCAGTGAAGCGCTTCCCCCATTCCTCAAGAATGGCGCCCGGGAGACCAAATGCAGCGAGTTCCGCGACCGCGCGACCAACTCGCGCCCCCGATGCCTCGGGGAAGGCCTCCGAGTACCGGCGGCCAGGGCGAAGAGTTGAAAGAACAAGGCCGCCCTCCACGTGCCCAAGCATGACGGGCGTTTGAACGATGCCCAGCTTGGCCGCCGCGGCTCGCACGGCCTCCATGACAGCCGCCATGGCCGCGGTAACGTCGACCGTGTCGTCACCCTTCTGGAAGGCGTCAATCAAGGCCCTGGTCAGGAGTCCATGACGATCGGTGGGCGACTCGTACGCCACCTCGTTCACGTTCGCGGCGGCGATGATAATCCGGCCCTTGCCCGCGAGGGCCTCCAGCGGCATGCCTGGGTCCTTGGACACCGGGCTATCCTCAAGGACGCGTGCCGGGGCCCCGCCACTGAAACAGCAATCGATCACGCAGAGGACCGCCCGTGCCGGCGAACTCTTGAAGAGCGCCGCGAGCTCGGCCATTGCAATCGTGGTGCGATCGAGGCTGGTTCTATCCGTATCGTGGACCACGAGCCGATGGTCGTGGGTGCCGTGGCCTGAGAACGACACGATGACGACATCGTCGGCCGTAGCGCCTCCGAGTGCATCCTGGACCGCCGAGCGCACCCGGTCTGCCGTGGCATCGGAGTCCCTCAGCAGCGTCGCGCGCATCGCGGGCAGCGTATCTGCAAAGAGCGCCCACAAGGCGGTCGCGTCGCGGGTCGCCCCCGTGAGGTCCGGGATACCTATATCACGATGCCGATCTATACCGATGAACGTGCCGATAAGCATAAACGCTAGTGTGAGTACTTCATTATTCTATAGTAGGGCGGGTGGATGTTGTTGTCGATGCTCGGCCCCGCCGAATTGCAATACGCCTGTCACTCTCGACCGAGATGCCGTGGGAAGTTAACGCGGCCGCCGCCTGGCATTCCTCGAGTCGCTACCGGCCGAGCCTGCCGCCGGAGAGATTCCTAGCGCAATCAGTTCACTATCAGTTAGGAAGGCACGCGCGATGGTATCAAGCTTGTATTCGACCCGGGCGAGGCCGCGATTGGATCTACGGAGCACGGTGCGTCGCCTGGTGCCCCGCTTGCGTTTCAATTTGCGCTGACCCGTCCTCATAGACACCTCCAGCTATCGGATGCGCAAGGGAGAGGCGTCGCCGAGTGCTCGCTTGTCAGCCCTAGCCTACAGATGTTAGCGTGAAGGTTGGACTAACAAGACTCGCTGTTGAAGGGGCGCTCGTGTGTTGCTGCACGCGGTCGCCCTCTCGCTCACGCGAGAGGCCGGGTTCAGAGGTATCTCTGGCCCGGCGTTTTCTTATGCGCTACCTACGCACTCCGCCGAGTGGCCCATACGACCGAGGGGGTCTGCCGCCTGGCCGTGTGCCCTGACCAGATACGGTCGTTCGTATGTCGGCGCAGAGTAGCCTATTTCCGCTGAATCTATTTCGTGGTCATGTGTCGATGAAAG
>JAHFMJ010000014.1 GCA_023269035.1 Candidatus Kaiserbacteria bacterium | reverse complement strand
TGCTTTGGCAGCTCTCGGCGATCCCATTACTGGTACTATCTTGGGTGTAAAAGGCTCAACAATGGCAATAGGTATTGGCGCTGGCTGGCTGATAGGGGCGCTTTGGCATGGACACGGCGCTTCACAAAGGGTTTTCGGGAATAAGATGGCTTTAAAAACCGTGGAAGCATTTGGTCCAATAATTGATTCTGTTGCCGCAGATTTAACGCAAAATAAACAAACAACCTAAAGACTTTTATCCCAACCCCCGCCCTTCGACAAGCTCAGGACGGGGTTTTTGTTTATGAGGACAACCCACTTTGATATATCAAAGTGGGTTGGTAGACTACTAGTATGAAAGTAAAACCGAAAGACCTAAGCAAAGAACAGACGATCCAAACGCTTGATGCTCTCTATACCGCCGCCGGGTCCCTGAAAGGCCGTGCCGCCATGAAACAATTTCTACGCGACCTTCTGACGCCCAGCGAACGCATCATGCTCGGTCGCCGCATTGTCATTGCAAAGCATCTTCTTTCGGGGAAAACCTATCAGGACATTCAGGTGGAGCTTAAGGTGGGGAGCGATACCGTATGGAAGGTGCATCGATGGCTCCTCGACTCTATGCCGGGGTATGAAGATGCTCTCAAGGGGATGCAGCAGGAATTTGATAAGCGAAAACAGCGTGCAAAAATCGGGAGCGCTCCATTTTCCTTCAAAGCCATCAAGCGTAAATATCCCCTCCATTTTCTTCTTTTTAACCTAGGGAGCTCGCATTCCCGGACGACAAAGAAAACCCCCGATTGATTTTTCGTACAGAATAAGCACTTTGATATATCAAAGTGCTTCATGAGTGATATAGTGTCTGACAATAAGAAACACCTATGCAGCATATCCGGAATTTTTCTATCATCGCGCACATCGACCACGGGAAGTCCACGTTGGCCGACCGCATGCTCGAGCTGACGGGTACTATCGAGAAGCGGAAGATGCGTGAGCAGGTGCTCGACGCCATGGACCTCGAGCGTGAGCGCGGCATTACTATCAAGATGCAGCCCGTTAGAATGCGTTACACGCATTCTAACGGGCCAGGGCCGGTGCAAGAGTACGCATTGAACCTCATCGACACACCCGGTCATATCGATTTTGCCTACGAGGTATCTCGTGCGCTCACTGCTGTTGAGGGCGTCCTGCTTTTGGTAGATGCGACGCAAGGTATTCAGGCGCAAACTTTGGCGACGCTCGCGCTTGCGCGGAGCGCACGGTGCGTCATTATCCCGGTTGTCTCAAAAATAGATGCGCCGGCTGCGCGGACCAAAGAAGTGTCTGCAGAGATAGCGCAGGCGCTTGGGGTTCCGGAGAGCGACGTGCTGCCCGTCTCGGGGAAGACAGGAGAAGGAGTTGCTGAACTGCTCGAAGCTATCGTCAAACGCATTCCGCCTCCGAAAAGCGAGTACTCTGGCCAAGGTGGTCGTGGGCTCGTGTTTGATTTTTCATATTCGGAGCACCGTGGCGTCGTTGCCTTCGTGCGCATCGTAGATGGCGAGGTGAAGGCGCGAGACGCTATCACGCTCCTGGGCGCGGGAAAGAAGATGACCGTCCTCGAGGTCGGATGCTTTCTTCCACAGGAGAGGCCTACTGACGCGCTCAAGGCCGGGGAAATCGGTTACATCGTGACCGGCATCAAAGAGCCCGGCATCGCGCTCGTTGGCGATACGGTGCGCACGGGGAATTGCACACTTCCGGCCCTCCCCGGCTATGCGACGCCACGCCCGGTCGTCTGGGCATCGCTCTACCCGCAGAGCCAGGACGGCTTTGTTGCGCTCAAGCACGCGCTTACGCGACTCAAGCTCTCTGACGCGGCGCTCTCATTCGAGGAAGACGGTTCGAGCATTCTCGGCAAGGGCTTCCGGTGCGGCTTCCTCGGCATGCTCCATATGGAGATAGTGACCGAGCGGCTCAAGCGCGAATTTGACATCGAACCGACCATCACGACGCCGAGCATCACGTATGAGATCACCGACGTGAAAGGGAAGGTGCTCCAGGTGTACACGCCCGCCCAATTTCCCGACCACAATGTGATCGCTTCGGTCCGCGAACAGTGGGTGAAGATAGCCATCATCACGCCGCCAACGTATCTTTCAGCCCTCACACAACTCCTCTATGAGTATGAGGCTATCACGAACGCCACCAACCTCTTCGGCGATGGCCGCATGACCATCGAGGCCGAGATGCCGCTCCGTGAGCTGATGCGCGGATTTTTCGATAAGCTCAAGAGCGTTTCCTCCGGCTTCGCGTCGCTCTCGTACGAGTTTACCGATGTGCGCACTGCGAACGTTGTCCGGCTCGACGTCCTTGTTGCCGAGGAGGTGGTCCCCGCTTTCTCGCGCGTCGTTTCTTCCCGCAGGGTCGAGGAAGAGGCGCGCAGCGCGGTCGATCGCTTGGCAAAGGCCATTCCACGTCAAATGTTCGTCCTCAAGATCCAGGCAAAAGCCGGCGGTCGCATCATCGCGTCGCACACCCTCTCTGCCATGCGCAAAGACGTCACTGGCTACCTGTACGGCGGCGACGTGAGCCGTAAGAAAAAACTGCTTGAAAAGCAGAAGAAAGGCAAAGAGCGCCGTGGCGAGCACGCGCGGGTCAACATCCCGCAGGACGTCTTTTTGAAAATGGTCAAACCGGAGGCCGACTAGCTATTGAAATACGGGGAAGTAGAGCAGGATCATGCTCACGATAACAAGCACGGCCACGACGCTCCAGACAATTTGTACTACCCCCTTTGTCTTTTTATTGAACAACACGGGGCAAGTATACTATAGCCATGACCCCTCGCCAATGGAAAAGGCTCTTTGCACGGATACTCATCTGGGGCTCCCTCGTGGCACTTTTTGCATTTGTCTGCATTCTTTCCGTCACCACATGGCGCGTTTATCAAAAAGAGCGTGAGGCAAAACAGGCACGCACCGATCAAGAGGCTGCCCTTACCGATTTGCGGTCGCGCCAGGCCGCTTTGACGGAGGAGATCAAACAGCTTGATACTCCTCGCGGTGTTGAAAAGGTGGTGCGGGAGCGTTTCCCTCTGGTAAAGCCGGGCGAAGAGGAGATTATCCTCCTCGAAAATACGAACAAAGCAAGCAGTACTGACGAGGCTGCGAACCACGGCTTCTGGCAGTCGCTTTTCGGCTGGTTTTCGTGGTAAGTTAGAGGCTTTGCGGGATTAGTTTAGTGGCAGAATGAGTGCTTCCCAAGCATTAGGCGCGAGTTCGATTCTCGCATCCCGCACAAGGTGCTATACTATTCATCCAAGCTAATTATAAAAACCATGGATCAACCAACAGCAACCGCACAAAAGACCGTCTCCATCTATTCGACCCCGACGTGCCACTTCTGCCAGATGGCAAAGGAGTTTTTTGCTGAAAATAAGATCGAATACACCAACTACGATGTGTCAAAGGATCTCGCTCGTCGACAAGAGATGTTCACCATCACGAGCCAGATGGGCGTGCCGGTCATCATCATCGGGGACGACGTGGTCATCGGTTTCGACAGGGACAAAATCGCCGAGCTCCTCGGCGTTGCTGCATAGTTGGGTGCCCTCAGCCAGAATCGAACTGACATCGTCTCCTTAGGACGGAGCTGCTCTATCCATTGAGCTATGAGGGCCGGTGCGGGCCTAGTCTAGCATGGTGTAGAATATCAGACATATGGACGAACATAACCCGTTGCCGACGCAGGACGAGATTTATAAGCTCGTGAAGGACAACAACCGCATGCTCAAGGCGATGCGACGGGACGCTTTCGTCGGCGGCATTTTCAAATTTATTTGGTGGGGCCTCATCTTGGTCGTCCTGCCATATTTCACCTGGCTCTACATCCAGCCGTATCTGCAGGGCGCACTCAATACGTATCAAGGCGTACAGCAAAAGGCGGATAGCGTGAATGCGAGCGTCTCCGGTTTTCAGGACCTGTTGAAAAAGTTTGGCATCGGGGGACAGTAGATTTTGTGCCTGGGGTCAGAATCGCACTGACGACCTCTTCTTCTTCAGAGAAGCGCTCTAACTAACTGAGCTACCCAGGCGAGTAAGAAGGATAGTGAACGCTTGCGGGCACTATCTTCGAGCGAAGCCTGGGCAAGCGTTTCGCTTACACAGGCAAATGCATATTCTATCCGAATACCGGCCTAAAATCTAGTTTCCGCGGACCTTGAGCTTGGTCTGGCGGTCTTTGTTTATCTTCGGAAGCTTGATGCTGAGGAGGCCGTGCTTTTCAGCGGCCTCTGCCATATCAACGTCTATTTCTGCGGGTAGCACGATAGTGCGGGCGAACGAGCCCCAGTAAAGTTCTTGGTATACGTAGCCGTCCTCACTCACTTCTTTCTGGTCAACGCGCTTGCCGCTTATCGTTACCATGTCGCGGGTGATGGCGATGTCGAGGTCTTCCGGCCGCACGCCGGCAACGAGAGCGCGGATGACTATCTCGTCATTATTCTGATACACGTCCACGGTGAGCTGAGCTATCCCTGGCTCTTCGCTTGCTATGTGCTGAGCGGCTGCTACCGGAGCAGGAGCGCGCTTGCTTTGTGCCTCTTCCTCGAACGAGTCAAAGTCGTTTTCAAAGTTAGCGCCGGTGAGGCGATCGAAGAATGATGGTTTCTTTGCCATACCCGGTTAGATCAAAACAGCATTGCTCCGTGTGCCTGTGCCACAGCGGTTTGCAATGCCGAGAATTATTGTTAATGGTGAATGTGTATTTTTGTCCATAAGCTTTGTTGCACTATGCTGTTTTGTCCTACCGGGCATAGGTATCAGTGTATCAGATATCAGAGCTGGGGCTTACGAGTTGTAAACATTTTTTCCCACCACCGCGGCTGCTTGAGCGCCTTGACCCGTTCAAGCGCGAGCAGGAGGAAGATGATTCCGACCCATACGCCGAGAAAGATGGTGAGCACATTGCTCGCTCCAGTGCTAATTATAAGAAAGTTGAAAATGGTCTGCAATGTGATGGCGAGGATAACGCCGATGGTCCCGTACCAGAGCTTTTCCGCGCGTTCGCGATAGAACGCGAACGCAAGCATCCCGCCGATGACGGCCGAGGAGAGTACGTGGATGAGGGACGCGCCGATGAAACGCAAGTTCCCGGTCACGATGCTCTCGAGGAGCTTGCCGTCGTTGATGGGAGTGAGGAGGAAGAGTGTATTTTCAAGTGCCGCAAACCCGAGCGCTATGGAGATGAGGTAGATAGGGAGGTCTATCGGCTCGTCCACCGCCTTACTGCGCAGGACGAAGAGGAGCGCGAGCGCAAACTTGGTTAGCTCTTCTATGCTTGCCCATACGAGGAAGAGGAAGAAGCCGGTCGAGATGCCGCTATCGACCGCCAATTTCTCGAGCGGCAGGACGATAGGTACGGCGACCATTCCGACAAGGAAGGTGCGTATGACGAGCCGTCGCGGCTCGGGCCGCCGCCTGTCCTCAAAAAGCCAGAAAACCAACCAGATAAGTGCAGGAATAAAGCCGGCGGCAAAGGCAACCACGACCGCGAGCGGACTGAGAGAGGCGAATGGCACCCACGTATTCTAACGTGAGAATTTGACTTTACACTTCGTCTGACTAAAATACCGGCATATGGCAAAGCGAGAAAAAGCGACACTTGTTGGTGGCGGGTCAAAAAAGGAAGGAGAAAAATGCACCCCTGGAATGGGTCAGTGCGGCCCAGGCATGTACTGCACATTTACCAGACAAGGTTTTGGAGTGTGCATGCCTAAAAATTGGCGTAACTAGTTTATTCTTGCAGGCCACTCTGCGACCATCAAAAGGTCGCTTTCTTTTTGCGGCAGGTGCTGCCATATTTCTTCTGTCACGAACGGCATGAAGGGATGCAGGAGCTTGAGAGAATTCGTAAGCAGTATAAGCAGGAGCTGTTGGCGCGACTCTTTTTCTGTTGTCTGTTCGCCTTTCAGTATCGGCTTGCTCTCCTCCACTATCACAGCGGCGAGCTCGTCCCAGAGGTAGTGGTACAAGCGTTCGGCCGCAAGGTCGATACGGTAGTTCTCAAGATTTTCGGTCACCGCATTAACCACTCCATCAAAATCACTTATCAGTTCAGCGTCTCTTGCTGTCACCAACTTTTCTTGCGAGAGTTTGACGCCCTCGGTGTTCTCGAGGATGAACCGCGCGATGTTCCAAATCTTGTTAGCAAAATTTTTGTATCCGCGGATCTTATCTTCCGAAATGCGGCTGTCAGTTCCGGGCGCCATACCGGCGATAAGAGAGACGCGTACGGCGTCCATGCCGTACTTCGCCGCCATGTCGACTGGGTCGATGTTGTTGCCGAGCGATTTCGATATTTTTCTTCCTTGCCCGTCGCGCACGAGGCCGTGCATGTAGACCGTCCTGAAGGGCACTTGCCCGAGGAAGAAGCCGCTCATCAGTATCATCCGCGCAACCCAGAAAAAGAGGATGTCATAGCCCGTTTCTATCATGCTCGTCGGATGATACTTTTTCAGATCATCTGACATCTGCGGCCAGCCAAGTGTTGAAAAGGTCCACAGCCCGGAGGAAAACCACGTATCGAGCACATCCGGGTCCTGCTCCCATCCTGTACCGGGCGAGTCGACCTGCACTTTTATTTCTTCACCCCGATACCACACCGGAATCCGATGGCCAAACCATATCTGCCTGCTGATGCACCAGTCGCGGAGGTTCTCGATCCAGTTCGTGTAGACGCGCTCATACCGTTCAGTGACGAATTTCGTCTCGCCGCCCTCGACGGCCTTGCGCATGATCTGCTTAAGCGTTGTCTTCGAGCCGGACGTGATGCCGGCAATTTCTGAGTGGGGAATAGTAAACTCTTTATCAACCGCTACCCACCACTGCAGTTTTGGCAATGGTTCGACGATGCCGCCGGTCCGCTCCGCTGTCGAGATGTTTTGCTTGATGTCCTCCTCTTTCTCAAGGAGTCCGTGCTCTTTGAGCCACGCAACGACCATCTCCCGAGCCTCGCTGGTCTTTTTGTCTTTCAACGGCCCGTCCACCGTCATCTTTGCGTATTCATTTATAACCTGCGGGCGCGGGAGGTCATGCCGGTCGGCTATTTCCCAGTCCACCTGGCTGTGCGCGGGGGTCACGCCAAGCGCACCGGTTCCAAATTCTGGCTCAACTGAGCGGTCTGCAACCACTGTGATGGTGAGGGCAACCCCGGCGAAATCCTGTATCTCGTAGGCCTTTCCGACATATTGCTTGTACCGTGCGTCATCGGGATGCACCGCGACAGCGGTGTCGCCGACTTTCGTCTCCGGGCGCGTCGTCGATATCGAGATAGGAAAGTCTTTCGAATACTTGAACGTGTACAGTTTCGCATCGCGCTCTTCGTAGACGATCTCGTCATCGGAGATGGTGGTTTGCCCCTTCGGGTCCCAATTGACGATGCGGTTGCCGCGGTAGATGAGCCCCGCGTCGTGCATCCGGATGAAGGCCTCCATCACCGCGGCATAACGAGCCTGGTCCATCGTGTACGCGTAGCGGCTCCAGTCGAGCGATGCGCCCATCGCCCGCATCTGTTTCAGTATCGTGCTCTTACTTTCCTCCACGAACGCATCGATGCGCTTCAGGAGCTCCTCGCGGCCCAGGTCATGGCGCGACTTTTTCTCACTCTTCTGAATATCTTTTTCTACGCGTGCTTGCGTAGCGATAGCCGCACTGTCAGTGCCAGGTATCCAAAGCACTCTCTTTCCCCGCATCCGCTCGTAGCGGACCAGGATGTCCTCGATAGCCAGCATGAGCGCCGAACCCATGTGTAAGGTACCGGTGACGTTCGGGGGAGGGAGCACGATCGAGAAAACCTCTTTCCGCTCACCGGGTAGATTGTCCGGATTAAAATACCCGCTCTCTTCCCACTTTTTGTAGATTTCTTTTTCTGTCGCGGCGGGCTCGTAGGGTTTCAGGAACTTCGGATTCATTGCAAGAATCATATCACAACTGTGGAAAACTTTTGAGAGGGAAGAGGGCTCTATAGAGCGCTGCACGTGTGTCCTTTAGATGATGTCTTTTTGTGAAACCGAGTCTCGGAGTAATTTTTTTCTCGGACAAAGAAAATTTTTAGAAAATGAATCCGGCGCGTCCGAGACAACATTTCCGATTTTTAAGAAAACAACATATTTATAAAATGTCAACTATTGACCTAGGCATGACTTTTGTGTGAATATGCGCCTGGACTCCGCGAGGACTCCTCGCACCATTTCATTAGTTATTTAATTAGTTAATAAATTAGATAGATACATATGAATAGCACTCTTACGAGCGCATCACGCTGGCAAAAAATCCTTGTCGGCTCTTTCGCTATAATCGCGTTGGGCGCGCTCTCGCTCGCCTCGTTCACGCTTTTCGTGCCGGCGGCATCCGCTAACCACGACTCGGTTAAGCTCTGCCACACTACGGGCTCAGGGTGGAACGCACTCACCGTTGATGATGACGCCGTTTCGGGACACCTCGGACACGGCGACTTTTTGTACTCCGGCAATGACACTTTCAATGACGCCTGGTGTGCTGGGCACGTTCCGGCTCCGGCGACTGTCGTCGCTACCAAGATCGTCTGTCCGAGCGAGTCGGATCTCCCCAACCGCTCTGGCGGCGCGAATATTACGAGCACCACTGCAAGCGATTTCATCGCTGCACATCCGCAGTGTTCCGTAGTTCCGTGGACATTCCAGTGGCGCACTGGCGTGAACGCAAGTGACAACACGAACCCTGGTGACAACACCGGCGCAGCCGGCACTCCTTGGGCTTCTTTTGCCTCAGGAGTTTCAGGCGTTTCAGTTCCGGCAAGTGCTTTTGTTTGGATTCGTGAGGTTATGGACAGCGCGTACATCCCATTCACCGGCGTGAGTGGCTCGAACGTCTCAGCTGAGATGTATTGCAACACGGACGTCCTCCACTACGACAACTACGACTTTGTCAGTTCAATGAGCGCAGGGCAATCCTACTACTGTGTCGCCTGGAACGTCGCGAAGAAGGGTACCCTGCAAATCGTCAAGAGCGTTGTCGGGAGTGACGAGTCGCCTTCAGCCTTCTCGTTCTCTATCGACGAGGCGTTGGCAACTAACTTCAATGGAAACGGTGATAATAGCGTAACGGTCAACACGGGTAGTCATAGTGTTACGGAAACCCCAGAAAGCGGCTATGTCACCACGTACTCCAACAGCCAGAACCAGAATGCAGATTGCAACAACCTGACAGTCTCTGAAGACAGCACCACGACCTGTACTATCACCAACACCAAGAAGGGCTCGATCACCATCACGAAAGAAACCAACGTGGAGCAGGACGAGACCAGCTTTGCCTTCACCGGCGATGTCTCCGGTAACCTCTCGAATGGGCAGTCAGCAACTGAAGAAGTTTCTGTTGGCACTTATTCGTCTACTGAAGGTGACCTCGGCGCTGGTTGGGCTCTCACGAGCATCTCTTGCTCTGACTCACAGCAGGAGGTAGGCGGCAGCACTGTTGATCTTGAAAATCACATCGCGCACTTCAATGTGCAGCCGGGTGAGCACGTGACCTGCGTCTTCACGAACACCTATACTCCTCCGCAGTGTGTTGTGCCGCAGACGGACAACACTGCTGATCCACAAGTTGCGATTGGTGTCTCGGACGAAACAACGCTCCAGCAAATGCTGACGAACGCATCAATTGGCGTAGACGCAGCAACTCAGCAGAAGACTATTACCTCGTGGACTGGTGATGGCACGCAGACTGCAAACTTCACCGCGACCTTCCTCGACCGCATGGCAGGAGCTGTAACCTCGTTCGGCTACTGGGCGAACGGTGACAATACAACTTTCCACTCGCTTTTCACGGCGCCCGGCAATAGCCCAGCATCGCCTTCGAGCGCTTCGTTCAGCATCTCGAATTTCGCGTCAGTCATCTTCGGCATTCAGACCACCTTTGGAGGTTCGAACACTTACACGACCGACCCGACAAACGTCAACAACACTGACGGTACCAACCAGCACGCGCTGGTCTATCACCCCACAACCGACACGTACGCGATGGGCTTTGAAGACCTGCCGCTTCCTTCTGACCATGATTACAACGACATGACGGTCAAGGTGACCGCAGATAGCTGTGTCCCTACGCCAACTATGGCGACGGTCAAGTTTACTAAGATTGTCTGTGACAACCCGGCTGACATGCCGCACTACGGCCCGAACCCGGGTGGCCCAGACATCACTTCCTCGACTGCAACGAACTGGATTGGTGAGGCACACCCTTCTTGTCACCTTGCTAAGGACTGGCAGTTTGAGTGGGCACCGAGCGGCACACCTGATCTTGGTGATGGCGACACGCACGTCGGTGCTGCTGGCGGTACATGGACGACCTCCGGCCTTACTGCTTCTGACGGCACGGTAACGGTGCAGGTTCCTCCGACCGACTCTGAGACCCTCACCTGGTTCCGCGAAGTGCTGAAGGATGCATACATTCCGTTCACCTTCCACGCACACTCGGACAACTCAGGCACACCGTCCGCTGAGATGTACTGTGGTACTGACGTTCTCAACTACGACAACTACGACTGGCTTCAGGGCGTGCAGGCAGGACACAACTACTACTGCGTCGCCTGGAACTCTCCAGTAAACGAGGAGTCACAGAACGCTGATCTCGGTGTCGTTAAACATGTTGACAATGCAACACCGCACGCAGGTGATACGGTTCACTACACCATCACGGTTCACAACTACGGTCCGAGTGACGCAACAGGTGTAGTAGTTCACGATGAGCTTCCTGTGGGTGTCTCCTATGTCTCTGATGACAGCAGCGACGACTACTCGACCGTGACGCATGACTGGACTGTCGGCTCTCTCGCAAATGGCGCCGATGCGACGCTCGTCATCACGGTAACGGTTGGCTCTCTTGAAAACGGCACAGTGGTTGATAACACTGCAACGGTTACAGAGGGTGACACGGTTGTTTCTGAAGGTGAACACTCTGACGCCGATACTTCGTCCTTCACGGTAACGGTTAGCGATGGCTGCACCGAAAACTGCGGCGCTAGTATTGACTCGGACGCATGTCCGAATCTCGATGGCTTCCAGCCTGCTGGCACCAACTGCCAGACCGGTGGTAACGACAACAACAACAGCCATCCGGGCGGCGGAGGCGGTATCATCCAGAGCTCTGGCGGTGGAGGTGGCATCATCACCCAGCCAGGCCTTGTCTTGGGTGCTTCCTGCGGCCTCTACATGGACAAGCACATTAAGTTCGGCAGCAAGAAGAACGATGTAGAGCAGGTCAAGAAGCTCCAGACCTTCCTCAACAAGTGGATGAACGCTGGCCTTCCGGTCACCGGCTTCTACGGTCCGCTGACCCTCGCTGCGGTCAACGCCTTCCAGGCAAAGTATGTCGATGAGATATTGAAGCCGTGGGGCCTCAACGCTCCGACCGGCCTGGTGTACCTCTCGACCCTCCGCGAGATCAACCTTCTCGAGTGTCCGGACCTCGCTATCCAGCTCCCGAACCTCGTTCCGTGGTCTTCGAACCCGAACGCTCAATAACTTTTCTTACCAGCAAAAAAAAACGCCCCACAGGGGCGTTTTTGTTACTCGTATTGACTTCTTGCAAGAATCGAGTATCTTCTAGTGAATGAAAAAAGAAGCGTATGTATCTGGAGGTCTGGGAGCATTACTAATCAAGATCAATAGTGACAAGTTATTTCATTGTGTCGGTTGTGGCACTGTACATAAAAAGCCTCTCTGCCCAAGAGATTGAACTAAAAACGCCCCACAGGGGCGTTTTTCTTTATTCGGCTATCCAGGCGAGCGCCTCATCTTTCGTCTTGAACGCTTTAAAATTTTCGCGGTGCGCTATCAGCGCGGCTATCTCCTCGGCGGCGAGCAGGAGGTCGTTGGCACCGTAGGTGGCGGTCTTCCGTATGTAGCGCGCGTTCTCTCGCATCAGGTTGCCCATCTCGCCGAGCGCTGCGGCACTCGTGTAGCTCTCGAGCCCGGTGAGGTCAACCATGGAGTTGAGGCGCTGGCCGTCTTTGTCGCATGCTTTTGATACGGCTGCCTCGACCTCTTTCGTCCAGGCGGTGAGGGCATCCATCTGCTCCTTTCCAAAGGTCCCGGCAATGGCGACCGAGAGCAGGTGAGCACCCTCGTCGATGGAGAAAGTAAGTTTGGTTTCGCTCATGGGGTATAGCATACAACATTAAACTCCCTCTTGCATTTTTCCAGGAAAAGTGTACAATTTTTGCTACCACTCTTCCTGTAGAGTGGCCTATTTTCACTATGGCCACAACGACGGTAGAACAAGAGCTCGCCAAGGGCTCCAATATTTCCATAATCTCTTTGGTCGACTCCCTCATCGAGAAAGCGCATACCACAAGAGCTTCCGATATCCACATCGACCCTTCCAACGACGGGGTGCGCGTCCGCCTGCGCGTCGACGGCGTCCTCCAAGAGTCATACCAATTTCCCAAGGAGATCCACGGCGAGGTCATCTCGCGCATCAAGGTCATCGCGGGCTTGCGCACCGACGAGCACCAGGCGACCCAGGACGGACGCTTCCGCCTCATGTTTCCTGAGAGTAGCGAGTTCGTCGACATCCGCGTCTCCATCGCGCCGACCTACCACGGGGAGAATGTGGTGATGCGCCTCCTCTCCGACAAAGCCGAGAACTTCAGCCTCGACAATCTTGGTTTTAGCGCTGCCGATCAGAAAAAAATCCTTAACGCCATCCACAAGCCGAACGGCATGATCCTCGCCACGGGCCCTACCGGCTCCGGCAAGACGACGACGCTCTACACCCTCATCAAGATGCTTAATAATCCTGAGGTCTCTATCGTCACGCTCGAGGACCCTATCGAGTATGCGGTCGGGGACATCGAGCAGATACAGGTCAACCCGAACACGGGACTGACCTTCGCCAACGGCTTGCGCTCGCTCTTGCGCCAGGACCCGGACATCATAATGGTCGGCGAGATCCGCGACCCCGAGACCGCCGCTATCGCCGTCAACACGGCTCTTACCGGGCACCTCCTCCTCTCGACGCTCCACACCAACGATGCGGCAACCACACTCCCGCGCCTCATGGAGATGAAGATCGAGCCCTATTTGGTCGCCACGACAGTGAGCGTCGCCATAGGTCAGCGCCTCGTGCGCAAGATCTGCGTACACTGCAAGGAGCAAGTCGCCATCTCGGAGAACGTGAAGGCGAGCCTCTCCTCGTTGCCTCTCGCAAAGCCTTTTACGGGAAATATAGTCTCAAAGGGGAAGGGTTGCAGCGAGTGCAACAAAAGCGGCTACCGCGGGCGTATCTGTATCAACGAGGTGCTCGTTGCCGATCCCGAGATCCGCGAAGCGATACTCAACAAAGCATCATCTGAAGAGATAAAGAAGCTCGCGGTCAAGAACGGCATGACCACCATGCTTGACGACGGGTTTGAGAAGGTCCGTGCAGGGGAGACTACTATCGAAGAAGTGTTGCGTGTCGTCCATGAATAAAACTCTTACCAAAGCTCTTGCCTTTCCGCGTGTCTGCGTCTCCTATATCGCCGGGGCGGGAAAGAAGACCTACACCTACTGCCTAGCGCTCCAGGACCGCGTTGAGCTCGCGAGCACCCCACGCCTCTCGGTGAAGGAGCAAACGTTTTTCGTAAAGCGTCTCGCATTCCTCGTGCGTGCGAGCGTGCCCATACTCGAGAGCCTCCACATGGTGAGCGAGCAGTCGACCTCGCGCCGCTACGCGCGCGTCATCAAGAAGGTCATTGCGGACGTTGCCGAGGGCCAATCGCTTGCAAAATCGCTCGGCAAGTTTCAGCACATCTTCGGCGACTTCGGCGTCAATATCGTCAAAGTGGGGGAGACCAGCGGTACGCTCTCGCAGAACCTCGACTACCTTGCTGATGAGCTCAAGAAACGTAGCGAGCTCAGGAGCAAGATCATCAGCGCGTTCATCTATCCGGTCATCATTGCGTGTGCGACCTTGGCCATCACGCTCTTCCTGATGCTCTACCTCTTTCCCAAGATCACGCCTATCTTCTCTTCGCTCCATATGGCTCTGCCGCTTTCGACCCGCATCGTGATGGCGGTGAGCGTGTTCCTCCAAAACTGGTGGATCCCCTTCCTCATCTTTCTCGTATTGTTTTCAATCACTGTGGTTACCGCACTCAAGCGGAGCAAACGCTTTCATTTCTTTTTCGATCAATGGATGCTCTCGCTCCCGGTCCTCGGGCCCGTGGTGCGCTCGTACAATATCGCGAACGCGACCCGTACCCTCGGCCTCCTCCTCAAATCCGGCGTGACCCTCTCTGCGGCTCTCCCTCTTACTGCTGATACCACCAAGAACCTCGTGTATAAAGCTGAGTTCAAGAAAATAGCGGAGTCTATAAACCGCGGCGAGCGCATCTCCGTACACCTGCAGAAGAAACCGATACTCTTTCCCGAGGTCATGAGCCAGATGACCTCAATAGGTGAGCGCTCCGGTAACCTCTCTAACACCCTTGTCTACCTTGCCGAGCTCTACGAAGGGGAAGTGGATGACTTCACCAAAAATCTTTCGTCGCTCATCGAGCCAGCGATGATGGTGACGATGGGTCTCGTCGTCGGTTTTATCGCTGTTTCAATCATCACTCCCATTTATGGTATTACCCAGAACTTACATCCATAAGCGTTCTAGCAGAGGATTCACCCTCATCGAAATCCTGGTAGTCATGGGACTCTTCGTTATCCTCGCGGGGTTTGGCCTTTTTGTCAGCATGGATTCGTTCCGTGGCTATATGTTCAGGAATGAACGAGATGTCGTCATAAGCTTGTTACAAAAAGCTCGTAGCCAAGCTATCAACAACATGTGTTTCGGCGGCGGATGCACGGGTGGCAAGGCGCACGGAGTGCATTTTGGTCCGGGTCAGTACGTGGTTTTCCAGGGGCTTTCATATGTGTCACGCGACAGCGCGGTGGATGAGGTAACTCCCGTAGAGAATAATGCTTCTTCTGTAGTCGGTAGTGACGTTATTTTTTCTCCCTTGGCGGCAACGACTAGCAGCGCCACCGTCACTGTCAGCGGCACTGACGGACACACTTCTATTATCAGTATCGCGACCGAAGGGCAGATAACCTGGACACACTGATATGAAACGAGGATTTTCAACACTTGAGATTTTGATAGCCATGGTGGTACTCATATCGGCTTTTACGGCCACCATCCTGCTCTCGTCAGCTGAATCGCTTTCTATCGACTCACAGGTTGCTTCGGAAGCGCTCGCAAGCGCTCGGAAGGCACTTGAGAATGAACAGGCTCTTGCGCGTAAGGATTTTAAGCTTGTCGTCTCAACCTCAACGCCCTCCGGCGTTACGGGAGTCCAATCCATGACGACGATCACCGTGCAGCAGTTAGACCTTTTCACGAAAAAGGTAACGGCGATGGTCACCTGGCCCGGAGCGTTTAACCGGACCCAGAACATTACCCTCTCTTCATTGGTGACCAACTTCAACAACGCCATCGGCGGTGATACCTGCTCTTCGGTACTTGCCGACGCGACAGGCAACCACGGCGATTGGAGGAGTCCTGTTGTAACCAACTCGACGTTCGCTACGCTCGTCGGTGATCCGAACGTCAACGGCCAGTATCCGATTACTGCCGTCGATGCATATCAGAAACGCCTTTACGTAGTGACTGCGCTGTCTGAAAATACCGGGTATCTTTCTCCAACCGCAAACACTCCGGATTCTGGGGGTAGTGGTAATGGGTTTGAGTCAAATCCAACAGGTGCATACGCGGACGGAGGAAGTTCTGCCTTAAACACGAACGGCGTTGGAGATACGCATCGTTATTTCAATTACAACATATCTGTCCCACCTGGTGCGACCATCACAGGTATTGAAGTGAGATCAGATTGGTGGATGGACAGCACGACAGGTACTAACAGTCTTGGTTTTGAACTTTCATGGGATGGTGGAGCGACCTGGACAAATTCAGTATC
>JAHFMJ010000013.1 GCA_023269035.1 Candidatus Kaiserbacteria bacterium | reverse complement strand
CACGAACCCGGGAAGCGCCGACGCCGACGAACATTTCAACGAACTCGGAACCTGATATCGAGAAAAACGGCACGCCCGCCTCGCCCGCGACCGCGCGGCCGAGCAGGGTCTTGCCCGTCCCTGGAGCGCCCATGAGGAGCACACCTTTCGGGATCCGTGCACCGATGTCGAGGAACTTCTTCGGATTTTTTAGGAAGTCGACGATCTCAGTCAATTCTTCTTTCGCCTCTTTTGCTCCGGCAACATCGCTGAAGGTTACGCGCTGGTTGGCATCCTTCGGGTCGATCATCCGCGCCTTGCTCTGGCCGAAGGTAAAGGCCTGCATGCCCGCGCCGCGCACCTGCTTGGAGAGGAACCATATGAAAACCGCGATCAGGATAAGCGGCAAGATGATAGGCGCGAGCGAGAAGAACCAGTACTGGAAGCCGCTTTGATTTTTAACGTCGATAGTCACCTTCGCGAGCTCCTCGGGCTTAAGCCCGTAATTAGCAAAGGTCGTGGTGAGTGCGGCGTCGACCTCCTTCTTGCTCGTCTTCTTTGAGCCGTCAGCATACGTGACGCTAAGCTTATCTCCTTCGACAACGATGCCTTGCACCTTGGCCGTCTTGATATCAGCGGTCAGCTGCGAGAGCGTCACCTCCCCCACAGCGGGATTGCCTGCGAAGAAATATGAATAGAGGGTGAGGAGTATGAGGATGCCAAAGACGGTCGAGCCGAGGTTTCCCCAAAAGTCCTTACGAGGAGGGATGGTGGGCATGCCCTTCGGCATCCAATTCTTCGGACCGCCTGCTTTCGGCGTCTTGTTTTTCTGAGGAGCTTGCTTTGGTGGTGGCGTTGCCATCACGGTATTATATAGGTAAATGGGCTTGAAACCAAAAAAGAAGACGCCATCAGAAGTGCGAATCTTGTACAATAATCAAATAGTATGAATGCCGAACGTATTGTCGAGACACTTCTTAAAAAAGCCGGGATACAACTGAATGGCGCTGCGCCGTGGGACCCGCAAATTCATGATCCTCGCACGTATTGGCGATTCCTCCTTTACGGCACGATGGGCGCCGGAGAATCGTATATGGATGGATGGTGGGACGCTCCGGCGCTTGATGAGTTCTTCGCGCGGATACTGACGCCGAGAGTAGACAAACGATTTTTCACCCCAGCGCTCCTTTATCAAAAGGCTCTTGCGCTCGTTTCTAATCGTCAATCGCGCGCCCGAGCCTCCCAGGTTGCTGAAGGACATTACGACCTGGGCAACGACCTTTACGAGGTGATGCTCGACAAGCGCATGATCTATACCTGCGCGTACTGGAGCGCCACCTTAAAGCCAAAAAACCTCGATGAAGCGCAGGAAGCAAAGCTTGACCTCATTTGCCGAAAGATACGGCTCAAGAAGGGCGACCGCGTGCTCGACATCGGCTGCGGCTGGGGCGGGTTTGCACAGTACGCCGCAGAGCACTACGGAGCATCGGTGGTCGGCATCACCATCTCCAAAGAACAGCTTGCGCTTGCGCAAGAGCGCTGCAAAGGCCTACCGATAGAATTGCGCTTCCAGGACTATCGTGATGTTAACGAGACATTCGACCATATCGTCTCTATTGAGATGTTCGAAGCGGTCGGGTATAAGAATTTCCGGACCTATTTCGAATGTGCTGCGCGGTGCCTGAAAGACGACGGGCTCTTTCTGCTCCAAACCATCGGCGACAACTACTCGCGTATCGTCGGCGAACCGTGGATAGAGAAATATATATTCCCGAACGGAGCGCTCCCCTCCCTCGCACAGATAGGCAAGGCCGTGGAAGGTCTGTTCGTCGTCGAAGATTTGCACAATTTCGGAGCCGATTATGACAGGACGCTCATGGCGTGGTTCGCGAATTTTGATGCGGCATGGCCGACCCTGAGGGAAAAGTATGGCGAGCGTTTCTACCGCATGTGGAAATATTATCTCCATTGTTTCGCCGGCTCGTTTCGCACCCGGACGATTAGCGACTGGCAGATCGTCTTTTCCAAAAAGGGAGTTCCCGGCGGCTATACTGCGGTCAGATAACCTGTATGTATGAAAGCATTGATTGAGAACAAAAAAGCGCGGCTTGAGTACGAGATACTCGAGAGCTATGAAGCAGGCATGCAACTGCTCGGCACGGAGGTAAAGAGTTTGCGTGCAGGTAAGGCATCGCTCGTGGGCTCGCGCGTGGTGGCGCGGGCGGGCGAGGCGTATTTGGTTGGCGCCACCATCTCCCCCTATCAGGAAAACAACACACCAAAGACGTATGACCCGGAGCGTACGCGCAAGCTCTTGTTGAGCAAAAAAGAGATAACCGATCTTGCTGAAAAGGAGGGACAGAAAGGGTTGACAATTATACCTATTATGGTGTACAATAAAGGTCCCCGACTGAAGCTCCAGGTCGCGGTCGTACGGCACAAGAAGAAGCACGACAAGCGTGATACGCTGAGAGCCCGCGACACTAAGCGGACCATAGAAAGAACCTTGAAAAATGAAGAGTGACCACTGTCCTTCCCCCAGAGCGCCTCGCGTTCGGGACCTTCCGGGGGGATGAATCGATTCGACAGTGGGTGCATGCTCTTTGCATGCGGAACGGTGAATGCTGGAGAACACCTAAAACCTCGAGCACCAAACGTGTGAAAACGTTTAAAGCAGGGCTCTCGCCTTTGGCGTTCGCCTTCGCTCCTGTTGCAGCGTAAGCTCCGACAGGCGCCGAACCTTTGACGTCTGATAGAAGGTTCTCGGTGTCATACCATCAGGCTCTGTAGTGCCGACCGCTCACCGGCACTCCAAGATCACGAGCTCGGCCGGAGATGCTTTTGTTCTCCTTTTAATCCTCGGCTTAAACTTCAAGGAAAACTATGTTCCGTAGAGTGCTCTGACATCACCTATTGCACGAGGGCTCATTACCCTCCATCTCCACCAGAATAAAAAAGAGCCTTATATCAGGCTCTTTTTTATTAAGATTTTTTTCTTAAGATCGCCCGTGGGACGGTGATAAGAGCACTGCAGCAATAGCTGCAATAAAGAGAGCTTCTGAAAGAAAGAGTACTCGCGTAGCCTTCGGGGCCTTTTCTCCGTTGAGGCCTGCGGTACGAGCCTTGGCGATGTCTTTCCCTTTTAGACCAGCGGTCCGTATTTCAAATTTTTTGTTCTCAGCCATACTCGTATTTTACAATGCATGTTTTATTTTGTCAAAGGGATAATCCCCTCTTCACTCTATCGAAATAAAAACGGCCCGCATCGCGGGTCTTTTTTATTTCAATTTTATTTTAACGCAGACTACGTCTGCTAGTCTCTTTTGTCCATGTCTATCTTCGGCAACTTGCGACTATGGTTGAACAAAAAGTCCAGGAAGTTAATCCCTGCGATGGCGCCGAGAGCCAAAGCCAGAGCTGTTTCAGCGGCCATCACGCGAGTAGCTTTCGGTGCTGGTCCTTGGTGAACTGCTTTTTCTACATTCGGTTTCATGATCTTTTTGTAGAGTTTTGTTAACTTCGACCTTTTAGATACGGTACCATAGTAAATATAACTTGTCAAAGGTCGTTCCCCGAATACGAAAGGTTGAGGCTCTTATTACAGAGCGGGAAGTCGGGGATGATGTTGCCCGGCGCAAGCTCACCGAAGAGCGCCCAGTTGCAGAAGGACGGGTCGCGAATGACAAGGCGTTCGATGCGACCCTCCTTGGTAAGCCTTACGAAATCAACGACTTCCCCGCGCCAGCTCTCTGCCCAGCCGAGGGCTTCCCCAGAGCCCCGAGAGAAGGTGGTCGCGGTCTCCGCATGCGGCAAGTCAGCAATGATCTCGCGGACCAACCTGAACGATTCCGCGAGTTCGCGTACGCGTACGCGGAAGCGGGCCGCGACGTCGCCGCTTTTCTCCGTGACCACGGCGACGTTTAACGTCTCATATGCCGCATAGGGACGGTCATGGCGCGCATCGATAGCGACGCCGGAGGCGCGCGCAGGGACGCCCTGCGCGCCATACGCACGTGCCGCCTCTTTGCTCAACACACCGGTCGTCTCAAAGCGCTCCAAGAGGCCGTCTGTCGCAAAGGCGATGTCGAGGACTTTCTTAATATCTTTTTCGATACGGTTGATGGTCTCGCGGATTTTTGCGCGCGCATCTTGGTCCAGGTCATGCGCTCCGCCAAGCATGATAGCGCCGCGCAAAAATCGATGGCCCACCAGAGTTTCATTCAGGCGGCGCATCATCTCCACCATGCGAAAGCCCTGCGCCGCCATGAAGGTAAACCCGGTGCCCATGCCGCCCATGTTGCCGATATCGAAGAGGTGCATGGTGATGCGTTCAAGCTCGTTGTACAGGCAACGGAGATGCTCCGTTCGCTTCGATACCGTGGTGCCGCGAGCACGCTCGAGAGCTTGCACATACGCGAGCGTATGGCCTACGACCATATCCCCGCTCACTCGCTCGACAAAGGGTAGTGCTTCCTCAGGAGTCTTGCCCTCGACGAGCTTCTCGACACCTTTATGCTTGAAGAAGAGCTTTCCTTCCAACGCGAGAATGCGCTCGCCGCGCACGTTGAAGCGGAAGTGCCCCGGTTCGATGATACCCGCGTGGATAGGCCCGACAGGAATTTCGAACACGCCCTTCCCTTCCACAGCGTGCATGGGGTACGGGACATGTCCCTGCGCGAGTTTCGTATTCCATGCGAATTCCTTGCGCAGGGGGTGCGTTCCTTCCGGAATATTTTCGTGATGCATGAGCCGACGCAAGTCGGGGTGTCCTTCCGGGACAATGCCGAACTGGTCGCGTATCTGCCGCTCATACCAATGCGCGGCCATGATGTTCACAGTCAGCGATGGGTAGCGCGGATCACTCTTCGGTATTTCCGCACGAAATGTGGTGAAACCCGATTCGCCAGGAAGCGAACAGACGGCGTTGACGGCATATCCTTGCCCGCCCTCATCGGTGGCATACATGAGCGCAAGCGCGCCACCGTGCGCAAGCACACCTTCTACCGCGCTTCGCAAAGATTCGCGGCTCACCGTATTGATCGGAAATGAGTGCGTGGGCATAGTACTAAAGCGACTTGATGATGTTGGTAATAAACGATTCGCCGGCGGGAGTCAGGAAGAAGATACCGAAGGCGATAATGGCAACAAGATGAAGCGCCATCGCCGCGTGTGAGAGGTTCAATCGCTCTCGCGAAGCAGGTTGCTCCGATGACCTTTGAAAGAGCATCGGCATGAGAAGCCGGATGAAACCGGCAAAGATGACTGCCCCGGCGAGCAGCATCCCCGCGAGGTACCAAGGCTCGGCAGAGAGGGCCGCGCCGACGAGCCTGAACTCGCTGACGAAAAGCGGCGAAGGTGGGACAGCGAGGATGGCGAGGATGCCTGCAAGGAAAAATCCTCCGGTTATAGGCAGGGCCTGCAGAACGCCTTTCACGTTCGCGATCTTCGTTGTTTTGAAATGCAAAAGCGTGTTGCCTGCGGCAAAAAAGAGCATCGACTTAGTGAGCGCGTGGCCGATAAGGTGCATTGTGCCGACGATCATCCCCGGGACTCCGAGACCGAAAGAGAAGACGACGAACCCCATGTGCTCTATCGAGGAGTACGCGAGGAGCCGTTTGTAATTCTTCTGCACGAGAATGAACGCGGCGGGCACGATGAAAGAGAGTGCGCCAAAGGCAAGGAACAGCCCGTCACTCCAACGTGAGCCGCCGAGTGCACCATCGACGAGCACCTTATAGCGGATAAGCGCGAACAGCGCGACGTTGAGGAGCACGCCTGAGAGTAAGCCGGAGACCGGGGACGGGGTGCGGCCGTGCGCATCAGGAAGCCAGGCATGCATCGGCACGAGACCCACCTTGGTACCGAAACCGACGAGGATGAAGACGAATGCGATACGCATGACCTCAGGCGGAAGCGTTGCGGCGACGCTGAGCAGATTCGCAAAAGAAATCCCCGCGACGCCCGTGAGGCCAGAGGTAGCTGCGGCGTAGGCGGTAAGAAAGACGCCGAGGAGGCCGAGCGAGATGCCGACGCTGCAGAGGAGCAAGTACTTCCATGCCGCCTCGAGCGAAGCCTCTTTCGCATAAAAAGAGACGAGCAAGGTCGTGGCGAGCGTCGTCGCTTCGAGTGCCACCCACATGAGGCCGAGGTTATTCGAAAGCACCGCCGCGAACATTGAAAGGACGAAGAACGTCACGAGGGCGTAGTATTCGCGTACGCGTTTTTTTCCGATGGCGCCGTGGCTGACCTCGGTACGCAAGTACGGGACGCTCACCATCGTCGCCGTCCACTGCACAAAGCCGATGATGATAACGAGGATCGCCGCGAACGGGTCAAGGTACCACAAGCCGTCCGGAGAGACCGATGGCGCGACAAACAAGGCCGGCACGCCAAGCGCAAGAGCGGAGAGAAATAGTGCCGAAGCACCTGTAAGCGCGAGCACGCCGATAGCCTCGACACGCCTGCTGAAGAGCGGGAGCACGAAGGCAAAGAGGCACGAGAGGAAAAGTAAGGAAATGAACATGGTGTTAGTCGGTGAGTTCCCGTAAGAGGTCGGTGCGGGCGGATGCGTGCTGCTTCTGGACCCAGTTGAGGAGTATCGTCATGAGTGCGAACCCGACCACGACGTCAAAGAGGATGCCAACCTCGATGAGGAGCGCGAGGCCGCCCGTCAACGCCAAACCGAACGTGAAGATACCATTCTCCATCACCAAGAAGCCGATGATCTGACCGAAGAGGTCCTTCCGCGAGACGAGCATCAGGAACCCGACCGAGAGGAGCGAGAACGAGACGGCAGTGATGAAGTAGCCGCTTCCGACGACCGAGGTCAACGCGCCTGCTGCGATGAACGAGAGTATGCTCACGATACCTGAACAAAAGAGAAGGGTCGTCGGACGCGCGTATGACTCAAGGCGCTGTGATGCGCCGCTCTCCCGTGCGACCCGCATGAGGAAGCGCGGGATGATCACGCCTTTCAGCACGACAATGAGGCCTGCCATCACGAGCAGGTTCCACTCGGCGCGCACGAACGAGAGCGTACCCGCATACGCGGCAAGCAGAATAGACTGCAGAGCGAAGAACCTCAAAAGCGATAAGAGCCGCATCCGGCTTGCGAGCACGAACGAGAGCATGAGCATGCTTCCGGCGATGAGGACAAGCAGAAATGGCAAGGAAAAGTTCATCATAGAGGGCGCCCAAAGATGAGGGCAAGCAATAATCCGGCGAAAGCCACAATGAACCCGAGTGACATGAATTCCTGCATACGATAGAAGCGCATCTTGACTATCGTCGACTCAACGAACGCGACGAGGAGAGCGGCAAGTACGAGCTTGCCAAGGAGAGCGACGCATGCGACGAGCAGGGTGAGCGGTGTAAATGGAAGATGAACGATCCCGAACGGCACGACCAGATCCATGAGGAACGCAAAGAGGACCGTCAGCTTGATGGCGGAGGCATACTCGAGCAAGGCGAGATAGGCTCCCGAATACTCGAGCACCATCGCTTCATGCACCATGGTGAGCTCGAGGTGCGTTGCCGGATTGTCGACAGGATAACGCGCATTCTCCGAAAGAAAGACGAGAAAAAGCGCGAAGAGTGAGAGTGCGGCGATAGGAAGTATGTCGAGTGCTGATGCAGAAGAGAATCGCTCGAGGATGCTCTCCAGGTTGGGTGCCCCCGCAATAATCGCAAGGGTCCCGAGCGAGACATAGAGCGCCGGCTCGACAAGCGCCGAGAGCGTCATCTCACGGCTACTCCCCATGTTGCCGAACGCGCTCGCGGTATCCATGCCGCCGAAGACGAGGAATACCGACCCGAGCGCCATGATGGCGCCGACGAGGAATATATCGCCGAGGTGTCCCCCGCTGTAGCCAAGGGTCGGTATGAGGAACGCGAGCGTGAGCGCAGAGGCGAAGACCACGAAAGGCACTGCGTGGAAGATCCATGAACTATTCCGCGTGATGGTCATCTCCTTGCGGAAAAGCGAAAGCAGCGACCAGTACGGAAGGAGGATGGGCGCGCCACGGCGATTCTGGAAACGCGCTTTCAGCGTGCGCACGAAACCGACCATACCCGGGGCGAGGAGGACGATGAAAGCGGCCTGAGCGAAAGAGAAGATAAGGGTCATAGTGCGGTACTCATGACGACGACGAGCGTGGCGAACACGAGAAGAAGATAAAACTGCACTACGCCGCTCTGCAGATGCTTAATCACGTCTGCTACCCGGAGCATAAGCTTGCCGAGCGGTTCATACAAAGCGCGTTCCCAAAACGACGATACCTTCCATTCGAGACTGCGTGAAGCAATCCACGGATTGCTCGCGATAATCGGCGTTGCCGTCATTCGTTTTTCGGCAAGCACGATACTCTTGAAGAAAAAACGTATCGGAGCGGCAAAACCGGTCGCCGTATACTCCATACGTCTCGTGAGCGGTTGACCGCAATCCCAGGTATCGGTGCGCCGGATGCGAGGTGCGCCGAATATCCGGCTCGCAACAAAGGCGAGCGTGAGCGTGAGCATCACAATGAGAAGCACAACCAAGGGATTTATCGAAGCGCGGGGAAGAGGTGCGAGGGACGCGGACCAGTCCCCTGTCGAAGTGGCTCCGGCAATCAAAGAGCCGAGCGGGACCGCGACAAGCCCCGTCGCAAGCGAAGCAACGGCAGTGAGAACGACCGGCGTAACGAGTGCCCAGTGCAAGTGCCCGACATTCTCGGCATGATTTGTGCGCGCACGACCGAGGAATATCGAAGAAAACGCTTTCGCAAACGTGAAAATCGCCAGGCCACTGATCAATGAGATGAGCGAGAGTGCAACTCCGGCGGGGACTGCAAGCGCCGTAATGCCACTGCCGATTGCCGCGACGAGCGTCTGCAGGTATGCCCATTCCCCGTAAAACGCTCCGAAGGGCGGAAGCGCCGAGGCCGCGAGCGAGAGCGCAAGAAAGGCAGCCGAAAACAGGGGCCATTTTTGCGCAAGGCCGCCGAGCTGGTCGAGGTCACGCGTATGGGTTTCGGAGACGACTGCACCCGCAGCCATGAAGAGCCCCGACTTGAAAAGGAAATGGTTCACCGCATGGAGTGCAACGAAAAATGCCAGTGCGCCGATGAGCGGCTGCGCTCCTAATCCGAGAGGAAGCGAGCCGATGATGCCGATACCGCCGAGCGCCGAGAATAAGAGCCCCATGTTCTCGATACTGCTCCAAGCCAAGAGTCGCTTCACGTCAGACTCGACCGCGGCGTGGAGCACGCCGAAAAACGCCGACACGAGGCCGACCGCCATAACGACGCACGACCACCACAGAGGGATCTCGGAAAACAAGAAAAGCGATTGGATGAAACCGAACAGCGCGACCTTGAGCATCACGCCGGACATGAGCGCAGAGGCGTTGCTCGGCGCCTGAGGATGCGCGTACGGCAGCCATTGATGGAGCGGAACAAGGCCTGCCTTTGAGCCGAATCCGATAAAAAGCAGAAAGAACGCTGTCGCACGCACGAAAGAGGAGAGCCCGGCGGCTGATGCGGCAATGCTCAAAAAGCTGGCAAAAACATTACCGCCCGAGAGCAGCAAGAATCCGGCGAGCAACGAGACGAATCCGATGTGGGTCATCAGGAAATATGAGAATCCTGCCGAGAGCGACTCTGCCGACCTATCGGCGATGACCAGGAAGTACGCGGAGACCGACATCACTTTCCAGAACAGGAGGAACGAGAAGATGGACGCTGACATGATCGTCGCGCCCATGCCAAAGACGAAAAGCGCAAGTGCGGCGTTCAGTGCGGGAAGCGAGTAGACGCCTCGATACTTCGGCAGATAGCCAAGCGAGTAGAGCGAAGTGAGCATCATCCCCGCATACACGAAGAGGAGGAAAAACGCGCGCAAGGTATCGATCGCGAACCACGCGTCGAGTGGCGCAGGAAATGATAGAAGGCCGCTCACAATCGAACTGTCGCCGCCACCGAACAGAAAGAGCGTCGAAGCAATAAAGCCGGTCACCCCGCCGAAAATCATGAGCAGCTGAACGAGAATATTCCCCCACGAACGATTTCCTACCCCAACAGCGACAACAGCCACGACGAGCGGGATGGATAAAGAAAAGACAAAAAGCGGAAGAATGAAAGACATACTATTTATGATCGAGCGGCAGCAATCGCGCTGAGTAGCCCGCGCAGCACATCGAACGGGGAGGGCGGATCACCGGGGATCTCAATATCGACAGGGATCACGTCGCGCACCCCGCCGACGACCGCGTACGAGCCCTTCCATATGCCGCCGTCTATAGCGCCGTCGCCGAGCGCGACGACGATGCGCGGTTCCGGCATCATCTCGTAGGCGGTTCTGAGAGCATGCTCCATGTTGCGCGTCACCGGACCGGAGACGGTGAGGACGTCGGCATGCCGCGGCGAGGCGACAAAGGAAATGCCGAAACGTTCGATGTCATAGTAGGCGTTGCCGAGCGCGGTGAGCTCATACTCCTCACCATTGGTCGAACCGGCATCAACGTGCCGAATGCGCAGCGACCTGCCGCCATAGAGTGTATGTACGGCATTCCTGATATTCTCGCCCACTATTTGAAAATCCGCCTCGAGGGCGGGTGCGGGCTCGGTAACCGTCCCGGTCGTTATGATCTTAGAGAGAAGTTTCCACATGAAGAATGCCGATACTGTATGCCTCTTGGTGAGAAATGTCTATATAATCGAGGCGAACGGCTCTCAGCTAGTTAGCGTACTAAGACCTCCAGAGACCCATCGGTCATGACCATCATCGCCGCCATAGCGAACATGAGCGAGCAAATAAGATATTTGTGTTGTTTTTCTCTATCGTTGGGATACAGCGTCTTTGCCATGCCGATCTTGCCCCACAGGTCGTAATTGAAGATCTGCACCTTGTCTCCGGTCGTTGCATTGAAGCGATCGCGGTCGAAGGTCGTACCGTGCACCTTGTTAACGACCAGCACGCACTCATGGTGCTCACCGACCATCTCAGCGACAGGCCTATGATCCTCATGAAGTGCGTTCTCTTGAAGAGTCGAGACCACAGCCGCTTTATACTTTGGCACTCCGGTCTCCTGGTCAACCTCGAAGTACTGCTGCTCCCGTTTCTGAAGGACGCCCAACTGATCAGTGATCGCACTGACGATCCTCGGCTGGTACTCGTCGGGAAGTATCGCATCGATAAGGCGGTGGAACTGCTTCTGGAAGCGCTCATCCAGCATCACTTTGAAAATATCAGTGATCCGATCGATCGCCCCGCAACCGGTATTCTCTGGGTGCCCGTGATTCTTATCGTCAATATGGCCACCAAAGTGGACAGGTGGAGACATGCGCTCATGGACCCGTATGATTTCCTTGATGTCGTCGACGAACGTGGCATTCGAGTCCATCGACTCCCCATCGACGATACGGTGAATGAGCGCAGCGGCGGCGCTCCCCCCAAAGTACTGGGGCCCGAGGTCGTGCGACTCTATCGGAAGGCCCTTATCGGCCCGAACTTTCGCTTCCTTATCAAAACGGCCGTCAGCGCAGCGCACAGAGGACCCTTTCGACGAAGGGACATAAAACTTCTCGAGATTCTCTGGGTCGGTCGTCTGCGCAATGACTGCTTCAAGAGAAGGGTCGCTCTTTATGCGGCGGCGAGGCGAAATGACCCCGGGGTTATGATTCCAGGGACCGACTCCGCCGATTTCTACGAGTTTTCCCAAACGCTTCCAGGATGCACGGCTTTCAGGAACAGGAAGAGCAGGATCTTTCCCCGATCCCGTTGAAGAGGCGATGGTAATCAAATCAGCTTCAGTTACGACATCACCCCTGGTAAAGATTCGGCGGGCTTTCAGCTCGGGGAAATATGAAAAAGCAGAATGTGGGTAATTTTTTTCGTCCATGTACTACACTTCCGCACCTCTTCTGAAAGAGGTAGGGGTTCCTAGAACATCTCGCTAAACCTGAACCGCTCGGGTCTTTACTGAGCCTGAGTGAGGTCTCGGGACATGCACCAGAAACAGAGCGATTGTACACCCCACTTGACTTTTGTGCAAGTAATGAGGCCGCTGAGAGCGGCATGGAAAAGGGATCTTTCTATGCTATGATTCCTCGGTAAAAACGATTCCCTTTGAATACGCGCGTACGCATCAATCAAGAAATTCGCTCAAAAGAGCTCCGGGTCATCGGCGCCTCTGGTGAGAACCTCGGCGTCCTCGCGCTCGCGGACGCGCTTGCAGCCGCAAAGGCCGTCAGCCTAGACCTCATCGAGGTCTCCCCTGCTGCCGTGCCGCCGGTTGCGAAAATCATGGATTATGGTAAGTTTCAGTACGAGCAGCAAAAGAAGGACCGCGATATCAGGGCTAAATCGCACGTTACCGAGACCAAGTCTATCCAGATAGAGGTCGGTACGGGAGAGAACGACCTGACCCGCAAGGCCCGTCAAGCTGCCGGGTGGCTCAAAGAGGGCCACCGCGTCCGTATAGAGCTCTTTCTCAAAGGCCGCTACAAGTACATGGACCAGGCATTCCTCAAGGAGCGCCTCAAGCGGTTCGTGCTCCTCGTCCCGGAGGACTACAAGGTCGCCGAGGACGTCCAGCGAGGACTGAAAGGCTTCACCATGATCATCGAGAGGTCAGGAAAGAAAACCGAAAAAGAAAAATAATATGAAAACCAATAAATCATACACTAAGCGCCTCCGCGTCACGCGCAACGGAAAGATCGTCGCCAGGAAGGGCGGACAGGATCACTTCAACGCGAAGGAGAGCCGTGCGACCCGGACGCGCAAGCGCCAAGCGGCCTTCGTTACCATGAGTGCCGCCGACCGGGCTCGCTTTCTTCCCCGCTCATAAGATTCTTTCTCTAATCATTAACTTTTTCATATGGCACGCACTAAAGGAGGACCGAAAGCGATAAAAAGACGCAAGAATATCCTCAAACAGGCTAAGGGCTTCCGCTTTGGCCGCTCCACCAAGAAGCGCCAAGCGCTTGAAGCGCTCAAGCACGCGGGCAAATATGCCTTCCGCGACCGTCGCGCCAAGAAGCGCGACTTCCGCCGCCTTTTCACCATCCGTATCAACGCAGCGCTCCGCGAAGCCGGATTCAAGAACTACAGCACCTTCATCGGCGCCTTGAAGAAAGCGAACATCGAATTGGACAGAAAAGTCCTCGCCGAACTGGCCGAAAAGCACCCCGAGACCTTTGCCAGGATAGTTAAGAAGGTATCGTAACGGAACATGACGGGCATGCCTCGCAGAGAAGGCCTTTCTGTTAGATTTAACCGTATTAAAAAAAGCGAGCTGAAGCAGTGCACGCAATGTGGTGGCGATCTTTTAGGGTTTGATGCCTTGTTCGAACGTTGTAGCAAGTGCCGCGGTAGTAGAAAAAAATAAAAACTCCTGAATCATTCAGGAGTTTTTATTGCATTGGGATATCCTGGGTCTCCCCTTCCCGCGGGACATCGACGGGTATGCCGAGGAAGCCGCCGATGCGCTGTGCGAGGAAGGTTGCCGCTTCGGTCTCACCAAGTACCACGAAGACTTTTTTAGGTTTTGTATCTTCAGCAAACTGCACCAGGTCGTCGCGGTCGGCATGGGCGGAAAAGCCGTCTGCTGAGGCGATGGCGGCTTGTACTTTCACCTTTGCTCCATCAATGTCGACCTCTTTCGCGCCGTCCTTAAGCCGGCGGCCTAATGAGCCGGGGACTTGGTAACCGACGAGCAGGAGCGTCGTATTCTTTTGCGGCAAGTAATGCGCTTCGTGCCGCCGGATGCGCCCGCCATGACTCATCCCGGCGCCCGCGATGATTATTTTTGGCGAAGGCGCCTTGTCGATATCCTGCGACTCTTGCTGATTCACTGTCACCGAGAGCGAAGGGAACGAGAACGGATCATCGCCTTTGAGGAGCCGTGCACGGACATCCTCGCGCAGGAAATCGGGGTAGCGTCGGTAGATATCGGTCACTTTTGCCGCGAGTGGCGAATCCATGAACACCGGAACGGGAGGAATTTTTTTATCAGTAATCGCCTTGTCGAGCATCGAGAGTATTATCTGCGTCCGCTCGAGCGAGAAGGCCGGGATGATAAGGGTCCCTTTGTTCGCGGCACAGTTTTTCACTGTACCAAGCAAAAGCGTTTCGCTCTCCTCGATTGAACCGTGCACGCGATTGCCATACACGCTCTCGGTAATGAGGTAATCGACATCCTTCGGCACTTCCCTATCGGGTACGAGTATTGCAGGCGTGCGTCCGAGGTCGCCGGTAAAGAGGAGCCGCGTCCCGAAAATGTCGAGGAGGAGGGTGGCCGAACCGAGGATGTGCCCCGCGTTATAGGGCGTCACGGTAATACCTGGCGCGACGGTAACGGGCATCTGGTACCTCATTTCTTCGAGTATTTCTACCGCCGCTTCCACGTCTGCAGTCACATATGGTGGTACATCGTTGCAGCGCTTGGCTTCCGCGGCGATGAGCTGCACGGAGTCCTCGAGCATGACCGGCATCAGGTCTTTCGTCGGCGCGGTCGCATATGCATGGCCCGTGAAGCCGGCCTTCACGAGCTTTGGAAAGAGGCCGATATGGTCGGCATGCGCATGGGTGAAAAAGATGGCATCGATAGAAGCAGGGTTGTAGGAAAACGCTTCGGTGTTCACTGACTCGCAAAAGCGCTCTCCTTGCGAGAGGCCGCAGTCGATGAGGATGCGTGTCGTCTTGTCGGCCTCTTTTGCTTCGACGAGGAAGTTGGAGCCCGTGACTCTGCGTGCTCCACGCGCAAAGGTGATGGAAAGTGACCTATTCATGCGCGTTTTTGGGAGTAGAGAAAATAGGCAGACGCTCCGCCGATGCAATCCATACAGAGATCCTTTATCGTATCAAAGGCGTAGTACAGGTTGGAGTAGCCAAGGTTGCTTCCGGCAAAGAACTCGAAGACCTCCCAGACAACCCCGATGGTGAAGACAAAAAGGATTGCATAGAGCGGCCGCATAAGGCGTGCACGATGCGCTTCCGAAAGCTCGTAGTGGACGACCCAGATAAATACGCCTCCAAAAAGAAGCCCACCCAAGGCATGCATCATGATGTCGTACCACCAGAATTTCCAAAAAAGATAGTGCGCCATGGCAGCGATATCCAAAAAAGCGATGAGACTCGCAAGGGCAAGGAGGCCGATCAAAAAAAGTGTTCGTGGTTTCATAGAAACTAAAAATCCGTCTCGAGGAGGCTCGAATGACAGATTCTTAGAAGGGTTATCGTGGAGTATTAACCTGTGGCATTTCGCCCAGGTGGGTGTCCGCAGTGTCCGTTCGTCGGATTCCTGAATCAGGATTCACCAGAGCGGAACGATATGGGACTCCCTTATTTGTTTTAACGAGGTTAATATCCTTCCAATAACCCCATACATAGGGTACCACAGCGGATTTTATTCAAGAATACCGTCAAGGTTGACGTCGTAGAGTATCTGCTCCTGCACGAGGCGGTATTTGATCACCTCTTCTGGGGTAAACCAGACCGCAAGCTCGCGCTCAGCCTCCTCGGGGCTCTCGGAGCAGTGGATAAGGTTGCGGACCGCGCGATTCTGTATAGACGAGTGATTGTAAGAGTCTATGGTGTAGTCACCGCGGATGGTGCCGACATCAGAGGTTGCCGGCTCGGTCGCGCCGACGAGCTTCTTGACCACCGCGACCGACTCGTTGCCCTGCACGACGAATGCGAGGACGGGGCCGGAGGTCATGAACTTCACGATGAGCTCGATGATGTCGCGGCCGTACTCGAGGGGCTCTTTCGTGACGGGGAGGCCATGGGCCTTGAGGTCTTCCGCGATGCGCGCTCCCTTCGCCAGGCACCATGCATCATCCTTGTTGTAGTGCGTGATGAGCTGTTCACGCGACGGCACGAGGAACTTGAATGCGACGAACTTCAGCCCGGTACGCTCGATGCGACCGACGATCTCTCCAATGAGAGAGCGCTGGATGCCGTCAGGCTTGATGAGGACGAGAGAGCGTTGATCCTGCAATTGCATATTTGCCGCAGTGTATCACGCCACGTACCGCCCTGCTAACTTACTCTTTATTACCCTCCCGCATCTGGTCGTACTTCTGGCGGATCTCATTCTCCACGGTCTCGCGGTCTCGGCCGTACCGCTGGTATGAGAGATGCTTGAGCGCATCGATGTTGGCAAAATCGCCAGGAGCGAAAGTAATAGTCTCCATCGAGAACGGCGGAACCGGCTTGCCGCCCGCGAGCAATTTGACGTATGCGTGGTAGTTATCGAGCTTGAGGAAGTCGCGCTCGGTGAAGGTCGGTTCGAACTGCTTCGCGATGTAGGCCGCGTCGTCGGAGCCGACGCGGAAAACGGAGAGCGTACCGACGTTACCGAAGACCGCCTCCTTGATCTCTTTCGTAAGCTGACTGATGAATTGGTGCGCCATCGTCATCGAGAGGCGGAACTTGCGCGCCTCGGAGAGGATGGTAGCGATGGTCGAGGTCGTGATGTTTTGGAACTCGTCGATGTAGAGGTAGAAGTTGGGCGGGTTTTGATGCAGGTACTCGGTACGCGCGAGGGCGGTCATCATTATCTTGCCGACGATTACGAGGCCGAGGAGGTTGGCGTTCACATCGCCTAAGCGGCCCTTGGAGAGGTTGACGAGCAGGATCTTCTTGTTATCCATGATGTCCTTGAAGTTGAAGGCGCTCCGCTGCTGGCCGACGATGGGACGCATGATCTCGTTCGCGATGAATATGTCGAACTTGGAGGTGATGTACGGCACCACGTTGCGTAAGTCGCCTTCGCCACGGACGTTCTCCGCGATGTCCTCCCAGAAATGGTTGACCACTGGGTTGCGGCTCCGCGAGAGCTTGAGGTGACGGAAATCCTCGTCGGCCAAGACACGTGAGATATCCATCAAGGTCGAGCCGGTCTCGGGATCCTCGAGAACGAGCAACGTCGCGTTGCGAAAATACTGCTCGAAGATAGGGCCAAAGGCCTCGGGTACCTGGCCGTAGAGCTTTTGGAATATCTTGAACATCTCGTCGACGACGAACGTCTTCTGCTCGGGATAGCGGGGGTCGTACTCAAGCATGTTGAGCCCCATCGGCCGCTCCGTGTATGCCGGGTCGAAGTAGATGAGGTCGTCGTAGCGCTCCTTCGGGACACGCGAGAGAATTTCCAAGACGTCCACCCCGTGCGGGTCGATGAAGCAGACACCCTCGCCGTTCTCGATGTCCTGGATGATCATGTTTTTTAAGAACGTCGTCTTACCGGTACCGGTCTGACCGATGGTATAGAGGTGGCGGAGACGGTCGTCGGGCGTGAAATGTATCGGCGTCTCGATGTTGCTGTAGCGGTTCTTGCCGATGACGATGCCTTTCTCAGGGAGCCCTGGCGCCGCAGGAGCCAGCTTTGCGCCAGCGGTCTTGGCTT
Organism: Candidatus Kaiserbacteria bacterium; assembly: GCA_023269035.1. GTDB lineage: Bacteria > Patescibacteriota > Minisyncoccia > Phycocordibacterales > Phycocordibacteraceae > Phycocordibacter. The sequence continues at coordinate 425 of JAHFMJ010000013.1, read as the reverse complement.
CGCGGCTTGCGGTCCCACCGGCAATGGCGAGATGGAACATGGTTGAGAGCTCGGCTAAGTTCATCGGTACAAGCGGGCTCTTTTCCATCTGCGGGGTCGGCACTTTTTCAAAAATTTCGCGCCAGAGCTGCGGCAGAAGCGCTTCATGCGCATCGCGGTCGAAGGTGCGGAAGATGAACGAACGCAACAGCTCGCGCTTCTCGCGCTTGCCGTGCGGCGTCTTGAAGACGAACCGGTTCCCTTTCGCGTCATCGTACTGGCCGAAGGTCGCTTCGAGGTCGTTCAGGATATGCTGTGCGCGCTCTTTGGTCCGGGCAGAGGCAACGATGCGGATGTTCACGCCGACGATGACATCCTTCATCTTCTTATTCACCGCTTCGGTCGCGATTGAGTCGACATTGTGCTTTTCATCTTTCTTTTTTTCC
>JAHFMJ010000041.1 GCA_023269035.1 Candidatus Kaiserbacteria bacterium | reverse complement strand
GCAACATCGCTTCGGCACCTTTCAACGTCAGGCGATAGCGACGAAGGGTGGGACCTCGCCGCACCTGCTCTCGATGACCGCGACGCCGATACCGCGCACCCTTGCGCTCACCCTCTATGGCGACCTCGACCTGACCATACTCGACGAGCTACCTGCAGGGAGAAAACCGATACAGACGGAAATCGTAACGCCGGGGAAAAGGAACGCCGCGTATGAAAAGATACGCGCATTACTCAAAGAGGGTCGACAAGCGTACGTCATCTGTCCACGTATCGACGAACCCGACCCAACCAAAGCGCTGGCGCTCCAAACGCGCTCCGTTGCCGCTGAAACAAAAAAATTGAGTAACGATATCTTTCCGGAGTATGTGATAGAAAAGCTCCACAGCAAAATGACACCGAAGGAAAAAGAGGAGGTGATGGCCCGATTCGAGAAAGGGACAACGAATATCCTCGTCGCCACCTCAGTCGTCGAGGTCGGTGTCAATGTGCCGAACGCGACGGTCATCATGATAGAGGGCGCGGAACGCTTCGGGCTGGCACAATTGCATCAGCTGCGCGGGCGCGTGATGCGCTCAAGCCACATCCCCTACTGCTTCCTTATGGTCGAGAACTCCGGCGCGGGCAATGCTCGGCTCAAAGCTATCGTCTCGGCCAAAAACGGCTTTGAGCTCGCGGAGAAAGACCTCGAGATCCGAGGCGCCGGAGAATTGTACGGACGCCGCCAGTGGGGCATCTCCGACATTGGTATGGAAGCGTTCAAAAATCTCAAACTCGTGGAGGCGGCGCGGAGCGAAGCACAAAAATTGGTTGCCAAAGACCCGGACCTTACTAAACATCCCCTTATAAAAAACCTCGCTCTCCGGAGAGCGAGCGAGTTGCATTTCGAGTAACCAAACTTGAAACTACTTTGTAAGAGGAATACAGTAAGCAAATGATAGAAGCAGTCAGACTCCCTGAAGGACAGATGCGAATCGAGAAGGTGCTCGCCGATGGACGGCGCATGGTTGTGAGGAGGAAAAGACCCCCGCGCATGGCGCACCCCGGCGCTACTGCCATCCATGAGGCAGAGCATGCAGTCCCAGGAAAAGATGATGTCATCAAAGCAACTATCAAGCCCGGCCCCGGCTATAGCGGGGCGACGTGGTTCACGCGTTTTAACGCTGCTGCGGCTGCGGCACCCCACGCACATGGTCGCGGCGGAACAGGCTTTGACGTTGAACAAATCAGACGAGCAGGACATAGCCTTGGCGCAGCAATGAGTGCAGGCCGCGCTGCCCTCTCGGGAAAGGACGAGCACGTACTCGAGGTGGCAAAAGCTCTTCAAGAGGAGGAAACACTCTCCGGCAATGATATCCGTCGCATTATTCAGGAAGTTGATGAGGGATTCGAAGTGATCATCGAGATCCACCCTGCTCCGGCCGCGCTGGGAAAAAAACCACTTACTCTCATGCGAAAAGTGAGAGGCGGCATGCTCACACTCACTGACCTTCCGCGAGAAAATAGTTAGTGCGCCCTCTTGGATTCGAACCAAGGACCCTCGAGGTATAAGCTCGATGCTCTAACCAACTGAGCTAAGGGCGCGCCTCCGTAGACTATACCGCTTAGGCCTGATGTTCAATGTCTTGCTTCTTCTTCGGCGTGATGCCGTGGACGATGAGTATCTTTTCGAACTCGTCGCGCTCTATCGTCTCTACTTCCATGAGCTTTGCCGCGATGGCGTCAAGGAGCGGACGGTGCTTCACAATGAGGTCTTTGGCCTTTTTATGTGCATCATCGATTATCTTTTTCACTTCAGCGTCTATCTGTGCCGATATCTTTTCCGAGTACTCTTTCTCGCTTATGCCACGGCCGAAGAGCGTGCGGCCGCCCTCGCCCTCAAGTGCCATCGGGCCCATGCTCTCTGACATCCCGTAGCGAGTCACCATGTCGCGCGCGAGTGCGGTCAGCACCTGCAAGTCGTTCGATGGGCCAGTCGTCAGGTCGCCGTAGATAAGCTGTTCTGCCACGAACCCGCCGAGCGAAACGGCGATGTCATCGAGGAATTCGTTGCGCGACTGCATCTTGGTGTCCTCGATAGGGAGCTTCAACGTATAGCCGGCTGCCCTGCCGCGGCTGATGATTGATATCTTATGCACCGGGTCGGCAAACGGCAGGATGGATGCAACAAGCGCGTGACCCGCCTCGTGGTACGCGGTTATCTCTTTTTCTTTCTTATTCAAAAGGTGCGATTTGCGTTCCGGACCAAGCATCACTTTTTCAATAGAGCGGACGAGGTCGAACTGTGCGATTTTTTTCCTATCTTCGCGCGCGGCAAGTATCGCGCCTTCGTTCATGAGCGAGTAGAGGTCAGCGCCCGAGAAGCCCGGCGTCCGCTCGGCAATGATGCGGAGGTTCACATCCTCTGCAAAGGGCTTTTTACGCGCATGCACCTTGAGTATCGCCTCGCGGTCGTCCCGGTCCGGCAGATCGATGGTTACGCGGCGGTCAAAGCGGCCCGGGCGCAGCAACGCCGGGTCGAGGACGTCGGGGCGGTTGGTCGCTGCCATGACTATCACCTTTTCGTTCGGTTCAAAGCCGTCCATCTCGACCAGTATCTGATTCAGTGTCTGCTCGCGTTCGTCGTTACCGCCGCCCACTCCCGTGCCGCGTACGCGGCCGACTGCATCTATCTCATCAACGAAGATGATGGCAGGCGCGGCATGCTTTGCCATGTGAAATAAATCACGAA
>JAHFMJ010000012.1 GCA_023269035.1 Candidatus Kaiserbacteria bacterium | reverse complement strand
GGGTCAGCTCAGCACGGACAGCTTTGATGTACTCAACGAGAGGTTTCATGGTCTTTCAAGAAAAAAGCCCTGCACGGGCTTTTTTCAAGATACCAAATTCGGCGTGGTGAGTCAATGACCCTAGCGGATCTCGTAGGTCACCGAAACATCAATGACGATCTCGTTTTGGCCGGTCGGGACTGACACTTCAGGCCGGGCGGGGGCTGCGCCCATACCCATGGAGTCGGCGGTCTTGCTGTAGTAGATCGGGTAGTTGTTGCCCTCTGAGTAGTTGACGACGCGCACCAGGCGGACCCCCAGGTCAGAGGCAAGCTGCTTGGCCTGTGCACGGGCCTTCTCGATAGCATCTTTGCGCGCCTGCGCCTTCAACGCATCCTCGTTATCGATGGTGAAGTTCGGGCCGTAGAGGTTCGTGATGCCAGCATCGCCGAGCGCGGCGAGCACTTTGCCGGTGATATCGATGTCGCGCACCTTTATGTCGACACTCTGGGAGGCGGTGAACCCGATGATCTTCTGCTCCTGGTTGTACTGGCACGGGAGCGTGCTGTAGCAGGGCTGCGGATACGAGTAGCGCGGGGAGACGTTGTACGAGCTGGTCTTGATATCCTTGTCATCTATCTTGAGGTCCTTGAGAAGCGCGAGTGCGACGTTAACCTTCTTTGCAGATGCATCCTGTGCATGCGCTGTCGTGTCGGCATCGGTCGAGACCGTGAAGGAGATGGTCGCGACATCCGGGACTGCCGAGACCTTGCCCTCGCCACTGACGGTAATGACGTTCGACGGCGGCGTCGGGTTGGAGTCGAAGTTTACGATCGCATTAACCGCTTTCGCGCCGACAAATATAATAGCGGCAACGAGGAACGCAGCAAAAAGCTTCCCGACGAGGCGGCTCTTAAGCATGCCGTGGTGGTGCTCGTGGTCATGCATGTGATCGTGATTATGTTCGTCCATCATAAAAGCAGATTAGTTACTATGGATCCAGTATAGCATTTTTACCTTTCGGTGTAACAACCAAAAGAGCGCTTGCTATAAGGGTCGTGAGCGGAACAGTGAGTACGATACCGATGCCGCCGATCAACGCACGGACGACCTCAGTCGCGAAGATCTCACGGTTGAGCGTCGTGAAAATGGAAGCGTCTGGGGCGAGATTGTAGAACAGCAAAAGAAGCGGGAGGGAGACCCCGACATAGGCGATGGCGAGCGTGTTAACCAGAGCACCGATGTGTTCGCGCCCGATGCGAAGCGCGCGTTTATAGATAACGAAGCGCGATGCCTCGGGCGCCGCCTGGCGAAGTTCGTCGACTGCGACCGCCTGCCCTATAGCCGCATCATAGAGGACGCCGAGCAAGCCGATGAGTATCGCGCCGAGCAAGAGGCCCGCAAAGTTGATACTCCCGTTCGTATCAAAGTTGAGGTAGACCGCTTCTTCCGATGAAAAGCCGGAGAGCCGCGTGTACCCGATAGCAAATGAGGAGAAAAGCCCGGTCGCAGCGATGGTGGCGACCATGCCGAGGACTGCGGAGGTCGTCACTTTGCTGAATCCATGCGTGATATAGGAGCCAAGGACGATAATGAGCGAGGCAGCACCGAGCGAAACGAGTATCGGAGAGTTCCCATGGAGGATGCCGGGGAGGAGGAGATAGCCGATAAATAAGAAACTGGCGATAAGCGAAATGAGTGCCCGAGTCCCCTGTATGCCGCCAAAGAGAATCACCGCAAGGACAAAAACCCCGACCAGTATCGCAAGCTGCGGTAAGCGGTATGGCTCAGAGACCGTGTAGACATCGGTTCCCTGAAGCACATCAACCGTATGGAGTGCATAAAACTCCTCCCCCGCCTTCAACACAAGGTAATCATTTCTGACGGTGACTATCGTACCCTTATCAGTGCCCTCGAGTATCTCGGCGCGGAGCGTCTGGAACGTCCCCGGCACATCCGTGCCGGGGACGGGCCGATCTTCCTCTTGCGTAATCGCAATGACTTTTGCAAGCTCATTGACTGTTTTGTCCTGCACCTGTTCTGCCGCAGCTGCAGGAGCAGCACAAGCGAGAAACAGAAGTAGAGAGAGGAATACCTTTGCCATTCACTCTATTGTATCCTCCACTAGATACTGGCCAGACGAATGACCACGAAGAGTACCGCTACACCGATAACGGTCATGATGGTCGTGAGGAAGCGTGGATGCGCGTGGTGGCTCTCCGGCACCAGGTCGCTCGCCCCGATGTAGAGGAAGAAACCGGCAAACATCGCAAGGACGAGCGAGAGCGCGGACTCGGGAAGGGTAAAGAACATCGTGGAGATGACACCAAGGACAGGAGCCGCTGCATCTGCAAAAAGGAACTTCTGCGCGAAGGTTTTGTCGCCGCCATTCTTAAGAATGAGATTCACCGTGTTGATGCCATCCGAGAAATCGTGAGCGAGGACAGCAACAGCGACGATAGCCCCGACCGCAGGCGAGACCTGGAACGCAAGGCCTATAGCGACGCCGTCGAGGAAGCTGTGAAGCGAAAGGCTCCCCGCCCCTACTATTCCCCGCGTCTTATTAGCGTGATGCGAGGAATGGCCTCCTTCCGGCTCATCAGAGTGCGAATGGAGGAAGATAAGACGATCGAGCACGAGGTAGACGAGAAAGCCCACGGCGGTTGCGGTCAAAATAGTAGTCGGCCTATAAAAGGGTGCGCTGAGGCTGAGCGCCTCGGGAAGAAGGTCAAAAAACGCCACTGCGACGACCGCTCCCGCTGAGAATCCGAGGACGAGATGGAGCTTATCTTTGAGCTTCAACGCGAAAAACCCGCCAACAAGGGTCGCTATGAAGGTGGAAAAAGCAATAAGGATAACCATCGCAAAAAACTACTTAGTGAGGGTGGTCTTCTTCGTCTGCCTCGGCTTCTGCTTTTGTTTTGTGGATGGTCCCTGCAGGATGTTGGGACGGGGCGTAAATGGTATAGAGCTTGAGAGGATTAGCCGATGAGACATTTATGATGTTGTGCCGGGTCCCCTTCGGGATGACAACGACATCTCCATCTTTGAGCGGCGTCTCTTTCCCGTCCAATACCGCTTTTCCTTCGCCCTTTTCTACGCGGATGAATTGGTCCAGCAGATGTACCTCTTCGCCGATATCTTCGTTCGGGAGGAGCGACATGACCACGAGTTGCAAATTCGGATCGGTGTAGAGCACCGCGCGAAAATTGGCGTTCCGGAGAGACTCTGCTTCGATGTTCGTAATGAACCCGGCCATATCTTACTTCCCCCTATTGCCGGGCCGGCGACTTCCGACGCGTGCGGCGCCGAACTTGGCCGTACCGTATTTTTGCGGTATCTGCTGTTTTTTTTGCCGGAATGCGTCGTACGGATTCGTGTTTTTCATATCTCTATTACACAATACACTATTTTAAGCCATTGAGCCGGAGTGACGAATAGTATGCCGCGAGGACGAAGGCCATGCCTATAGTGCCGGTGATTATCTCGGGTACCGGGATAAGCAGGCTCGTGAACATCGAGGCCGCGAGGCCAAATATAGCCCAATGAGCACCATGTTCGAGATAGAGGAGCGACTCAAGCGAACGCTTCTCCACCAGGTAGACCGTCAAAGACCGCACGAAATACGCGCCGACGCCAAGCCCGACGACGATAGCAAGGATTGAGCTCGTCAGGGCGAATGCGCCGACAACCCCGTCGAGCGAAAATGCCGAATCAAGAATGTTGAGGTAGATGAAGAGCGCAAGGCCCTGCCCGGCCGCTGACGCTTTTTCCTGCCCTTTCGTCTCTATTGAAAAGGCGCTCACGATACCTTCCATAGCGATAAAAAGAATCATGCCGATGATGCCCGCGGTCAATACCATCGCGCGAACATCTCCAGGAACTAGGAACGAGAGGGCCGTAAGCACGGCAAGCCCGATGAATATCTCAAGCGCCTCCACCCTTCCCCATATAGTGAGATGCCGTTCAATAAAATGGATCCAGTGGATTTTCTTTTCTTCGTCAAGGAAATACTTCAGTGAGATCATCAAGAGAAATACGGCACCGAAGGCGTTGATGAGCTCATGTGCATTGCTGAGGAGCGCGCCGTACTCTGCCGGCGAGAAAAACGCGAGTTGCGCGATAAGAAAGGGCGAAACCCACGCGGCGGCGCTCACGATGAGGACAGGGAGGACGAGCCGCGTGCCGAGGACGGCGATAATCATGCCCCAGGTGAGGAAACGCTGCTGCCAGCGTGGCGTCATTTTCATCAGGACCTTGGCGTTAACGACAGCATTGTCGAAAGAGAGCGTCACCTCGAGGAGTACCAGAAGCGCTGCCGTGAAAAATGCCGCGGTACCACCGAAGAAAAAAACCGCACCGAGTGCGACGAGAGCCGTAATGACTGGAGAGATGAAGTGTCGCGACATAGGTGTCATCAGTATAAGGCTTTTTCTTGGAGCGGAACGCTCACGCTGGCTGAGACAACCGTGAAATTCACGCGTCCGATGAGGAGCCCGCCCGGGGTCTCGACGTCAACGCGCCAGCGCCCCGGTGTAAGGTCTTTTTTGAACGAATAGCCGCGGTACCCTCCATCGCGTCCGCCAAACACGGGAAAGCGCACGACGGTCGACGCGACCCATGCGTTCGTGTCGTTGTCGTACCGCTCCCAGCGGTGCACGATATCGGTCGTGATGGCAACCGGGGTGAACACCGAACTGAACACGTACACCGGCTCACCGGGTAGGATGTGGGCTGTTGTCGGGGAAAAGAGTTCCTGGTACCACGGGTGCAGCTCTCCCGAAAGGAGGTAGGTGTCGCCGGTGCGCGTCACGGAATGGTACACGCCTATTGCCTTCAGAGAGAGCGGTACGGGCGGAATGACCTGCCCGAAATAAAAAATGATGACGAGCAGGAAGATGGTCGTTGCACTCTGTATGATGCTCATCTTGCTTTCATGAAAACGCTTTGGCCCTATAAGCCAGAAGAGCGCGAGAAAAAGGAAAAAGACGACGAGCGATGCAAGCCCGGAGAGGATAAAGACCATCGGGCCTATCGACCTGAGGATAAGGGGCGTGACGAGGATAGAAAAAGAGAAGAGCGCGAAGAAAAAGATGCTCATCTGAAAAGCGAGGCGTGAGCGGTACGAGGTGAGCCATTCATTCCCGGCAAAGAACGTGAACGCGAAGATGAGGAACGGCCAGCTCGTGACTATGGGACCTGAAAGCGAGTAGAAGGTGAAAAAGCCGCTCGCGAGCGCACCGAAAGAAAAGTACGACGCCACGAGGGAGAAGGAGCGGAGGCGCTCGACGAGCAGCCCCTGCAAAGGCCGCGATTCGATGAGGTGGATGATGAACATGCTCCCGCCGGCAATGACGAGGTGTATGGCGAAGATGAGAATGATGATGGTCAAATTGACGTTCGCGAATGTCAGCACGTCAATGACGAAACCTATAGCGAAAGCGGCCGAGGTGAGGTGCCGCTCGTACCGGTGGAAGAAATCTTTTGCTTTGAGGAGGTGCTGTCTCAAAGAAGTTTGGTTAGCTCTTCTTCTGGAGGAGCTTGAGGATTATATCGAGCTTTTCATCCTCGATGCGGGCAAGGCGTATTTGCAACTCCTCGATCTCCTTTTTTGCCTCGACATTGGTCTCGAAATCAGCATCCGCCTGGTGGCGGTCGCGGTCGGCTTGGCGGTTCTGACTGATCATGATGAAGGTCGAGAGGAATATTGCCTCCAGCGAGACGATCATGGTGAGAAGTCCGTACGGGAAGGGCTCGACCTGGAAGAGTATCCACGCCCCGAACCACAGCGCATGGATGATGATGAACCGCCACGAGCCGACGAAGGCCGATATGGTATCCGCGAGGCGGTCGCCGAGCGAGAGCGTTTCCTTATGAATCTGGTGCCAGGTCTTTGCTTTTGCCATAGCTTCTATATTAGCGCATCGGCTTGACCGTATAGACCAAGAGCGGGATGTCTCCGGTATTACTCACCTCAAGCGCATTCTGCGGCGTGCAGAGAAACTCGTTCTCACCTTCCTGCGAAAGAGCAGTGCCGTTGAAGGTACCCTTCCCGCTCCACACAACACCTGCATGCGGTTCTTCTTGTTCAGGCAAGGTAAAGGTTTTGCCGGGCAGTACCTCCCACCCTTCCCCGTAAAACATATCGAAAAATATCTGGTGGCGCGTGCCCCATTCCCCTTCCTCAATGAGCTGCGCATCATGGAAATATCTCTTTTCAAAATCTTGGCTCGTCGTGAGCGGCCAGTCGAGAAGCTCATCGATAAACGCATCTTCGTCCGCGAGTCCCTTCAAGACTTTTTTCTGATACCACATGTGCCGCTCCTGCTCGGTAAGGCGATTCCCCAGTTTCCAGGCCGCAAAGTTGCAATCGTCCTGCGGACGCTGGATCTCGAAGGTGATGTAGGGCCCCGGAGCGTGCAGCACGCCCTCCGGTACCGTCCATCCGGTCATCGGCGTTATCGGAAATTCGTTCAGGAGCGTATACATGGAATCGTTCTCTCCGTACTCGCGCAGCTTGGCGCGGAAATCATCCTTAGTCACTCCTGCTTTGAGGCCGATGCGCGTATGGGCAGAAATCTTTTTGTCGTACGGTGGCACGTCTGTCGGCGGAAAGAAATATGCTTCTGTCTTGCCCGGCTTGTGCGCATGCCCTTCCACGACTGTCCCGCCATGCACATGCACCGGTATCGGCGTCGTCTCGGTCGTACCGAAGCTCGTGGTCACCGGGCTTCCGCCGATGTCGATTATCTTCGCGAGCGGCCACGCATCGGCATACTTCCCGAAGATGAGTTCGCCCGCAACATCACGCAACTCGGTAAGGAGAACCGCATCGTCACCAATTTTTATTTTTGTGATCCCTTCGTTCGGGAGCTTGAGCGGATTGGCATTCTCGACGACCGACATAATCCAGAGCTCCACCGGGACGAATCCGCGCTGGTCGGCATCAGCCTTCGAGCTGTTCGGCGCGATGATGCTGTTGCCGAAATACGACTCGCGGCAGACGAACGCGCTCCGTGTCGTCAGGACGCCGCGTTTCTGCATGAGCCAGCTTTTTATCTCATGGATGGAGAGCATGCGATGTTCTGATGCTAGCGTGGAATGCCCGATTTATCAACGTAAAAAGGCCATGGTACAGTGCGAACCGTGTCAAAGAAAATGCAGATACAAGCCCTCTTGTGGGACATGGACGGGCTCTTCATTGATACTGAAGAACTGCACTTCCAGTCATGGCAATGGCTCGTCGCGAATGAGGGAGCGAAGCCGCTCTCTATCCACGAGTACATGCCCTGCGTAGGACGTCCCGGAAAAGAGAACATTGAGACCATCTGCCGCATGAAAGGCATTACGGGAGATACGGAGCCGTTGCGGCTCCGTCGGCGAGAAAAATATGACGCACTACGCATCGACGGAACACCGATAATTAAAGAAAATATCGCGCTTGCAAAAGGGTTCGCCCGCCTCTACCCGTCGCTACGGCAGGTACTTGTCTCGTCCTCCTCGCGCGTCGATATCGACATGAACGTGCATATCGTCGGATTGGATAATTTTTTCGAGATGACCATATCGTACGAGGATAATGATGGCATGCAGAGGAAGCCCGCACCTGATATGTACCTCTATGCTCTAGAAAGATTGAAACTGCCGGCGGAGGCCTGCATCGCATTCGAAGATTCAGAGAGCGGCGTGCTCTCTGCGACGGCAGCCGGGATTCCGACCGTCGCGCTGCCGAACAGGCTTACGATCCAGAACGACTTTTCTGCCGCCAAACTTGTCATCCTGGCCGGAGAGAAGAAATCACCGGCTGACATTCTCAATAAAATTACTTAAGGTTCTTCGCGATACGCTTCGCGGATGCGGTCGATAATCTTTGTGGTCGATTGCCCGGGTATCAACGGAACCATGACGACGTCGCCGCCGTGTTGACGCACGATCGGCGTTTCAGGTAATTTGTCCGCCTGGCGGTCGCTCGATTTGGTATGAATGTCTGGCTGTACGAGTTCCAAGAAACGGATCGGGTTCCTCTCAGGGAAAATCGTCACGTAATCGACGCACGCCAAGCCCGCTATCATCTCTGCGCGCTCCGCTTGCGGGACGATAGGACGCAGCGGGGACTTGTAGTCTTTCACGGACGCGTCGGAGTTGATTCCGACGATAAGAACGTCGCCGAGCGCGTTGCTCGCCTCAAGGGCGCGGAGATGCCCGATGTGCAGGATATCGAAGCACCCGTTGGTCGTGACTATTTTCTTCCCTTCTTTCTTCAGAGTCTCTACGAGTGCGGGGAGTTCAGTAAGCGGAAGTATCTTGTCTCGTGCGTTCATACTACCCGAGCTGTTCCATCGATTTCTTACCGTCGTCGAGGAACTGCGCAACGGTCTCCTTGGTCCGCGCGCTTGAGAGGAGCTTGCCGATGATCTCCGGCGGGATAGTGAGTATGTGTGCGCCAGCGCGCGACCAGAATTCGACATTCTCGGCAGAGCGTACTGACCCAACGATAATCTCGATGTTCTCGAAAGAATTGAAGTCGAGCCAGTCGCGGAGGTTCTGTATCACTGTGAAGGCCTGTTCTACCCCCTGCTCTTCAGAGATGCGCCCAGCAAAAATGCTCAAGTAGCTCGGGCCTTTCGCTTTCGGATTCGCCTGGTAGCCGGAGTGAAGGGCCTTTGCGGCAAGGATCGCCTGATTGAATGTGGTCATCGCGGTAACGTTGACCGCGATGCCTTCTGAAACCAATTGCCGTATAACTGGTAAAAGTGATTCGCCGCTCCTATCAGTGATGGTCACCTTTACGGCGATGTTCGGTGCAAGTGCGGCAAACTCTCGTGCCTCTTTCAGGATGCCTTCCGAGTCCTCACTTGTCACTTCGACGCTGTAGGAGAGCGGTGCGACGAGCGTGGCGATTTCGGTGGCGCGAGCCTTCATGGCCGCCATCCCTCCTTTGACTCCCGCTTTGAGGAAAATGCTCGGATTCGTGGTGACCCCATCACAGACGCCCCATGACATGTACTTCTTTATTTCAGCACTATCTGCAGAATCGATGAATATTTTCATACGCATCAGCTTACCACGCGACGCTTTCGCACAGCAGCCTCGAGATCTTTCCGCTTTGGTGGCGTCGTGCCCGGTATCGTAGTTGAAAGCGCGGCCCACATATTTGCTATCCGGAGGGTCTCGTCCAGCTGCTTCCTGTCACCGAGGCTAAAAGCGGCGAGGAATGCGTCCCCTGCTCCCCACGCATCGATCGTCTTGACCTTAAAGCCCGGTGTCTGCACAAACGTGTCACCGAAGAGTGCGAGCGAGCCGTTCTCACCGAGCTTGACGATGACATTCGTCAGTTTGAATTTTTCTTTCAGCAATGCCAAGGAGGTGCGGGCCTTGCGGGCGTCGAACTTCGGGTAAGCGGCTTTGGCTTCCTTCTCGTTGAGCACCATCGTGTCAGCTCCCGCGTAGAGATGATGATTGCTCTTTCGATGAGATACCTGGGCGTCGACCAGGAGCGGTTTGTGGTATTTCTTGCAGAGTGCAATGACACGCTTGATGAGGTTCCTCGTAAGAAGTCCGTGTTGCGGATCCATGATGACAACGGTATCTACTTTATGTATAAGCGTCTCGAGCAACGTCAGTATCTTCTTCTCAAGGGCCGGGGCTATATCGTGATTGTCTACCTTATTTATATGCAAGAGCCTCTTGCCATCCCCGAAGACACGTCGTTTGATGGTCGTGCGGCGGTTTTTGTCGACAAAAAAGAATTTCTTGAGCTTCGGATGCTTAAGGGAATCATAGAGCTTTGCATCATCATCAGCGCCGACGACTGAGACGAAATAGACGGACCCGCCAAGCTCGAGCATGTTTGCGGCAATGAGCCCATTGCCTCCGAAAGAAAAAGACGAGCTTTTCTCTTCTACGCGGGGCACCGCAGCACCGAGAGCTTGGCCCACGATCCTGCCGTGGATATACATATCGATGATGGCATCGCCAATGAGCAGGATTTTCTTATCTTTAAACGAGGATACTCTAGTGTGCATAGGCGCTCTGACCAGGCTACCAAATTACTCCTTGCATTCCAATACGGTTTCAATGGGGTGGCTACAGGGAATCCTCTTCCCCCGAATAGTTTAACTCGCTTTGCGAGATATAAACTATTCTCCCCCAGAGCCGGCCGCCCTCGCTTGAACCAATGGCGCTCGGGTCGGCTTCGATTCCCTGACAACCGAAATGCCATGCAAAAACGCCTCACGAGGAGGCGCTCTGCATGGCGTGGGTGGCTACAGGGAATCGAACCCTGATCGAGAGCTCCACAAGCTCTAGTGTTAACCGTTACACCATAGCCACCATATAGACCCTCTAAGGGACGCAGAGCAGAGCCTAACACAAAAGCGCTCTGTCTGAAACAGAGCGCTTGAGGAGAGTGCGCGATGCTCGCGTACGTCAGCGTACGTATACGACGCCGAGGACACGCGGGTCGGTAGAAGGAAGGTTCTCGTACGACCAAATGCCTGGCTGCCCGAGTGTCATATCAAAGGTCTGACCTTTGGTTTTTACGCTCGGCTGTGAGAGCGACGAGTACTGATTGCTACTCAGCGCCTCCGCACGTGAACCGACGCGCATGGTGAGGTTCGTCGCGTTGACGAAACGCACCTTCTCATTTCCCGTGATGGTAACGGAATCAGGAATGAACGCGTCTCCGGTGTAATAGACGTAGGTCACATAGCTGTTCTCTTTCGCGTCAAATACCCGCGCACCTGCGGCCGGAGAGAACGAACTGGGCGAAGGGGTTCCTGTTTGAGACGGACTGGTGGGATTGCCTTTTTGATCCGCAGTACCGTTTTGTAACAGGGTGAGCGGCGAACCGGGGCTCCATATAATAAACCCGGCAAGAATGATAAGAACTACTATTAAAGCAAGAAAGACCCAGCGCAAAGGGCTGACCCCCGCCGGAACGGGAGAGCGCACTTCAGATACGGGGTCCTTCGATGAAGGATTTTGTACCATATACCCACAGTATAGACTCACTAGCCATGAAATCTTAATGAAAATCCACTTCATGAAGGCTTCATAAGCATTCTTGTATAGTGGTGATGTATGAAGCTATTAATTGTCGAAGACGAACAGAAGCTCGCGGACGCCATATCCCGCGGGCTCACCTACCAGGGCCACACGGCCGACGTTATTCACGACGGCCAGAAAGCCCTCACCCGGATCTCGCTCCACCGTAACGATTACGACCTTGTCATTCTCGACCTCATGCTCCCCTCAATGGACGGGCACGAGATCGTGAAGCAGGCACGAGCGATGGACGTCAAGACGCCCATACTCATCCTCACCGCGCGCGCGGAGACGCAGAACAAGGTCGATCTCCTCCTCTCCGGGGCCGATGACTACCTGGTCAAACCATTCTCCTTCGCAGAACTCCTGGCACGGGTACACGCACTGCTCCGACGGCCGACGGAGGCAGTGCCAGATATCATCAGCGTGCAGGACATTACGTTGAATTCCGGAAACCGCTTGGTCACACGGTCGGGGAAAGAGATACCGCTGACCCTGAAAGAGTTTTCCCTCCTCGAGTACCTGATGCGGCACCCGAACCAGGTGGTCAATCGGGAGGACCTGCTATCGCATTTATGGGATTTCAATTATGATTCATTCAGCAACGTCGTCGATGTCCATGTCAAAAACATCCGCCGGAAACTTGATAACGGAGAGAGCCCGAGCATATTGGAAACGATTCGCGGGGTTGGGTATCGGATTCGCGCGTAATTACCGGCTCGACCCCTTCTTCCGCACTGAGGTCAATATCGTCGGGCTTCAGATCCTCTTTTCCTTTGTCGTAGTGGGGCTGACCGCAGCGGCGCTCGCGCTCCTGTACCAATCAACATTGGCCTCCATCATTGCGCACGTGCAGTCGGATATCTCTGCCTTGCCGGAGCGGAAAAACGATCTCCTGCTTCTCGTGCCGCGTTTCTCCGATGTCCAGGGACAACCGCTCTTTGCGATCATCGCGGCGAGCGTAGGCATGATGCTCGTCTTCGGCTACCTGATGGTGCGTATTGCGCTCGCTCCTGCAAAAATCGCGCTCGCCTCGCAAAAGCAGTTCATCGGGAATGTGGCGCACGAACTGCGTACCCCGCTCGCTATCCTGCGGACCAACAACGACGTCCACCTGATGGACCCGAGCCTCGGCAGCAAAGTCCGCGAGATACTCGAGAGCAATTCAGAAGAGTTGGTACGCCTCTCCGATATCATCAATAACCTCTTGACCCTGAATACGCTGATCCGTCCGGAACATATCGATTTTCTCAATGTTGATTTCGGCGAGGTGACCGATGAAGCAGTCAAGAAACTGGGGCCCATGATACGCCAGAAAGGTCTGGCCGTAACTCAGAAGAAAGCCGAGTTCCGTACGGTGCTCGGCAACCGGACGGCACTCGAACAGATCACGGTCAATATCCTCAAGAATGCCATCCTCTATACTTTGCCCGGAGGTTCGATCGTCATTAGCATCGAACCGGACTACCATGGATACATCACGCTAACCGTCCGTGATAGCGGTAGCGGTATCGCGGAAAAAGATCTTTTCCATATTTTTGAACCGTATTATCGAGGTGATGCGTCTCGCGACAGGAAGACTGGCGGGTCGGGGCTCGGCCTCGCGATAGTATCCGAGCTCGTGCGGCTCCATCGTGGCATGGTCCGCATACAGAGCGCGCCAAAACGCGGCACAACCGTCATCGTCTCTATCCCCGCGCCTGCCGAACCAAACCAGGATTTGAAAAAAGAAATGAACGGGAAGCCAGCAAGTGGTGCCCCCGGCGAAGTGACGGTGGATTTCTCCAACAAGAAGAGCTGAAAAAAGTTTCATCCGCATTTCACCGACTTCCTGCTATTGTCGTTTGATGCGCGGCGCGTATCCGAACGGAACCTGTTGGTATCCACATTAAATAGTACTGGGTACCGCGCTGCGCATATAGAGCCGCCCTCACCTATTCAGGTGAGGGCGGCTCTATATTCATACTCACTTCATTACACATCTGATACGCTCAGTGACATGAACGACGATATAGCATACGCAGTCGGCAGGGACATCGTCAGGGCACGCGACCGCAAGACGGTCTCGAAGCGCCGCCCGCGCTGGTGGCAGAAGGTCAGATACGTTGGATATGTCGAGCATGATTGGAATTGGTTTTCAGACGACTCGACACACGACAAAGACTACCGGCAGAAGCTCTAGCCCTCTATGTAAAAAACCACCCCTCGACAAGTCTTGGGGTGGTTTTTTATTGACCTTCGTAGCTTAGTTATTCGTGCGAACAGTACTCGGCCAGAGCATGCTCATGTTGCCCGTGCTGTCCGTGCTCCTGATAAGGTAGTAGTAGAGGGAGTTGGGGGCGAGATTTGAGACCGTGATCGTGTGACTGGTCTGCAAACCTCCTGCGTCAACTGCCAACGTTCCGCTCACGTAGGGTTTCTGGTGAGGCCCGGTCGCTTCGTCAGATTGCAGAGGCGACAGGCTCGAGTAGACTTCGCCAAAGGTCGGCTCATTGGTCGTCCAATGGTAAGTCACGCTCGTGTTCGTCGTCTGCAGGGAAGCGGCGCTCAATAGAGGAGCGGTATCCGACGATACGCTATTTCCCATAAGCACGTTAATCCTCGCAAGTGTCGTCGGCCCCACGCGGCCATAGCCGGTGGTTGCGGGAGTACCGCTCGTGACGATTCCCTGTGCACTCTGGAATCGCTGAACGGCAGCTTCGGTCAGAGGACCGAAGAACCCGGTTACGAGACCCGAAGGGTACATGGACGGATCGGTCGCGAGATACGTCTGAAGAGAGGTGACGTCAGCGTTCGAGTCACCAACGTCCAAAGTCTGCGTCAGAAGAGCCGCGCGCGCTTCGAACGGAACCACGAGAGCTAGGGCAAGAAACGATACTATGAATGCTGTGGCGAGAATAAGAATGTTGCGCTGAAGAGGAGTCATTGTTCTACTCATATGATTTTTGTTAAGAGATAATGAGACCCTGAACATACCCACGCCTACGGTAGACCAGCTACAACTAAGGGTGGCTATGCATAGATGTAGACGTTTGAATGGGCTGCGCATGACAAAGCAAAAGAGGGCTTTCATGCCCTCTTAGCTCGTCACGGGAACTCTGGTGCGCAGGAGAGGACTCGAACCTCCAACCCCTTGCGGGGGCTACCACCTCAAGGTAGTGCGTCTACCAATTTCGCCACCTGCGCGTGCCTCGTATTCTACGGGTTTCTACGGCTTGTGCAAACAAAAAGGAGGCTTATGCCTCCTTTGGCTCTTCCGGTGCAGCCGGTTCGGCGGCTGCTTTTTCCTCTGCCTCTTTTGCTGTAGCTGCGGCTTCCGCGGCAACTTTTGCCTCTTCAGCGGCTTTCGCCTCTGCAGCGGTACGTTCGGCTTCCTCGCGCTCGCTACTGGTTGCAATGGTAACGGAAATCATCTTGCGAAGGTTGCGGCGCATCTCACGGGCAACCTGATCGCGGATGTAGTAGAGCTTGGAGCGGCGCATCTTGGAGCGGCGGACGATCTCTATCTTGTCGATGACGGGGGAGTAGAGCGGAAAGACCTTCTCGACGCCGATGCCGGAGAGGGTCGCGCGAACGGTAAAGGTAGCGCCGGCTTCCGTGCCGTGTTTCCTCGCGAGCACCAACCCTTCAAAAAGCTGGATACGGATCTTACCTTTTTCAGTGATTTTTTGGTGCACGCGCACGATATCGCCTGCGCGGATATCAAGCTTCTTCCTCTCGTCGACGTTGACGGGAGAGATCATTTTTGGATCCATGACGAGTGCCATAGGCTTTGAAAAATACCACGGCAGGGCTGTTTAAGCAACCAGCGCTTCGGCTTTTCGAAAATCCTCCGGGAGTGGCGCTTCGAACGTCTTCCTCTCCCCTCCCGGCAGGGTGAGGGTGAGGCGGTAGGCGTGCAGGGCCGGGCGGGTAAAATCTAAGAGCGATGCCTTGCCTATTGCATAGAGCGGGTCGCCGATGATCGGGTGCTGGATAGCCTTGAGGTGGACGCGTATCTGATGCGTGCGGCCGGTCTTCGGCTTTAATTCCATATATGAAACCGATTCCCCGTTTTCGGCTCGCCCCTGCCTCAAGACCTTCCACTCCGTCACTGCGGCGCGGTTTTTCTTTTCCTCGCCGGCACGCTTCACGCCCCAGCGCGGCGGGACGCTCCTGACCCGTACGATCTCAAGCTCGATTACTCCCCGCTCTCCTTTCGGCTGCCCGTACACGAACGCACGATACTCTTTCTCTATGGCGCGGTCCTGAAATTGTTTCTTAAGAAAAGCGTACGCCTCAGGCGTCTTTGCAAGTATCATCACGCCGGAGGTGCTGCGGTCGAGGCGGTGCACGATACCGGGACGCGGGATCGTCTCCCCTTGCGGAGAGACCCACGGCTCGCCGACGTCGAGCATTTGCGGATAGGTACGCGCGGCCCAGGTTGCAACCGACGGCTCCTCGGTGCGCCCGTCTGAGTGCACGATGAGACCGGCAGGCTTATTGATGACGAGCACGTCGTCATCCTCGAAAAGGATTTCTGGTTCCATGGGTGTGGGCGGTGGAGGGCTCGAACCCCCGACATCTTCAGTGTAAATGAAGCGCTCTACCAACTGAGCTAACCGCCCGTATGTGGCACAACTTGCGACGTGCCATGTGGCCCCGCGAGGAATCGAACCTCGATCAAGAGCTTAGAAGTCTCCTGTTCTATCCATTGAACTACGGGGCCGTAGTTAGATTCTAAGCTTATAGCGTCGCTCCAAAAAAACAAGGAGCTTACTATTTTGCCTATCGGAGCACCGGTACGGAAAAATTACGTGCTTCGTAATTGGCCTTACGTATGCGATAGGCATCTATCACTGATTGCATGTCCGCGCGCGAGACATTCTGAGAGACTATCGGCGTTCCCGCCGCGTTCCCTATGATGGTTCCTGAGCGTATGCCCCAAAAGAGGTAGGTGGCAAAGATGGTCGCCGCGAGGAACCCCAGAAGGGCGACAGAGAGGACGAGGGTCCAATCGCGATCGGGGTATGGCCGCGTGAACGAACGGAAGAACGCAAGTGTGGAGGTAAGTATGTTCATGGTGTTTTTCCTTTCGGGAACACGAGCACGAAACTGGAAAACCAACTCTTATCGGAAACCTCGAATGAAGCGGTCTCGAGCCTTGAGGCAAACGGCAGAGACTCAAGCACCGTGGCAAAATTGCCAAGCGCGGCAAACTGCCCGTGCGCTGAGAGCTCTACTCGCAAAAGCTCATGCTGTTTCCAACCGTCAGGCACGACGGTCACCGAGCCGACCGAGACGGCCACCTTCCCGCGCTTTCCTTCGTCTTCAAGGCTTTGGATGATACCGGCGACTGCCGCATCATTCGCGACAAAGGTCGCGATCTCTGCGCGGGCAGCGGCAGTGTCGCTCAGGAACGTGCCTGCCGAACGAGCGAATGTTTCGCGCGCGGTGAGCGATTGCACCTGCTCGTTCGCCGTAGCGATTGCTTGCACCGCCCCATCTATCTTCGAGATCATAAAAACATAGCCTGCCACCGAGGCTGCGACGAGTATGAGAAGGGATGCGGGAATGAGGAACTGCTTCATGGTTTTTGGGCTGCAAATCCGAACGTGAGAGAAAAATCGATATTGCTATCGCTCGCCAGCTGCGAGACGGGCACTGATACGCCGCTGAAGCGGCCACCCGCTTTCAAGGCATCGACGAATGCGAGCAGTGTCGCGCGTGTTGCTGCTGTGCCAGCGACAGTGAGCGAAGCAGTACCGTCTTCCCTCTTCCCGAAAGCGATCTTGCTCACCAGGATGCCTTTCGGAATAACGCCCGTTATTTCGCTGATGGCTGGCACGACGACCGGCGCCCCTTGGTATTGTTTGAGTATCAGCACCTGCTCGGCAAGCGTCGCGAGGGCGCCGGTGGCGCCGGCATGCTCGCGCACCGTCGCGCTCTGCTGGGCCGCAGCGAGATACCGCGCCGACGCGTCAGCTGCTCCTTGCGAGAGGAAATACGACGGGAGCAGGAACACGGTTCCAAGCACAAAAACAAGGAGGACAAGAAGAAGAAACGCAGAACTCAGTCTCGCGTAATACCGCGTACGTAATCTCGCTACTGCGTCCTGAGGAAGAAGGTTTACCATTGTCGTGACGGGCGGCCGCGCATGGCTAAGCCTATGGCGGTCGCATATTCCAAAGACTCGGTAAAAGGCATTGCGGGGATGTACTCATCGAGGGAAAACGTATTGGTCCAGACGCTTGCGACGGACACGGGCAGATTGAGCGACCCTTCAAGATATTCAGGAAAGCCCCGCAAATTGGCGTTCCCGCCGCACACCATAACCTTCGAGACGGGCTTGTGCGGGATGTCGCCTGCTGAGGCGTTATTCCAATAGGCGAGATGCTTTGCGATCTCGTCTTTCACGACAGAGACGGTCGTCATGAGCGCCTCGACGAGGTCTTTGTTCTCCTTATTCATCAAGAATCCTTTCTCGTTCTTGATCTGCTCTGCTTCATTCTCCGGCACATTGAAATGCTTCATGACCGCAGTCGTGAGCGCATCGCCGCCGACATCCACCGTCGCAGTAAAAGCGACGACGCCATATTCCGCGATCGCAATGCGGGTCGTCTTCCTCCCAAAGTCGATCATCATCAGCGTCTCTTTCCGGTCGATGGTGTCGATGGCGGCGCGCGCGAGCGCTTGCGACTCTACTTCAAGCGAGCGCAGAGCGATACCTGCGTCCGCAAATGCGGATACGTACTGGTTGATGATGCGGCGCGCGTAGGCGGTCACGGAGACGAATGTCCCCGCTTCCACGGTGCGTACCATCTCAAAATCAAATATCGTCTCGGCGGGAGGGAGCGGGACATGCGATTCAAAGTCGAACTCAACACCGCTCTTCAGGTCCGTAGAGGGAGCGGGCACCAACACCTGATAGAGATACGCTTTGCGCTCCGGCAGGCACGCGTAGGCGCTTCGGATGCCGTAGCGCAATCGCACGGTGCGTAGTATTTCTACAAGCTTGTCGCGTGCCTCTATATCCCCTCCCACTACAATACCCTCTGCAAGCGGTGTCTCGCCATAGGAAGCAAGTTCGCAGCGGCCAGCGCGCTCTTTCAGAACCACACACTTGACGGAGCCGCCGGAGATATCGATCCCTGCGGAGAGCGGCGCGAGCGCTGAAGGGGGTGGAAAGAGCGAGAGCAGTGCGTTCATACTATGTATGCGCTCATTATAGTATAGGCAAAGAGAGCCTTAGCGGCGATGCTCCATGAAAAGTACGATTGCCGTCGCGAGCACGAGCACGAAGAGGCCGACGATGAAGGGCATGATATTTTTTCGTATACGATCGATCACTTCTGGGCCAAAAAAGATGACGAGAGAGGCGACGGCGCCATAGCGGAGCGCCCGACCAAGCACGGAAGCGAGCATAAATGTCCCGAAATTAACGCGTAAGAGACCTGCAGCAAAGATGACCGGGGTAAAGGGGATGGGGGCAAGTGCGGCGAGGAATACGGCGAGGAACGCGAATGTCTCGATACGCGCAACGGCAAACTCGAACCCGTGGTGGAAGCGTGGCGACATAAGTATATGGTTCACAAAAAAGTCGGAAAAGAGCAATCCGATGCAGTACCCAAGCACCGCCCCGAGCGTTGAGGCAATGACCGTTACCAGCGTGATAAGCGCAACACGGTGTTTCTTGGCAAGTACTAACAAGACAAAAAAAGGTTCTGTGGGGATGGGAAGTATGAGCGCTTCGAAAAAGGTAAATATGAGGAACTCCCACATCGCGCGCGGCTCCTGCGCATGCAGCTTCACCCATTCCCATTGCTGTGAGACAAACGCCCGGATGTTGCGCCAAGGATTCATGTGTTTAAAATGAGGACACTTATCGTATCCGGCTCCCGGGCGAGACCGGACGCGTCGGCGAGAGGAGCGCAAATGTCTCCCCTTCTCCTACCGCAAGCAGCATGCCATTACTCACCAGTCCGCGGATAATGCGCGGTTCCAGGTTCGTGATGAAGGGAAACTGCCGTCCGACGAGATCCTTCGGATCAACGTATTCGGCGATGCCGGAAAGTATCTGGCGTGGCGTGTCATCGCCAAAATCAACCTCGAGCCGCAGCAGCTTGTCGGTTTCAGGGACACTCTCCGCTGAGCGGACCGTGCCGATGCGTATCTCTGCCCGTTTGAACTCATCAAGAGAGAGTGGCATGTTATTTTTTGGTCCGCACGATGTAACTGTTAAGTATGATGGCAGCGGCCTGCGCGTCAACTGCATTGCTCGGCACGCCGCCTGCCTGCGCAGGCAGGCGGCGTGCCTCGACCGATGTATAGAACTCGGGTTCGTAATGAACCGCTACGGCAACAGCCTGCTCTAGGTCGCTCCCCAAATGACGTGCGGCGGCCATAACCGGATTATCCTTGCCATCCTTATCTTTTGATTCACCGATGATAACCACTGCGGCCCGTTCGTTCCTAATGAGTGTGACGAGCATAGGGATGAGCGTGCTGTCGTTGGCGTAGGTAGTGCGCGGAAATGCAATAGAGCCTGACTCGTCGGAGACGGCGACCCCAACACGTTTCGTACCGTAGTCGATACCCACTAGTTTAGCCACTTTTTTACATTGTAGCACAGGTACACCTGCGCTATGCTATGCACATGATACATTTCTTTCCTTTTAGCCCTGAGGGATTTTTGTTCATGTTATTCATAGGAGTCCTTTTATGGAGCGTGGTTTGGAAAGGCCTGGCATTGTGGTTTGCCGCCCGCAACGGCCACCGATGGTGGTTTTGCATCATTCTCGTCGTCAATACCCTTGGCATCCTCGAAATAATCTATATCTTCGGCGTCGCCCATAAAAAACTTCCGGCCTTCGGAGGAAAGAAGCACGACGGGGGTGCATCATCAGCTTCCGTATAGTACCCTTCTCCCCACAGGAGGAGTCGCATAGTGGTCTAGTGCACCTGTCTTGAAAACAGGCGTGGGGAAACCCACCGTGAGTTCGAATCTCACCTCCTCCGCAAAAAGACTTTGAAGGCGGCAAGAAACTACGTATACTAGCGGTAAGGCATGTCTGAATCCGCACTGACACAAGACGATCTAGAAAAAAGGCGCACTGAACTCGCCTATGAAGAGGTTGCCCTTACCAAAGAGATGCTGGCGGACAGCACCTTGCGTGATGAGCTTGCCCGTGACCGCACGCAGCTTGCCAATGAGCGCACGGTCCTCTCATACGCTCGCACGGTGCTTGGCATCCTCGGCCTTGCTGTGGTCGTCTTCAAGTTCACTTCGCCGGACGTCGGTGAGCCTGCAGCGATAGCGTTACTCCTGGTAGCTCTCTTCATAGGAGTTTTTGGGTTTCGAAGCTTCAGAGCCGTCAAAAATAAGATACGGAACTGATGCCTACTATCTACACTGGCATAGTGGCGCGCGGAGCGCAGCGGGGTACTGCGCTTGGATTCCCCACTGCAAATATCGCGCTTACTGATGCGAGCGTCTCCGGTATTTACGCTGCCAAGGTGAGCGTTGACTCCGAGACATTTCATGCGGCGGCGTTCGCCGACCCGAAACGGAACGTCCTCGAAGCATACATGCTGGATTTTTCGGGCAATCTATACGACAAAGAAATAACCATCGAGTTGTGCGAGAAAATCCGCGAGAGCGATATGTTCGCAGACGAGAGAGAGCTCCGCGCAGCTATTGCCAAGGACGTCGAGGACGTGCGACACTACTTCAAAGATCATCCATGAAAAAATACGGACCCTATCTCATCTTCCT
>JAHFMJ010000011.1 GCA_023269035.1 Candidatus Kaiserbacteria bacterium | reverse complement strand
AGGGCCATACGTTATAGTTTATTCGCGATGACAGTGGTCGAAATGGGCTTTTCCAACTCGCCCGGGTTGAACTCCTTATAGAGGAGCTCGATCACCTCCTCCGTTCCGAGCGGTATGGTACGAATGCCGCAGCGGACGAGACCCTGCTCAACCACAGCCATACGCTGTTCGAGCTGCGTGCGGTTCTCTTCAAATCCGCTATCTTTCCTTTGTGAAGAAAGGTCGGTCTTCCCGAAGAACCTCGTCTCTATCGTCTTTTTGACATCAAGCACTGCGGGGGAGTAGGGAACGACGATGAAAAAGTGCTTGCTCATGATATTTGCGCGTTCAGTGAACGTCTTCACGAACGATAGATATTCACGCACCTGGATCTTCATCAGGTCGTCGGTCTGTGCCTTGAGCCTCTCTTCGAGGAGCACGACATACGGGCGGATATCCAGTTTGCGGGATTGTATGAAGAACTGCACTGAGAAATCGAGCGAGTTGAGGAAGCTTTGGAACTGCGCAAGCGTTGCCGTCTGCTCTTCCGCGGACTTGAGCGCGAAGTTGACTGAAGAAGCAAGAAGTACCCCGCAGAGCGAACCGTCCTTGAGCATCATCACTCCCCCGCGCACCTCCTTGATGGGCACGAACTCCTGCGCCGCTACCGATTTTTGTTTTTTCTGTTCAGCCATTTTATTTTTGCTTGCTCGTATCAGTGTACAGTGATTCTTTTACATCCAAGGACCAGGCGAGGTCTTTTATCTTGCTCCCCGTCGCTGCCGGCGCGTACTTGAGCGGGTCCTCCTTGGTATTTCCCGTGAGATCGATGTCTTCTGCCGGCGCGACCGTTGTTTTTTTCTTTTCCCAGATGTAGAGCTTAGAGCGGGTGAAGTACTCAAGCGCTGCCTGGAGGGCCGCGATGAAGGGCCGATCATTTATCCTGACGAAGGCAAGTGCCGCGCCAAGGAGTGCTACGGGCGCACCGACGATAATAGCAAGCCAATGAGGCAATATGAGCCACATGGCGATGAGGAATCCGCCGCCGCCGACCACATAGACGAACTGTGTTGCGGTCAGCGGTCCGAAAAGCTTGTCCTCCACCTCGATGAATTGCGGTACTTGGTATTGCATGGAGAGTAGTCCCTCCATTCTACCGCATCAAAACGGCCTCTTTCGGAACTCTTTACTCGATAGGTTCGTGATACGGGTCGATGGTCCGCGGAGAAGTCTTTTGCGGTACAGCGCCCGGGGCTGTCTCATTTGCTAGCTTGGGTTTTTCTGCCACGACATCCTCCGGCTTCGCGACCGTGGGGGCTGAAAGTTTTTGTGCAGCGATGCTCTCGGATGGTTTGCTTGCCGGTCCTATCCCAAGTTCTTTTTCGATGCGCTCGTCCCCTCTCACTTCTTCTTCGGTAGGTGCCGGACGGTTATCAATTTCACGGAGCGAATCCTCGAGCTCTTTTTTCTGGGCCTCATGGATAATCTTCTCCTTAGCTTCATCTTCTTGGACCGCCGCTAAGAGCTCCGGGTCGTCATCGCGCATGTTTTCTATCCGTTCTCTCTCCGCGTTCTCGCGCTGCTCTTCTTCGCTGAGGTCTTGCTCCGGCTTTACCTCGGTCAAGAAATTCGGCTCGAGGATGTTCTCTTCCAGGCGCCGCTTTGCTTCTTTGAAGATGCGATCGTTAATATCGGCTACGAGCTCACGTGCCCCCTCGTTCGAGAGCTCATGCATTGCTTGGTGGAGATTGGTTTCGAGCGCGCTCTCCTGCTCAAGCCCGATTAAGGTGGCGTTGACTATATCTGCGAGTAGGAAGATCTGGTAGAGGCTCAACTTGTGTTTTTTCTGTATCCCGGTGTATAGGGTCGAGAGCGTCGGAGATGCAATAAAGTCCTGCAGCGGCTTTGGCAGTTTTTTTCTTGCCTGTTGGCGCTCTCCTGGGGAATATTTTTTCATACTGTTATTTTATACTCTATAGTTACCCGGCCGCCGGCTCCCCGCCCTCAGTCTTTTTTGGTTTCGGTTTTGAAGCTTCTATGATCTGCTCCGTGTCCAGGGTCTCTGGCAACGGCTCTCTGCCGAGCGCCTTACGTACGCGGTTGATTTCCCGCATTCTCTCCGGCGGCGGCCAAGGGATCTCGGCGCGCAAGTTCTCGTTCATGCCGTATTCTGTGATCAGCGAATCCGGTCCGCGCATAAGGGTGTTTTCCCAGATCCTATCCTGCTCTTGCGGGTCCTCTCCATCGCGCAGGGCCCGCAATTTTTCTGAGGTCATGCCATACGCCGTATTTGTTGCCCAGCGACTCCTCTTATTGAGTATGCCCGGCTCCTCTTTAACATTCTTGCCCGTCTTCCAGTCAACGGTGTCCGACTCGGCTGTCGCCATCTGGTGCATCAGGAACATGGTGTCGTCCTTGAGGAACTCCTCTCTCTCCGCTGGGTCTTCAAGAACGCCGTCAGCAACAGCTGTGTTGTACTTCTCTCGGGCGTCCCTGATGACCTCTGCCTTCTTGTCGGCGTATTCGGGAGATTCCACAGCCATCCCTTCGGTTGCTGCCCGTATCTGCTCGGCCAAGGGATTTCCTTCCGGGCCCCTGCCAATCATCTCGGCGTACCTCTTGTCTTCCAGAGCTTTACGGTAATCGCCCTCGCTTACCCCATTGTGGGTCTCTGGGTCCGCTTCGTAGTTGTCTATGACTTTTTGCCTGCTCGCGATTATCTCCTTTGCTCCGCTGGTGGTGCTCCGTACGGCGTCATAGTCTACGGTCCCAGCTACGTTCGGAAGCCAGTCGTTATCCCCCTCGTACCCAAGGATATAGTAGGCTCCCGCTTCGCGGTCACGGATGTCGTCCATCGGTCCGCGCTTCCTTTTTGAGACCTCGCGTTGCTCCGTTTTACCCAGTAACTTGTCGTTTTTGACCTTGAGGAAGTGGCCTTCGCTGAGCGACGCGTCCCAGAGCGCATTCATCTTACGAAGGTCGGAGAACCGCTGGCCCGTCTTCTCGTCGAATACTGCGTCCGACGTTATCATATACTCAAACTCGTCCCCGGTAATATACTTGCCCGCATAGTTGTAAGCGACGATCGTTGCCTTTTTGTACTCATCACTTCCTCTGATGAGCTCTCCTCTATCAACTCTATCTTCTATGTCCCGTATCATCTTCGCATACATACCCCGGCGCTCTTTCAGCATGGCATTCTTAACATGCCGCGGAACCTTCGGGTTTTTCATGAGCTCCAAGAACTTCTGGTCAGAGAGCGCGTGCGTGAGGCGCTGTATGAGCTTACCGCTCGGGTCCTTATCAAGCTCACGTTCCCAGAATCCGTCCGATATACTGCCGGTGATCGACTCCAGATTTCCACGGGCCTCTCGCCAGCCAGTCGCCTTATCCATGCGCTCGAAGTAGGTCCATAGGTCCTCGGCGCCCTTGTCATCCTCCTCCCAGGTCCCGTCCTCTTTCTTACCGCGCTTTCTGCCGAATTTGCCACGTTTCTCTTGTCGTGCCCAGTACGCTGCCCATGTCTCCACCTTGCCTGTTGCCGGGTCGATAATGCGTTCCCCAAGCCTTCGCTCCTCGTCGAAGGATCTCTGTGCGTCCTCACCGGTCTTGATCGCCCCCTGTTTCTCACGCAATTCAGCCAGCCGATCCACTTCGATCTTCGTGAGCGTACCGGTACGCTCTTTCCCTTCAAGATTCTTCAATTCCTCCCTCTCAGACGCATTCAATTTTTTGCCATCGAGCTTCCCTCTTTGGAATTCATCCTTAGCGATATCAGAAAGCCTTATATCGCGGTCTATCTGCTGCTGTTTCATCCCGCCACGGCCTTCAAACCCGAAATATTTCTGGTCTTTTATGTTCTTAAACCCCTGCTGCAGGCTAAGGTCAGCGCCCGATACCTTAAGGCCGGCTTTCAAGCCCCTCGTGAGCAAGTTGCTCCCCGGCTTGGACATCCACTCCTCATAACGGATGCCTGCATAATCGCCCACACGCCCTACGGTGTTACGCAATCCAACCGCCGCCGGGTACTTAGCTCCATACTTCAGAGCAAAGTTGCCGACACCTTTCACCTGCTTGAGTCCCCAGTCGGCACCGCGGGCGCCGAACTGCTTTGCCGCGATGAGCGATGCGACCAGGAAGCCCATGGCGATCATGAAATTGAGAACTAAGGCAAGCGACGTCGGATCTCCACTAACGAGGCCGACGAGCCCCGCGCCGTTGCCTTGGTTGAGCGCGAGGACGTTACCTTTCACCATGCTCTCAAGGAGCTTTAGGGATATGGCGATAAGAAGGAAGAGAAGCGGAGCGAAGATCGACTGGTTGATGAGCTGTTTTTGCACCTTCTCACCCTCACCCTTTAAAAACGGTATTACCGGTCCGGCAATCCAAACCGGCGAGGCCACAAGCACAAGCGTCAAGATGACAAATCGCGTGACAAGGGTGATAGAGGCAGTGAAAAACACGATCGCCGCGATAAGAAAGAAGAACGTTGCCATCACGTTCGTCCATAATGCCGTCGAATCGCTATCGAGGATCGATGCCGCAACATCTTTTTTCGCGTTCGCGATGGTCTGCAACTTAACAAGTTCCATGAACTTGTCCGAGATGCCGCAGCCTGAGGCAAGAGTGTAATTGCTACTGCCACCCGGCGGGGGTGCCCCGCAGTTGAATGTGGTCTCGAAAATCTTTGCTGAGACGAAATTGGACGCGTCAATGATGACTGCAGCGAAAAAGAAACTGAAGTTCACCAGGAGCGCCGTTACGATGAGTCGCGCGAGCTGCTTGTTAACGTTATAGTTCGCGGAGTTAATGATGGTGCCGATAGCCATGGCCACCATGCCGCCGATGATGCCGATGTTGACCAGGTCGCGTATCGCTACCCACGCGTCACGGATACCGACGGTCTGATGGATGATGAAACCCATGTTCATCACCAATTTTTCTATGACGAAGTTCAGCATCACTCCGGTCATCCAGAGCAGCTTTGAGGTGACCCATCGAGCCCCGCCTGTGGTACAGGTAAGCAGGTGCGTGAGGCAGTGACCCACTCCGCCGGTAACATCTGAGAGTGACTCCCCAGTGGTCGGCCCGCTTGCTGGTGCCCCCCCGGCTGGCTGATTTGTCCCAGGAATATTCCCGTTCGCATCAACCAGGTCAACCGCATTCGCTACCACGGGTACCGCAACAGCCCCCGCGAAGATACCGATGATGAAGAATGCGGCAAGGACCTTTTTCATCTTCTTATTCTACAGGCTCCGGCACTGGTTCAGTTGCTGCTGTGCTTGTGTAGTTAGTGCATCAAGGCCGCTCTTGCTGTTCGCGACATCGCTTGCCAGTATCGTCAGGCCGCCCGGCGTATACACCGCTCCTGATGCGATAGTGCTGTCATATGAGTTTGAAATAGTGCTGATTTCCTCAGGGGTCGTGGCGCTTGAAGCCGCCACATACAGGCCCTGCAAGTAGTAGATGACGTTTTGTGTGTTCGAAAACTGTGACGAGCGCGTTGCCACTTGCGGCGTTATTTCCGTCGCTATGGTGCTTGAGGCGCTGTTGGCGCGCGTCAGCGCTTCCGAGGTGGTTATGAAGTTTGAAGTCCTCTTCGTCAGGCCGATGTAGCAATCATATACCTGGGCATAGGCATTCGTCGTATTCTCTATATCGTTGAGGCCTTGGGAGAGCGTACTCTGCGCGGATTGCTCGATGCCGATACTCCCCTGGATGTTGTTAAGAAGCCCTGTCGTCTGTGCGTTCGAAGCATCCGTGCCTGTTTGTGCTACCACCTGGTCGAGGTACGACTGGCCCGGGCCGCTACTGTAATAATTATTTACATTGCTGAAATAGTTGCTTGACCCGCTGCCGCGCGCTGAGAGCCCGTAAAATCCACCCACCCCCGTAAGGGCTTTCTGGAGGAGCTGGCCGAGGAGGGCGTTGACGATCTCATCAAACGCATCTGCCATCTCCAGCTGGCGCAAGCCGGTGCCTTGGGCCTGGACGGCCCCTTGCGCGACGTTCACCGGTGCGGTCACTGTGGTGTAGTGAGTACACTTCCCCGTAGTGCTGTCGTATTGGTCGCACTTGTCTGTCCCGGTATATCCCTGGCCGGCGGTGTATTTTAATTGTGCTTCAGATTTTCCCTCCGCGAGCTGTTGTTCAAGTTCCGCTTGCGCGAGCTGGGCGGCATCGATGGGATTGTTCTGCAATTCGGTTGATTGCCACCACTGGTCCCAGGAGAAGGGTGAGGTGCCGCTATAAAATCCGCCTATGTTGACTCCCACGCCAAAATTGCATGCGAAGTTGTGCGAATAACGGTTAGCGTAGTTTTGTGCAAGTGCAAGACGTATGTCGACTTGGAAGGGACTGCAGATAGAGGACAGGCCGCTCCCCATGATGAAGTTGTATGCGGTTTCGTCAGCGATGTTGGTGAAAAAGTCGCCGAGGTTGCTGACGAACGCCGGCTCGCCTTCAAAGCCGCCGTTGATCCAATCCACGATGCTCTGTGTCATCTCAGCGATGAGCGCCTGACGTATAGACACCGCGATTGCGTCGAGCACACAGTTCTTGTTCACTTCAGTACCGGTGTTGCCTGCCGTGTCGGCCGAGCTATTTTCCAATGGGGTGTTCGAAGTAGGGACACTCAGCGCTTTATTGGCAACACTCAGCGCTTTATTCTTTAGTAGGGAGACCGCGCCACCGAGAAGCCCTCCGGCAAGGCACGAAGTAATCGAAGCTATGCCACTGGCCGCCCCGGAGCCAGCGCTGTATCCCGAGCCGCCGGAACCAGCGCCGCCAGAGGGCGCGCGATAGGTAGTTTGCGCGTTATACGGAGCGTTCTGCACTTGCACGTTATTGAATGTACCCGTTTGCGAATCAACGTTAGCGTTTATAACTGTCGTGTCCTGAGCTGCAAGTGCAAATGACGGCGCGAGGATACCGAGGCAGAGTGCACCCGCGAGAGCCTTATTAAAAAATGTATGGTTCATGGTGTTGTAGAGGCGCTAGTAAGCGAGTTAAACTCGTCAAACGTTGTACGCAAGGCCTCCTCTGCTCTGGCAAAGCCTCCGGTCGAGACTAACGCCGTAAGAGGATCGGCATACGACGTCCTCAGTATACCAATGGAATCGACAAGGGATGACAAGGCGTTGATGAGTCCCAGATGGTTTTTGACGAGCGTAGGAGGTACAGGTATTTTGAGCAATTTGGTAATGATGCCCCGGTAGATAGCCGCGTCATTTAGAAGCCTCTGTGAAGCTTGTGCACCTCCTCTTGTCTCCATAAGTGTATTGAAAGTGATGAGCTCATATTCAGGTACACGGTCGGCGTCGGCGATTGCGGCCACGACCGCTTTCCGGTAAGCCGCGATAGCTGTAGCGTCGCTCGCGCTTCCGATGGTCAGATCTTTTTCCGCGTAGGTCTTGCTTGCCGGGGCAGCGACATGATTATTAATGATATCCGCAATCGCCGATGCCTCGTCAGGCGTCCCAAGCTTGCCACTTTGTGCCAACACCAGGTATTTAGCATAGAGTTCGCGACCCAGGGCATCTGTCGGGCTCAGGTTTTCAGGCGCTTTGTAGTTGGAGAGGTCTTCGCCGCTCGTGCCGGTTGCGTTCTTCCCCGCTATGGTCCGTAGGGTTTCCTCCCAGGCACTGAAGCCGCTTTTATCCTGCGGTGCACTGACGACAGGAGAAACAGCCGGATTTGCCGAAGGAGTTGTTCCGGAAAAATAGGTGAACGAGGCGATGCCAATAGCAATAAGCGCAAAGACCCCCGCGCCAATGATCATCCCCAGGCGATTGCGGTTCTCCATTGCTGCCAGTATAACGCGCCCTGTCTTGCCGAAGCGCGTTCGGGTGTGCATTATATGCAACGTTTTCGGCTTCTAGGTCAGCATGCCCGTGAGTTCAACCCATTTTTTAAGCGGGATATCTTCAGCGCGCGCGCGCGGGTCTATATCGATGCGCGCAAAAGCGTCCAGCAATCTCTCTTTTGTGCCGAAACGAGAGAGGTTACTGATAAGCATCTTTCTCTTTTGAGCGAATGCAGCTTTGATAACGGCAAAGAATTTTTGCTCGGAAATACCACGTATGTTCGCACGCGAAATGCCGCGTATCGCGAGTATGGCGGAGTCAACGGAGGGCGGCGGTGAGAAGCTCCCTCGCGAGACCGTTTTTACATAGTGCGGCTCCCCGTAGGCCTTCACGGAAAGCGAGAGGATGCTCTCTTTCGTGCTCCGCGCTATTCGCTCAGCGACTTCTTTCTGGACAAGAAATGCTAGCGCAACCGGTTGATTTTTCGCGGTTATGCATACACGTACCAATTCTCCGGTGATGTAATACGGGATGTTGGCTGCGACGCGGTATGCGCCTTTCGGGAATACGCTGTCAGGAGTAACGGTTCGCGCATCTCCCTCTATTAACCGCAATGCCTTTACTTTTATTTCTTCTGCAAACCGCTCCCGCAATGCCGCAACCATTGCCGGGTCTTTTTCTACCGCCGTCACTCTCGCACCGAGCGTAAGAAGCTCGTGCGTGAGCATGCCAGTCCCCGGCCCTATCTCAAGCACGCGATCGTTTTTTTTCACCTCTGCCGCGACCGCGACCGCGTGCGCGATGCCGCTATTGATAAGCAGATGCTGGCCCAACCGTACCCCCCTCTTTTTAAATGATCGATGTCTCTTCATCATGGTGCCAGTCAGTGAACGCTACTATGTCGGCAAGCTCTGGGTCAAGCTCGGTAACGAAGACCGATGGCATGTTCTGGACGCGCGTACCGAAGATCCGTCGCGTGATTGCATAGGTCAGGTACACTTTCTTTTGTGCGCGGGTGAGCGCGACGTAGAAAAGCCGGCGCTCCTCTTCCGTATCAACGTCATCAGATTCATCGCGCTCGTGCGGGAAGAGCCCTTCTTCAAGACCAGTAATGAAGACGGTCCCGAACTCAAGGCCCTTCGCCGCATGCACGGTCATGAGCTTCACAGCTTTCTTCGCAGTTTCCTTCTCACGATCAAGCTCGTCTTGGTCGCTTCCGAGCGCGGCCTCTTCGATCAGTTTCTCAATACCTTCAGGGGCAGCAAGCCCGTCATATTTTGTCGCTACCGTCACGAGCTCCTGCATGTTTTGGAGTCGTTCCGCGTCTTCCCCGCTCCCTTTTTCATACAAAGCCCACATGCCGCTCTGGAGCATCGCGTCCCGTACCGCCTCCGATGCTTTTTTACTCTCGATAGAAGCCTTGATACGGGCGAGCGTGTTTCTGAACCCGGCGATTTTTATTTTGGCCGCCGCCGGGAGAGCGCTCTCCTGCCCCTGGATCATTTTCGCGAGCGTCACCTTGCCAATGCCGCGCGCCGGCGTCGCGATAGCACGAGTGATATCACCGACCGCCGAAGGATTTTGCGCTGCGCGGAGATAGGAAAGCGTATCTTTTATTTCTTTTCGTTCAAAAAACCGCGTACCGAGCACTTGGTACGGAACGTCGCGATGCAAAAAAGCCTCTTCGATTGCCCGCGATTGGAAGTTGGCGCGGTAGAGGACCGCGATATTTTCTGCGGGCGCGCCTCGAGCGATGAGCTGCGCCGCCTCGCGCGCGATGAAACGCGCTTCATCATTCTCATCGGCAAATCCGGCGACGGCGATACGCTCTCCTTCGGCATTTGCGGTGTGTAACTCTTTTTCGCGGCGCTCCACGTTCTTCTCGATAGCGTCATTTGCCGCTGCAAGGATATTTTTCGTCGAACGGTAATTTTCCGTCAGCACCAATACCCTCGCGTTCGGAAAATCGCGTTCGAAGTTCATGATGTGTTCTATCGATGCACCCCGCCAGCTGTAGATGTTCTGATCCACGTCGCCGACCGCAGCGATGTTGCCGCTTTTCTCCGCAAGGATTTTTACGATCTCGTACTGGACGCGGTTGGTGTCTTGGTATTCATCGACATGGATGTAGTCGAACGCATTTCTGAAATGCTCGCGTGCAGGGAGGTGGTCTTGCAGGAGGGAGAGCGCAGCGACGAGGATGCCGTCGAAGTCCAGCGCCTTTTCCTTTCGTATGAGCGCGTCGTAGCGCTCCCATACTTCAGCGATCGCTTCATCTATATATGAGCCGGCAAGCTCGGTACGGAAGGTCTCGAGTCCGACCGCATTGCCTTTGTGTTTTCCCATAACCGAGAGGACTCGGCGTGGCTCCAACTGCTTTGGGTCAAAGCCTGCTGCAGTAATAGCCTCACGGGCGATGCGGGTTGAGTCATTGCGGTCGAGTATGGTGAATCGGGCAGGGAGCCCGGCCGCGGTATGGAATGCCTTGATGATCTCAAGCGAGAGTGCATGGAACGTCCCGATAAAAGGATTCCGCCTGGGATGGTCGTAAGGAGAGAGTGAGAAATCGGCCTCGATGAGGCGGGAAACGCGCTCCCGCATCTCAGTGGCGGCCTTATTGGTGAAGGTAACAGCTAAAATCCGTTCGGGGCTTACTCCTGAGCGGATGAGCTCGGCTATACGGTGTACGATGACCCGGGTCTTCCCCGCCCCCGCCCCCGCTAATATAAGGAGTGGCCCGTCCCTATGGCTGGCCGCCTCACGCTGTGCGACGTTGAGCTTGGTAAGGTGAGAATCCACTGACGAACTATAGCAGAAAGCTATTTTGGTTACGCCAAACAGCATCTCCTGCAACCCAAAGGAGTGCAGAGGCAGATTTTGCCCAAATGACTACCTTGAGCAAGCCATGTACAGTAATGGCCACAACCTTTACAAAAAATCGCTTCGTCCTTGTGTGGGCCTCCGGTTAGAATCACTTCAATCCCCTTTCCTCTCTTACGTTCTGCCATAATTATATTATCCAATTTTTTAATTAAAAATCAATACTTTTTCGTTGTCCACTTGATGAATTTTTGATGATTGACTTAGGTTTCTCGCTAGGTATAGTGGGAAGATACCGAACGACCGAATGCCTTAATTTGGCTCTATTGAGCCATTTTTACTGAAAGGTAGCCCGACACCCCCGCTGGGGAACACCTATAGAAACCAGAAACGATAACGTCCGCGGCAACACCTTTTTTCGCCGGCGGGCCACAGATGAGAGGTATGTGGCTCTTTTGGGCCCTACGCTCTCGATTTTAGTCCTTGTTCTGCTGCCGCAAGCCGCACAGGCTTTTTCTTTATCTGATTTTCTCGCTCCATTTGCCGAGGCGGCTGCCAACACCTCCGTCCATCAGTCGAGTGATGTCCCGGTCCTCCAGGCCGCGGTCAACCTCGATCCTACTTCCGGCCGAGGGGGTGGAGACATTACCATCGCCGGCGGTGTTGCTCTTATATCTGAAACAGGTCCTGAGGGAACGATTAAAGATATCAAGGAAAAGAGCCCCTCTACGCAGATCTCCATCTATGTGGTCCGTGAAGGCGATTCCCTTTCCGAGATTGCCAAGATGTTTGGCGTGTCCGTCAATACCATACTCTGGGCCAATAATATCAATAGCGCGAAGTCTATCCACCCTGGCGACACTTTGGTCATCCTTCCGGTTTCCGGCGTAGAGCACGTCGTGGTGAAAGGCGAGACCCTCGCTTCTATAGTGAAAAAGTACAAAGGCGATATGCAGGAAGTGCTTGATTTCAACAACCTTGCTCCCAACGCTGTCGTCGCAGTCGGTGACACTATTGTCATACCGGACGGCATTGATGGGCCAGCGCCCGTTTCAGGTTCAAGCGGCTCTACGGGCACTGAGCGGCTCATCCGCGGCGCGGGCGGGCCGCTCATCGTCGGTTACTTCATGCGTCCGATCATCGGGGGCGTAAAGACCCAAGGCCTCCACGGCTACAACGCGGTTGACCTCGGCACGCACGTCGGCACGCCCGTCATGGCCTCGGCCTCCGGCGATGTTATCGTCAGCCGCAACTACGGTTGGAACGGCGGCTATGGCGACTACATCGTTATCCAGCACCCGAACGGTACGCAAACGGTTTACGGGCACCTTTCGCAGACCGTCGTTACCGCGGGTACGCACGTGGTTCAAGGCCAGGTCATCGGCTATTCAGGAAATACCGGTCGCTCTACCGGGCCGCATCTCCACTTCGAAATCCGCGGTGCTGCCAATCCGTTTTAGTTTTTCAATAACCCGGGCAGGTTGGCCAAGGGCACGTACCTTTCGAAAAGCCGTGTGCACACGGCTCGGCACTAATCCGTCTGAACGAAATAAGCTTCGCCGTTTCTGAATCGTATTGCTTATGTTGAAGGCTTGGCTGTTCGTATTGTGACATCAAAAGATATTACCACCCTCCGATAAAATGTCAAACTAGCTTTGAACGATCCGCGGACGGTACTGAAGCGCTTCGAGGACATGTGCTGGTGACACCGATTCCTCGTCAGCGAGGTCGGCGATGGTTCGGGCGAGGCGGAGCACGCGGTGGTAGGAGCGCGGCGAGAGTTTCAGCGTCTTTGCTGCGTTCGATAGTGTCTGTTCCGTCTCTTTCCCTATCCCTATATCTTCGCCAAGGACCTTGGACGGCAGTTCGCTATTCGTATGGACTTTCAGTTTCAGTCTTTTTGCGCGTGCCGATTGCTTTTCTCGCGCGGCGAGCACGCGCTGCTGAACCTCGTGTGATTGCTCGCCGCTCCCCTTCCCGCCGAGTTTCTCGTGCGGGACGTGTGGCACTTCTATCCACAGATCAATGCGGTCAACGATGGCCCCGGAGAGCTTTTTCTGAAATCGTGCTATCTCCCTCGGATCGGCGCCGGACCCGGGCGGATTCATCGCGGCGACGAGCATGATGTTGGCCGGAAATGTTGCGGAGCCGACCGCGCGGCTGACGGTGATGGCGCGGTTCTCCAAAGGCTCGCGGAGAGCCTCGAGCGCACGACGGTCGAACTCAGGAAATTCATCCATGAAGAGGATGCCGCGATGCGCGAGCGTGACCTCACCAGGCCGCAACGTGTTGCCGCCCCCGACGAGCGCAACGTAGGAAGAGGTGTGGTGAGGGGCACGGACTGGTGCTTTTTTTATCAATGTCTCTTTCAGGGTCCCGGCAACCGAGTGTATTGCGGTTACCTCGACCGCCTCGTCGAATGAGAGCGGCGGTAGTATGCCGGAGAGCGCAGTCGCGAGCATGGTCTTTCCCGTCCCCGGCGGACCGACGAAGGCGACGTTGTGCCTGCCTGCAGCTGCTATCTCGAGTCCGCGCTTTGCCGTTTCCTGCCCTCGGATGTCGGCGAGATCGAGGATATGTTCTGCCGCCTCTGTAACGTTTGATGGTGTGTGTGGCGTCTCCATGATAGTCTTTTCACCGGTTACATGTGCAATGACCTCGGCGAGCGACTCGGCAGCAAAAATATGTACCCCTTCGACGAGCGCCGCTTCGACGGCGTTCTCTTTCGGAAGGACCATTGCAGTAAATCCTTGTTCGCGTGCGGCGAGTGCCGCCGGCAGGGCGCCGTGAACCGGCCGGAGCATCCCATCAAGCGCCAGCTCGCCGATGAAGACGGTAGTGTCGGGAGAAAAAGAAATATCTTCAGCCGAGAGCAAATAGGCGAGCGCCATCGGCAGATCGAAGGTTGTTCCCTCTTTCTTCAGGTCAGCAGGCGCGAGCGAGATGACCACTTTGTGGTTGTGGCTTTTTGGTGAGGCGAATCCCGTATGCTTTATGGCGGCGGAGATGCGATCGCGCGCTTCCTCGACCGCTTTGCCAGCGAGACCGACAACCGCAAACGAATACAGACCTTTGGAAAGGTCTGCTTCGATAGTCACACGATCTGACGAAGGGAATCCTGGTTGAATGCTGTAGACTCTCGCGAACACAGTTGATGATTCTTAAAGCGGATCGTTCATGTGCTTCTTGCACGTGCGCGCGGCCGGGTTCGCCTCCAAGCGGTCCATCTCAATGTCGTGGCCCGATATCTCGCAGACGCCGAAGCCGCCATTCTTTATCTTATCGAGCGCGCGGATGACGTTGCTCAGGCGGCCCTCAAGCTCGTTAAGTGCCGCGTTATCGTTCTCCTCCATCTCGTCGATGTCGGCGTTGTCATTCCGATCTGCCCCGAACTCCTCGCCCTCTGCTTTTGCAGCGACCCAGTCTGAGGGATTGCTCGGGTTACGCTTACCGAGCTCGGAGAGCTCGGTTTCAAGCAGGGCCTTCTCCTCCTCGAGCTGTTTCTTAAACTTCGCGGTATGTGGTGCGGTAATCATGCGGCCTATCGTAGCACGGGAGGAGGCGCTGTTCTAGATGCCTTTTTGGAGCGAAAGCCGTGTCATCACTTCGCGTATTGTTGCCTCGTTTGTCGTTATGAGGAGGACGTCTTTGCGCGGAAATGCATAGACGATGTGCCAGCTCTCTTGGCTCTCGCGCGTATCGGTATTACTGCGGACTTTGTCGGTAAAGGAGAGTGGCGGCGGATTCCCCGACGCATTGCTGGGCGCGAAGAAAGCTCCGAGATTCTCCCCCATCGTGTTTTCCCACGAGAGCATCGCCGCAAACGAGAGGTCGTACGCGCTTGTCGTTATGAGGATGAATGGTTGATTCCGATCGAACGAGTGTACGCCGATCAGCACGTCAGTCGCATTGCGCGCGAGCGTGGATGGTGCGCCAAGCAGGTTCAGGGTCTCTTCCGGTGTGAGCCTCGCACCGGCGCGTGTGATTGAAAAAGATTCGATGTCCCCAAGAGAGAGCGATGCGCTATTGCGGGCAGCAGCGAGCTGATCCGTGAGCACCACGTTCCCGTCTATAGCAACAGGCACTTTACTGTTGACGTTGATGATGTCAGGCTTCGCAATGGCGACGGCGGGTTTATGCATCGCCACAATTACTCCGACCACTGCTCCGATGCCCAGGACGATGAGCAAGGCCGCTCCAGCGAGAATAAGCCAGATCTGCCAGACGCTTCGCGATCGTCCTGCAGGCTCCTCTTCCAGAGCCGTCTCTTTTAGTGAACGTTGGCGCTCCGCACCGACGATCGTCGTCAATGTTTCGCCGCGCTTCCGGATCTCCTCGCTCATATCCGCCGCATAGGTACGTACTCTCTGCAACTCTCCTGCCCGCAGCGGTGCTGTGGCAGGAGTTTGCGCTGCGGGTGCAGCCTTCACTTGAGAAGGACGTAGGCCTATCTCGCGGATACTCCGTTCAAAGGGTGTTTTTGTTAGTGTCGTAGGTGCCTGGGGGACTGCGATGGGCGGCGGCGTCTGAGAAGGAACCTGTCCCACAAAAGGGGGTGCCTCTACCGCTGCAACGGGTGCGGGCTCTGCTATGACAGGACCTGCTGTAGCAGGCGGCGGTATTGGCGGAAGCACGTCCCCATTCGCAGGAGGCAATAACTTTTCATCCGCATCTCCTGCGCTCGGCAAGAGCTTTTCACCAGTGGTGTCCGTTGTCGTTTTCGCGTCGTCCTCCATGACGCTCTCCATTGTACCCTCCTCTTTCGCTACCGCCTTGTGGCATTGGTGATTCTTTCAGGCCTTTGCGCGCGGCAAAGTCGGGATCAGCCATCTTGATTGAAAGGTTGACGCGACCTTTCTCGTCGATTTCTTTCACGGCGACGCGCACTTTCTCTCCAACAGAGACCGCATCAGCTATTCTGCCGATACGGAACGGCGCTATTTCCGAGACATGCACCAATCCCTCGGCGTCCTTGCCTGGGCCGATCTTGACGAAGGCCCCGAAGTCCATGAGGCGGGTGACTTCGCCGTCGTACACCTCTCCCGGCTTGTACTCTTTAACCAAAGCTTCGATCATCTCCTTTGCCTTCTCCGCGCTGCCATTCTTGCCGGTGATGAAGATAGAGCCGTCGTCCTCGATGGTGATGTCATCAACCTTTGTAGCGTCTTTGATACCGTTGATGGTTTTTCCGCCACCACCGATGACAAGCCCGATCTGGTCTACCTTCACTTTCATCGTCAGGATCTTCGGTGCGCGAGGGCTGATATCGTTACGCGGTGCGGGGAGCTCTTTCACAATGACTTCCAATATCTCAAGGCGCGCTTTTTTCGCCTGTCCGAACGCTTCAGCAAGGACCGAGAGCGCGACTCCTTCCACTTTCACATCCATCTGTACGCCGCTCACGCCGTCACGGGTTCCGGCCACCTTGAAGTCCATATCGCCGTGGTGGTCTTCAGGCCCTTGGATGTCGGTAAGCACTTTGTATGCACCTGAGGCGTCGCTCATTAATCCCATTGCGATTCCCGCGACCGGTTTAGTAATAGGAACACCGGCATCCATGAGTGCCAACGTCCCTGCGCAGACCGTTGCCATTGATGTCGAGCCGTTGCTCGCGAGGCACTCGGAAACGATGCGGATGGTGTAGGGGAATGTTTCTTTATTGGGGATGACTGCACGGAGCGCTTTCTCTGCAAGAGCTCCGTGTCCGATCATACGACGGTTCATACCGCCGACGCGGCCGGTCTCGCCCACCGAGAATGGCGGAAAGTTGTAATGGAGCATGAAAGCCTTTTTCGCGTCAGGCGATTCGATGGTATCGAGTACTTGTGCGTCCCCTGGGCCGCCGAGCGTGAGCGCCGCAAGCACATGCGTCTCGCCGCGATAAAAGAGACCGGTGCCATGAATGACCGGTGAGATGCCGCCTGCTTTCGCCTCAAGTTTTCGCAGCTCGTCGAAACGGCGTCCGTCGACGCGCTTACCTTCCTTAAGCGCGAGGTCGTGGACGTATGCATCCATACGATGTTCGTAGTACGTGCCGAGTTTTCCCGGCTCCACATCAGGAAATTGCGTTGCCGCAAGCGCCATCCACTCACTTTTGAGCTCGTTGATGTTCTCTTTTGCGAGCAGTCCGCCGAGCCCTTTGATCTGCTTGCTGACGATCTCCTCGTATGCGCTTTCGAGCTTTGCGTCATCCTCAAAGGGAGCGACAAACTCTACTTTCTTCTTGCCAAGCTCGGCAACTATTGCCTTCTGCCACACCTGTATCTTTTCGATCTCTGCACTCGCCTGCGTAAGTGCTTTCGTCAGTGTTTCTTCCGGCACCTCGCGTGCGCCCACTTCTATCATGTTGATGAGGCCGTCTTTCCCGCAGGCGAGTAGGTCCATGGTCGCGCGCGGGCTGCCATCCTCATCGCGCTCCACATACGTCGGATTTACCAGGAAGGAGTCAGTACCCTCTACGAGCCCGACACGTACTGCCGAGACCGGTCCCTTCCACGGGATATCGGAGACTGCAAGCGCAAGTGAAGCGGCATTCACCGCCAAAACGTCGGCATCGTACTCTTCCATCGAGAGGACGGAAATTATTACCTGCACGTCTTTCTTAAAACCTTTCGGGAAGAGCGGGCGGATAGTCCGGTCTACCACGCGCCCGGAGAGCACCGCCTCGTCGGACGGCCTCCCTTCGCGGCGCATAAAGCGGCTGCCGAGGATAGAGCCGGTCGCGTAAAACTTCTCTTCGTACTCGACCGAGAGCGGAAAATAATCGAGCGCGGTATCCTTCTTTCCCATCACTGCGGTTGCGAGGACCGCGCTGTTGCCGCAACGCACGAGGACCGCGCCATTGGTCTGGTCGGCCCAGTCATTAAACTCCGCTGATATCGTCTTGCCGCCAATCTCTATAGAAAATTCTTTTTTCTGCATGAAGAGGTCTGTTACGACCCCCAGATTTCAGATTTCAACGAAGGTTGAAAGCTGCCTATCCGAGGGCCAATAATAATAGACGAAGTATAACAAAAACCGCGCTTTTTTGAAGCGCGGTCGAATGCGATTAGCGTTCGTCGGTGTCGGAACCGACCACTTTTGGCTCATCAGTATCTACGCCCTCCGTTTCCCCTTCTTCATGCTTACCGCCTATCGCGTCGGCTGCCAGGCCGATGATGTTATAGCGGCTCGGGACCATGAGGAATTTGCGCGAGTCGACCGACATGTCGATGAAGTCGTCAGCTGACTCTTTGAGCCGGGCAGAAGCGGATTTGCCGAAGGCGATGACCTCTACCTGCGTGCCGTGGCTGTTCTTGAGGTACTCGACGAGGGGGACGAAGTCGCCATCCCCTGTTGCAAGGATAACGGCGTCCAATTTCGGTGCCATCTTAACCGCGTCGACCGCCATGCCGACGTCCCAGTCGGCCTTTTTCGCTCCGCCATAGAATATTTGCAGGTCTTTGGTCTTTGTTTCGATACCTATTTTAGTAAGGGCGTCGAAAAAGGCTTTTTCCTCGCCGCTCTCGGTCGTTACCACGTAGGCAACGGCTCTAATAAGGATACGCCCGGCAACCGACTCCTTAAGGACGTTGGCGAAGTTAACGCGCGCATGATAGAGGTTCTTGGCGCTGTGATACAGGTTCTGCGTATCTATGAAAAGGGCGACCCGTTGTGCTTTGTGTTTTATTGCTGCCATAAAATTGTTTGATAAATGGAAATATAATTATAAAAATGCGTCACTACGCTCTAGTATACGTTCTAGAGCAGGAAAAGGATGCACCGTAGTGCTTAAAAAGCTACTTCTTGAGGCCCAAATTGCGGACGACCCTGTTGTACTCCTTCTTGTCAGACTTCTCGAGGTACTTGAGGTGCGTGCGGCGGTCGGCGACCATCTGCAAGAGGCCGCGACGAGAGTGCTTGTCCTTCACGTGCTTCCTCAAATGGGTGGTCAGTTCAGTGATCTGCTTGGTCAAAAGGCCTACCTGTACGGCCGCAGACCCAGTATCCTGGTCGTGCTTTTGTACACCCTTCATTACCCTCGTCTTCTGCGTTTTGGTGAGCATGTAAGCCACTATACCACAGCTGGCCCATTTTTACAACTATTCTAAGCCGAACACCTTATACGCTTTCTTACGCTCCCCAGACAGGGCTTGGGCACAAAGGGCAACTCCCATCTTCCTTAAGTCTCACCTTCCGATGACGACTCCCCGGCCTGCCTTCACAGGTTGGTGTTTCATCTTTTACTTCCCATGCTCGATAGCCCTCTAAAGAAGTTCCTAGCGCCATACCTTCACCATACTCCTTTGCGCTGTATTTTACCAACGTATATCCAAGTACAGAAAAGTCGGAGAAAGATTTGTCGGCTCGTGCCGGATATCCCTTTTCTTCCAAGATATTCTCACAGCCTCTAGTATAGATTACTGCGCAATCCAATGTCTGAATGTCGAAGCAAATCTAGCGATTTTTCTGAGCAAGTGAAATCCGATACGCGGCACCAGGAGCGCGGTCTCCACTACGGCTGAAACTGCCATGAGCAGGTAGAGCAATCCGATCGAGAATGCCGCCACGCCCCGGCCGGCATTCGAGTCATCATTGTAGGTTTTTAGCGCGCCTCGCCTAAACAGAGCCACTCTTTTAGTGAACGGAAAAAATTCAAATACTTTCCTAGTTTCAGCACTGACCGGGCGTATCCCCCCGCCAGGAGTCGAGACGGTCGGTTGGTCAAAAACAACAGGAAAAATCTCCGGCGTTTTCTTGCGTA
Source organism: Candidatus Kaiserbacteria bacterium (assembly GCA_023269035.1). Classification (GTDB taxonomy): domain Bacteria; phylum Patescibacteriota; class Minisyncoccia; order Phycocordibacterales; family Phycocordibacteraceae; genus Phycocordibacter. The sequence continues at coordinate 1,521 of JAHFMJ010000011.1, read as the reverse complement.
TGGGTATCTGAAAACGAGCTTTGGGAAGCTCGGTTCTGACAATGTAAGCGCTGCGTTCAACTCCGCGTATCGGGGATCGTTCCATGAATGAATCTATTCTCAAAGATACCTTCCTCGAGCTATCGAGTCAAAATATTGTGCGCAGTTTGCCACTGTTATACTTGCGATATGACCGTCCAGGAATTGAAGCAGGAATTTCTTGAGTACATCGAGATCACCAAAGGTCGGAGCGTGAAGACGGTCGAGAATTACGATCGTTACCTCAGCCGTTTCATCACGTTTGCGAAAGCGAAGTCAGTCGACGACGTGAGCGAAGAGAAGATACGCGAATTCCGCCTCTGGCTCAACCGCCAGAGTGGCACCGGCGGCGACTCTATGAAACGACGCACACAGAATTATTACCTTATCGCTCTGCGGGCATTCCTCAAGTTCCTCGCGCGCCGCGGTATTAAGGCTATGCCTCCCGAGCGCATCGAGCTCGCCAAGGTTCCCGAGCGCTCGCTCGATCTCATCACCTCAGCCGAGCTCGATCGGCTCATGCGGGCGCCCAAAGGCAACGATCTCAAAGCCCTCCGCGATCGCGCCATTATGGAACTCCTCTTTTCGACTGGCCTGCGCGTCTCCGAGCTCTGTGCGCTCGACACCGACCTCGACCTCTCGCGCGATGAGCTCAGTGTACGCGGCAAGGGGGAGAAAGTGCGCGTCGTTTTCCTCTCTCCTCCCGCAAAGAGCGCCGTACGTACGTATCTCAAAGAACGCAAAGATATGGAAGAGGCCTTATTCGTCGACGGTCGGGCCAAAAAATTGCATCGCATCATCCCCCGCGACGTACAACGGATGATAAAAGCGCGCGCAGTTCAAGCAGGCATCACCAAAAAGGTGACGCCGCACGTCATCCGCCACTCGTTTGCTACCGATTTACTCGAGAACGGCGCCGATCTCCGCTCGGTACAGGCGCTCCTCGGCCACGCTAACATCGCGACGACACAAGTGTACACGCACGTTACTGACAAGCACCTCCACGACATCCACAAGGCCTTTCATGGTAAAAGGAGGAAGGAATAACGATATGAAACTCGTCTCATGGAACGTAAATGGTATCCGGGCGGTGCACAAAAAAGGCCTTTTCGTGCCGTTCGTGAAAGAGTATAAGCCTGACATTCTTTGCTTGCAGGAGACGAAAGCAGAGAAGGGACAGGCGGAAATAGACTTGCCCGAATACGAAGAATATTGGGACAGTGCCACAAAGAAAGGTTACAGCGGCACCGCAATTTTTACCAAAGAGAAGCCGCTATCAGTGCGGCTCGGCTTTCCCGAACAGATAGTAAAAAAGTATGAACTGAAAGACGGTTACGGCAACCTTACCGAGGAGGGCCGCGTTATCGCGGCGGAGTTCAAAGACTTTTTTATAGTGAACGTCTACACGCCCAATTCAAAAGATGACCTCTCGCGCCTCACCATGCGCCACAAGCACTGGGACCCGGCGTTTCTCGCATACGTGCGCGAACTTGAAAAAGAAAA
>JAHFMJ010000010.1 GCA_023269035.1 Candidatus Kaiserbacteria bacterium | reverse complement strand
CGCTTTGTCCCTTCAACGCCGACATTGTTCCATTCCGGGATGGTACGCGCGCAGCTCTCATCCTGTTACCTCAATACGGTTGAGGACGATCTCGATCATATCTTCAAGGTCTACGGCGACAATGCGCAGATGTCCAAGTGGGCTGGCGGCATCGGCACCGACTGGACCAATCTCCGCGCAACCGGCGGGCTCATCAAGAAAGCCGGCATCACCTCACAGGGCGTCATCCCATTCCTCAAGATAGCGAACGACGTGACGGTGGCCATCAACCGCTCGGGCCGCCGTCGTGGCGCAACAGCGGTCTATTTGGAGACCTGGCATTACGACATCGAAGACTTCCTCGAATTGCGCAAAAACACCGGTGATGAGCGCCGCCGTACACACGACATGAACACGGCCAACTGGATCCCTGACCTCTTCATGAAGCGGGTGCGCGAGGATGGGCAGTGGACGCTCTTCTCGCCGGACGAGACTCCCGATCTCCACCACCTCTATGGAAAGAAATTCGAAGAAGCATACGTCGCATATGAGCGCGCAGCGGAGCGAGGGGAGATCAAGCTCTTCAAGAAGATGAAAGCGATGGACCTCTGGAAAAAAATGCTCGCCATGCTCTACGAGACAGGGCACCCCTGGATGACGTGGAAGGACCCGTCCAACATCCGTTCCCCGCAAGATCACGTCGGCGTCGTGCACAATAGCAACCTCTGCACCGAGATCACGCTCAACAATTCGAAAGACGAGACCGCGGTCTGTAATCTCGGCTGGGTGAACTTCGCCATGCACGTGACGGACGGCGCATTCGACAAAGAGAAGGTGAAAGAGACGGTCACGGTCGGCATGCGAATGCTCGACAATGTCATTGATCTTAACTTCTACCCGACCATCGAAGGAAAGAATTCGAACATACGTCATCGCCCGGTCGGCCTCGGTGTTGGCGGATTCCAAGACGCGCTCTACCAGCTTGATATCGATTTCGCGTCCGAGCGCTGTGTCGCGTTCGCGGACGAGAGCATGGAAATAGTTTCCTACTATGCAATCCTCGGTTCTGCCGAGCTTGCGCGCGAGCGCGGCGCATATGAATCGTTCAAAGGTTCGAAGTGGGACAGGGGACTCTTGCCCGTCGACACTATCGCGCTCTTGGAGCAGGAACGTGGCGAGGCGATAGAGGTCTCCCGCGAGACGCGCCTTGATTGGGGTGTCGTGCGCTCGTTGATCAAAGAGTATGGCATGCGCAATTCAAATTGCATGGCGATCGCTCCGACCGCTTCCACTTCGAACATTGTCAGCGCCGTGCCCTCTGTCGAGCCGGTGTATAAAAACATCTATGTCGAATCGAATATCAGCGGCGATTTCACCGTGGTTAATCCCTACCTTGTCGAGGACTTGAAGAAAGTGAATCTCTGGAATGACGCGATGCTTAACGAGCTCAAGTATCAGGACGGCTCAGTGGCGAAGATCGCTGGCATCCCGCAAGTCATCAAGGATAAATACAAAGAGACATTCGAGATAGACATGCGCTGGATCATCCGCGCGGCGGCCTACCGAGGCAAGTGGATCGATCAATCGCAATCGCTGAACATCTTCTTCCGCGGCTCCTCAGGCAAAGAGCTCTCCGAGATATACCTCTACGCCTGGGAGCTGGGCCTCAAGACCACCTATTACCTCCGCACCCTTGCGGCAACCCAGGTGGAGAAATCGACGGTCTCGACTGAACAATTCGGCTCTACACATAAGCGTGATCAGGGCCCGGCCAGCCAGGAAGGTGGGATACTCAACACACCAGCCTCTACAAAGGCAGCTGTCATCTCACCAGTACAGGCAGTGATGGTAGAGACGGCAGGTGTGGTACAGATGCAGACCGCAGTATCGACAGCGGCATTTCAGCCAATGCCTGTTCGCGAGGTTGTCGGTGCAGCAGCTCCGCAGCGCGTCTATCACCTCCACAAAAGCGGGAACGACGACATCTGCGAGTCCTGCCAATAATCCGCTTCATCATGTCCATTCAAAAACACGCAAAACCAGTCGATATCAACCAGCGTCGCGTCATCAACGGCGCCGAGGCCGATGTCATACAGCTCTACCCGATGAAGCACAAGTTCGCGTGGGAATACTATAACCAGGCGAACTCGAACCACTGGCTCCCGACCGAGATATCCATGCAGCTCGACATCGAGCAATGGAAGAGCCCGACGGCGCTCTCCGCCGACGAGCGCAGCGCGTTCGAGACGGTGCTCGGCTTCTTCACCACCGCCGACTCTATCGCGGCGAACAATATCGTCATCGGCTTCTACAAGCACGTCACCAGCCCGGAGATACGCATGTATCTCCTTCGCCAGGCATATGAAGAGGCAATACACACGCATGCCTACCAGTACATCGTTGAGTCGCTTGGCATGGACGAGAGCAAGATATTCAACATGTATCGCGAGGTGGACGCCATCTTCGACAAACAAGAGTTCATCCTCGGATTCAACGAAGGCATCTTTGATGGTTCGTTCAAAACCGGCGGATTTGAAGCAGACCAGAAGTTCCTCGAGAACTGGTGCGTGTTCTCACTCATCCTTGAAGGTATCTTCTTCTACTCATCCTTTGCGGTGGTCTTTGGCTTTCAGCGCCAGCACAAGCTCACGGGCTCGGCAGAGCAGATCCAGTACATCATGCGCGACGAGAGCATGCACCTCAACTTCGGTCTCGAGATCATCAACGCCATCCGCGAGGAGAATCCGGAATTATGGACACCCGATTTCCAGGCCCGTATCGTGGAGTTGGTCCGTAAAGCCGCTGTTCTCGAGTATACTTACGCGCAACAAGTATTTCCGACCGGCATCTTCGGACTCAACGCCGACGGCTTCAAGCAATACATCGAGCACATCGCTGACCGCCGCCTCCAGCGCGTCGGCCTCCCGTTGCAGTACGGCGTCACCAACCCGTTCCCCTGGATGAGCGAAGCCATCGACCTCTCGAAGAAAAAGAACTTTTTCGAGACCCGCGTCACCGAGTACAAGACCGGAGGTGCGTTGAATTGGTGATACCTCTCGCGCATCAGCAGGTGCGGAACGGTTGACAAGGATTATCTTTGCCTATTCAATTAGGTTGTTATCATAATATAGTTTTTATGAGCAATATCGGTAATGGCGGCATAGAGAAAGCCTCTGACAACAGAGGGACCAGTTTAGAACAGCGTCAGCAGGCATGTAATGGGCGCGCAGAAGGCGCAACATGTTCGATTGAGGCCGGTATCCCGGGCTTTCGCACCACCCTCAAGGGTGTTTGCCAGGGAGGTGAGTGTAAGAATCTGGTGAGTTAAAAAATTTACCGGATGGAAAATCCCTGGTTGCGACAGGGATTTTCTGCCATACTAGGGCGATGATGTCGTTTTTTAAGAAGCCCGCAGGGCCAACCCCCATCGTTTTTTACAACACGCTCGGAAGAAAGAAAGAGGAATTCAAGCCTCTTTCGGGTCGGAACATCAAGATGTACACGTGCGGGCCGACCGTCTACGACTATGTGCACATCGGGAATCTTCGCTCCTTTGTTTTTGCCGATTTGCTGCGGCGTACCCTCGAGTACTCCGGTTATGAGGTAAAACAGGTTATGAACATAACCGACGTCGGCCACCTCGTTGGCGACGGCGACGGCGGTGAGGACAAGATGACCGCGGGCCTCAAGCGCGAAGCCAAGGCGCTGACGTTGGAAAATATGAAAGAGCTTGCCGAGCACTATGCTACGCTCTTCATCGACGATCTTGCAAAGCTCAATGTCGAGACGCCTTTCACACTGCCGCGCGCCTCCGAGCACGTCGCAGAGCAGATCGCTTTCATTGCGACCTTGCTCCAAAAGGGCTATGCCTATCAGACGGATGATGGTATCTATTTCGATGTCGGGAAATTTCCTGCCTATGGAATCCTCGGTGGCGATGCGTCCGCACTGCATTCGCGTATCGGCGTGAGTGCAGAAAAGCATGACCCGCGCGACTTCTCACTCTGGAAAAAGGATGCGCACCTCGGGTGGGACTCTCCGTGGGGCAAAGGGTTTCCGGGTTGGCACATCGAGTGCACCGCGATGAGCACGAAATACTTAGGCAAGAGCTTTGACATCCATACCGGCGGCATCGACTTGATTCCCATCCATCACAACAATGAGATCGCACAGGCCGAGGCCGTGAGCGGCAAGCCTTATGTCAAATATTGGATGCACGGCGCTTTCATCACGATCGAGGGCAAGCGGATAGGGAAGTCGGAAGGCAACGCGATTCGCCTGTACCAATTGACCGAACGGGGCGTCCATCCGCTCTCGTACCGCTACCTGTTGCTCACCGCGCATTACCGGCAAACGATGAACTTCACCTGGGAGGCGCTTGAGGCGGCGCAGACCGCTCGCGAACGTTTGCTCCGTTTCTTTGCCGATTTACCTCTTGGCGGCCTTATAAACTCCGTGTATCGCGCACGCTTCGAGGCCGCCCTATACGATGATCTCAACACTGCAGAGGCGATAGCCGTGCTTTGGGAGCTGGTAAAGGATGAGAAAGTCTCGCCGGAAGATAAGCGCGCGACCCTCGCCGACTTCGACCGCATCTTAGGAATAGGCTTGGGCACGGTACCTGCTGTCGGGGAAAAATTATCGGTCGTTCCCGATGAGGTGAAAGCACTCGTCAAGAAGCGCGAGGAAGCGCGCAAAGAAAAGCGTTTCTCCGATGCCGATGTGCTCCGCGATGAGATAAAAGCGCACGGATTCGAGGTTGACGATACGCCCACAGGCCAGGTAGTACGGGGAGGCTAGTATGCTATCCTAAGATCATTACTGATGAGTACTTTTATGAACCGTAAAAACACCACTATCGCTATCATCTTAAGCATCGTCGTCGTAGTACTTTTTATCGGGCTCGGATTCTTCGGCCTCGGCGGCTTCAGTAGCGGCACGGCGCAGCCTGCTTCTACCGGAGCGACGCCCGGCCAGGCCCTTCTTAATGAGATAGCCCAGACCGGCACCGTTGCTGATTTGCGCACTGAAGATACCACTCTCGGTACTGGCGACCCTGTCGTTGCGGGCGACACGCTCTCCGTTCTCTATACCGGCGTGCTTCCTGACGGCACTGTATTCGATTCCTCTCAAGCGCATGGCGGCCAGCCGTTCAGCTTTACCGTCGGCACGGGGCAGGTGATCAAGGGTTGGGAGCAAGGCCTCCTCGGCATGAAAGAAGGTGGTCGACGTCTGCTCGCTATCCCTCCATCGCTCGGGTATGGCGCACAAGTTGTCGGCTCTATCCCCGCCAACTCCACCCTCATCTTTGACGTCCAGCTCGTCAAGCGTACTCCAGCTGGGAGCGCTCCCGCACAATAAATACCTTCTCTATGGTGTATGAAAATAACATGCGTCCTCCCCGGCCGCGTGCTATGGATGGCGGGTTGCTTACTGAACCAGGCTGGTTAGACCTGTTTGTTGCTTTTTTCAGAAAATTCAAGAAGAAGTGACTGGAAAAAACACTGAATATTCTAGTCGCCAGGGTTATCCGGTGGGTCTATTTTATTGGCCAAACCACTCAGTGGCCATACGCGACTTAAGGCCAGCACTCCGAGGATGGTCCGCACTACAGCAGTGGTAAGGGAGAGGGTTCCTCCCGACATGCCATCTAATGCGCTATAGATCAGATAGAGGCCAGCCACTCCAAGTCCTAAAGCGCCGAGACGAAGAATTCCAGCCAAGGTCTTTCCTTGCGCGGCCCGGCTTTCCCTCAGGCCACCTGCTATGCTACCCGGCCTCTGATCTCCGGTATCAAGTGAGACTGATTCATATCCCATTAATCTTTTATTTCATAGATATTTCCCCCTGTCAACTTTCGCGCACAGAACCCTCCTTGCGCTTCCCTGGGGTAGGAGTACGGTGGTTGGTATGGGCAGCGTTACCGCGCCGGAGAAATTGGACGATCTTCGGACAAAAAGAGAGAATGGCAACTTCCTCCGTTTTCTATGGGACCCTTTTTTCTGGTTCCCAGCGCCAAAGGGCGGCGATAATATCGTACCGTTGTTCCCTAAAAAGGGGGACAAAGAGTAGGCGTTAGTAGGGTATGGATGCATTCTCTTTTCGTGCGGAACGGACGCTCTCTTCAGGTGCTCGGACAGGAGTCGTAACTACGCCTCATGGAGTGTTTGAGACACCCGCATTCTCGCCGGTCGGTACCAAAGGGACGGTCAAGGCGGTCTTGCCTGATGATATGCGCGAGAAGGTCGGCGCGCAGGTGCTCCTCGCGAATACGTACCACCTGTATCTCCAGCCTGGCGAGGACGTGGTGAGGCAGGCGGGAGGCCTGCATTCCTTTATGGATTGGCAGGGTCCGCTCATCACGGACTCCGGCGGGTTTCAGGTCTTCTCGCTCGGGGTCGCGTTCGGGAAAAGGATTTCGAAGTTTGAGAAAGGCGCGACACCGACTTCCGTACCGGTAAGTCAGGGAGGGAACGGTTTGGAAGTCGATGTCGTGCCTGCAGTGTATGACCACGACATGGCGAGCCAGCATGGGCAGCTCGCTATCGTCGACGAGGAAGGTGTTTCCTTTACCTCGCACATCGACGGGACGTTGCATCGCTTCACACCCGAGAGGAGTGTCGAGATCCAGCACACGCTCGGCGCGGATATCTTTTTTGCGTTCGATGATTTCGTCTCTCCCACGGCACCGCGTGAAGCGCAGGTCGAGTCGATGCAGCGGACGCATGCATGGGCCGCTCGCTCTCTGAAAGCTCATCGTGGCGATACCGAAGCCCAAATGAAACAGGCCATCTTCGGTATCGTGCAAGGCGGGCGGTATGAGGATTTGCGTACAGAAAGCGCCAAAGCGATAACCGCGCTCGACTTCGACGGTTATGGCATTGGCGGTACTTTTAGCAAAGATGATCTGGGTACCGCTATCAAGGCGGCGATACAAGAACTCAACCCCGGGAAGCCGCGCCACCTCCTTGGCATCGGTGAGCCGGAAGACATTTTCTTAGGCGTAGAGCAGGGCATAGATATGTTTGATTGCGTGCTCCCGACCCGTATGGGCCGCACGGGGATGCTCTACACAGCACAGGGGAAGATAAACCTCCTTAATGAAAAGTATATTCGCGACTTCTCGCCGCTCGATACGCCCACAGGCGGCTACGCGTCTGACCATTTTACAAAGGCCTACCTTGCCCATCTCTTTCGAGCAAAAGAAATGCTCGGCGCGACCATCGCCTCGCTTCATAACCTCTATTTTATCGAGAAGCTAATGAAGGATATCCGTCTGTCGATTTTGGAACACCGATTCGAGGCTTTTAAGGGTTCCTTCCTCAGTGCATATCGTCCTTGACGCCCTATCTCGGCAGTAGTATCGTCTGCCGCTATAACAACACCTTTATGTCTTTTCATTCACACGAAGCTGAAGTCAGGAATGTTGTCCTGATCACGCCGACAGTACTCGGGTTAGCCTGTCTCGCCGTTGCGGGCTTTTTAGCTCTCAGAGAAAGGAGGCGGCGACGGAGAGGAAGACGGCTTAACTAGCTTTGCTATACTGCCCGCGTGAGCAGGTTCGTACTCAAGTCATCACACACTCCCGCGGGGGATCAGCCCAAGGCCATCAAAGCGCTGGCTGAGGGTGTTCGTCGTGGCGATAAGCATCAGACACTCCTTGGCGTCACGGGGAGCGGCAAGACGTTTACTGCCGCGAATGTCATCGCTCAGATTCAGAAGCCAACTCTGGTTATCGCGCACAATAAGACTTTGGCAGCCCAGCTCACCCAGGAGTACCGTGAGTTCTTCCCCGATAACGCGGTGCACTACTTCGTCTCCTATTACGACTTCTATCAGCCCGAGGCATACATGCCTATCTCAGACACCTATATAGAGAAGGAGGCGATGATCAACGATGAGATAGACCGTCTCCGGCACGCCTGTACGCAGGCGCTCCTGACGCGCAGAGATACCATTGTCGTTGCTTCGGTCTCCTGTATTTACGGACTCGGCAACCCAGATGAATATCAAAAAGGCTTGCTTACTCTGAAAAAAGGCGAGCCTATACAGCGAAACGAGTTCATCCGCGCGCTCGTCAACCTTTATTTCGAACGGACGACTGCCGACCTTACGCCCGGGCACTTCCGCGCGCTCGGCACCCTGGTCGAGATCATGCCGGTCAATGAACAGGTCATCTATCGCGTCGATACGGCGGGAAATGCTATCCAAAACATCGCCATCATCGACTCCATTACGCGGGCTATAAAAAGCGAACCCGATTCATTTCTCCTTTTCCCGGCAAAGCATTTCGTCACGCCTGAAGATGAAGTGGATCGCGCGCTAAAGGATATCAAGGCCGAGCTCGCCGCGCGCCTCAAGGTCCTCGAGCGCTCCGGAAAAGTGCTCGAGTACGAGCGCCTGAAGCGCCGCACCATGCAGGATATGGCGATGATACGCGAGATTGGCTACACAAACGGGATAGAAAACTACTCACGCCACTTCGACGGTAGGAAAGTCGGTGAGCCCCCCTACACGCTCCTTTCGTATTTCCCAAAGGATAAAGCTGGGAAAGCGGATTTCCTTACCATCATCGATGAGTCGCACGTTACCGTTTCTCAGATAGGCGGGATGTATGCGGGCGATCAGTCGCGCAAAAAAATGCTCATCGACTATGGCTTTCGGCTCCCGTCCGCCGCCGACAACCGTCCGCTGACCTTCGATGAGTTTGACGCGCGCGTCGGCCAGCGCATCTATACCTCGGCGACGCCGGGGAAGTACGAGCTCGAGCACTCGACGCAGGTGGTCGAGCAGGTCATCCGCCCGACCGGCCTCGTTGATCCGGAAATTGATGTGCGGCCAGTAACAGAGGTTACGGCGAAGCTCCCCCCAGAGAAACCAGTTTCTGCAGCTGTAGGTCAAGGAGGGAACGCTTTAGAAACCAGTTTCTCTGGGGGGTATCCGGGGCAGGTTGCTGATTTTATCGCGGAAGCAGAAAGGATAGTCAAGCGTGGCGGACGGGTGATGGTAACGACACTTACGAAGAAGATGTCAGAAGACCTTTCAGAGTATCTAAAAGGAAAGGGTATCAAGGCGGAATATTTACACAGCGACGTGAAAACTATTGACCGTATCTCGATTCTCACTAGCCTCAGAAAAGGGGATTACGACGTGTTGGTGGGGGTGAACCTCCTTCGCGAAGGGCTCGACCTGCCCGAAGTAGAGCTGGTTGCCATCATGGACGCTGACAAGGAAGGATTTTTGCGCAGCGAGACCTCGCTCATCCAGACCATCGGGCGCGCAGCGCGCAACGTACAAGGTCGCGTCATACTCTATGCCGATCAGATGACCGGCTCTCTGACGAAGGCGATCGATGAGACGAACCGCAGGAGGAACATCCAGCTTGCCTACAACAAAGAACACGGCATCACGCCGACGACCATCAAGAAGAACATCAAAGACATCACGGACGAGCTACGCAGCGAACATGATAAGGCAGTCGGCGAGTTAGTCTCTATCGATAGGGCAGCTCTCATCAAAGATCCGAAAGCAAAGAAAAAACTCATCGCAGAAAAGAAGCGGCAGATGGACGAGGCGGTAAAGGAGCTGGATTTTGAAACGGCGGCTCTGTTGAGGGACGAAATCCGCTCACTCAAGGCTCAAAAACCTTCTTCACAGAAGTGGAAAGAGGAAGGTTGACAAAAATATATATTTGGGGTACTATAACCAACCTATGGCGCAGTTTCAAAATATAGAAAAGGCAAAGAATACTGGTCAGGTGAAGGTAGAGAAAGTGGCTACTATACTAGGCACTGTTGCTTTGTTAGCTGCTATCGCCGCTGCAGGTACGGTGGTAAAGAAGAAATTCTTTCCCAGTTAACCTGAGGAAAGGATCCGCATAGCGCCCACAGGGCGCTTTTTGCTATACTACCCCCATGCCCGAACCTCGGGCAATTTCGTATATGACTGCTAAGAAAAAAGACAACGTTGACCACGAGCATCACGGCTTGGACAAGATAGTCGTGCGCGGGGCCAAGACCCACAACCTTAAGAATGTCACGGTCGAGATGCCGCGCAACGCGATGGTGGTCTTTACCGGCCTTTCCGGCTCCGGCAAATCATCACTCGCGTTCGATACTATCTTTGCTGAGGGACAGCGCCGCTATGTGGAGTCACTCTCCGCGTACGCGCGGCAGTTCCTCAACCAGATGCAGAAGCCTGACGTCGAAGAGATCACCGGCCTCTCGCCAGCGATCTCGATAGACCAAAAGTCGCGCTCTAATAACCCCCGTTCGACCGTGGCCACCATCACGGAGATTTACGATTATCTCCGCATCTTGTATGCGCGTATCGGTACGCCGTACTGCCTCAACCACGACGTCGCCATCAAGAAGCTCTCGAAGGAGGAGATACAGAAGATCATCATGAAGACGCTCGAGGCCGACCTGAAAGAGGTTCCGAAGAAGAGCGTGAAAGGCGTCGCCTATAGCGATGCGAAGATCCGTATCTACGCGCCGGTAGTCTTTGGCCGCAAGGGCGAGTATTATCAATTGCTCTATGACCTTCTCGGCAAAGGGTTTGAGCGCGTCAAAGTGGACGGGAAGCTCCTGCCGCTCCGTGAGCGCATCACGCTTGAGAAAAACAAGAAGCACGACATCGATGTCTTGGTCGACGAGATTTTTGTTAGTGAGTTTAATCAGATCGGCCCCTTGCGTGCATCTTCCTCGGCTGTAGGAGAAAGAGGGAACGCGTCGGAAGGCGCACGCAAGGGGCCAGGTTCTGATGCTCGCGAACGCCTCTCAGAAGCGGTGGAGCGTGCCCTTTCAGAGAGCGGTGGCCTCATCAAGATAGAGGATGCGCAGGGCAATGAGCGATTACTTTCCGCAAAGTTCATTTGTCCGGAAGACGGCTCGTCGTTCCCGGAAGTGGAGCCGCGCCTTTTCTCGTTCAACTCTCCTTACGGTGCATGCCCTGAGTGCCACGGCCTCGGGACAGTTGGGTTTTTCAATACCGACGTCTGCCCCACCTGTAACGGCATGCGCCTTCGGCCCGAAGCGTTGCGCGTGTACATAGGAGGAGATAAAAAATCGCTCGGCCTCAATATTGTCAATTTAACCAGACTCTCCATCAGCGATGCGCAGGATTTTATCCTCGGCCTCACGCTCTCGCACAAGGAAAAAGAAATATCGAACGTCGTCCTTAAAGAGATACTCAACCGTTTGCAGTTCATGATAGACGTCGGTATCGAGTACCTCACCCTCGACCGGACCGCCAACACGCTCTCCGGCGGCGAAAGCCAGCGCATCCGCCTCGCCTCCCAGCTCGGAAGCGGCCTCGTCGGCGCGCTTTACGTGCTCGACGAGCCGACTATAGGTCTGCACCAACGGGACAACGCGCGCCTCATAGAAACACTGACCAATCTGCGCGACATGGGTAACACCATTATCGTGGTCGAACACGATGAAGACACGATCTTTGCGTCTGATTTCATCGTTGACATCGGCCCCGGCGCCGGCGTGCACGGCGGGGAGATCATCGTCGCCGGGTACCTCGAAAAGCTCCTTGAGGCGAAACGCAATGACAGCGGCTCCATTACGCTCGCCTACTTGCGTGGGGAAAAAGAGATAGAAACGCCGCAAGAACGGCGCACTGCCGAGAAAGGCGCGCTCCAGGTTCGTGGCGGGAAGATTTTCAACATCGACAACATGAATATCGATGTGCCACTCGGCCGCCTCGTATGTGTCACGGGTGTCTCGGGCTCCGGCAAGTCGTCGTTCATGTACGAGATACTGCACAAGAACCTGCGCGCACGCCTCGAACGCGAGTACCGCACCAACAAGGTTTACAACTGCGCGAGCTTTGCCGGGAGCGAGTACATCTCACGCGTGGTGCTCATCGATCAGTCCCCGATAGGCCGGACCCCGCGGAGCAATCCGGCAACCTACACCGGTGCCTTTTCCCATATCCGCGACCTTTTTGCTGCCACTTCCGAGGCACGAGCGCGCGGATGGAAGCCGGGCCGCTTTTCCTTTAATGTTTCCGGCGGGCGCTGCGAGGCCTGCCAAGGCAACGGCCTCATCGCGGTCGAGATGCACTTTTTGCCGACCGTTTATGTGACTTGCGACGTGTGCGACGGCAAACGGTTTATGAAGGAGACGCTCGAGGTGACCTATAAGAGGAAGAACGTCAACCAGGTACTCTCGATGACGATCGAGGAAGCGCTTGGGTTTTTTGAAGACATCCCCGCCATCTATGACCGGCTCAAGACCCTTATGGATGTCGGCCTCGGCTACTTGGAATTAGGCCAGAGCGCGACGACGCTCTCCGGCGGGGAAGCACAGCGGGTCAAGGTTTCTGCCGAGCTCTATCGGCGCCATACCGAAAAGACTATCTACTTGCTCGACGAGCCGACCATCGGTTTGCACTATGAGGACGTGAAGAAACTCATCGAGATACTCCAGAAGCTCGTGAACCACGGCAACACGGTCGTCGTGATCGAGCACAACATGGATGTACTAAAGAGCGCCGACTACATCATCGACATCGGTCCCGAAGGTGGCATCGGCGGCGGAAACATTGTCGCCAAAGGCACGCCCGAGGAAGTAGCACGGGTTAAAAATTCCTACACTGGACAGTACTTGAAGAAGGTGCTTTAGCTATGGAAAAAGGAAGAATTTCAAAAAAATTGCCGGATGCGCCGGGGGTGTACTTTTTCAAGAAGGGGAAGAAGGTTTTATATATAGGCAAGGCAACGTCATTGCGTAGCCGGGTAAAAAGTTATTTTTCAAAAGATATTGGCGAAGTGCGCGGGCCTAAGATTGTGAAGATGCTTGAGGAGGCGTCGAGCATTTCTTTTGAGCAAACCGATTCCGTTCTTGAGGCGCTCATCTTGGAGGCGAACTTAATCAAGCAGCACCAACCGCTCTACAATACTGATGAAAAAGACGATAAGAGCTGGAACTACGTAGTCATCACCGAAGAAATATTCCCGCGCGTGCTTCTGGTGCGCGGAAGGAATCTTGAGGAGTTCGTGAAGAAGACCAAAGCCACGGCAACCTTTGGGCCGTATCCGCACGGAGGACAGCTGAAAGAAGCGCTCAAGATCGTGCGGAAGATCTTCCCGTTCTTCGATACCAAACGTCCTGTGGGAAAGGATGAGAAGAGGAATGGCAGCGGCTACGCGTTCAACCGCCAGATCGGCATTTATCCAAAGGATTCGGACCCCGAAGCCTATGCGAAGACCGTCAGGCATATCGTTACGCTTTTTTCAGGGAAGAAGATCGCGCTTATCAAAGAGCTTGAACAGGATATGAAAGCCGCGGCGAAAGCGCAGGCGTTCGAGAGGGCTCAGGAGATCAAGCGGCAGCTTTTTGCCCTGCAGCATATCCGAGATGTCTCGCTCATAAAAACGCAGAACGATGCGGACTGGACGCGGAAGGGTCCGGAAACATTTAGGGTTGAGGGATATGACGTAGCACATCTGGGCGGCAAGAGCACCGTCGGCGTCATGGCGGTCATTGAAAACGGGGAGCCCAACAAGGGCGAGTACCGCATGTTCAAGATACGCGCAGCGGCCGGCGGGGATGATTATGCCGCGCTTACTGAACTCTTGACGCGACGATTCGCGCATCCGGAATGGCGTTTTCCAAATCTTGCGGTCATAGACGGTGGACGGGCCCATTTGAATGCGGCCGCGAAGGCGTTCAGGGCGATGAGGAGGCAGAATATCCCGCTCATTTCCGTGGTGAAGGATGAAAAGCACCGGCCTCGCGAGATTCTGGGCGAGAAGAAGATTGCGAACGAACATGAGGCGGAGATATTGCTTGCCAATGCCGAGGCGCACCGTTTTGCGATAGGGCGGCACCGCAGTAGCTTGAGGAAATCCATTTTTCGCTGAGAGTCCACACCACCCTTGCGACACGAGGCGCGTATAGCAGTAGAATAAGCTCTGTATGCAGAAGATTGTTTCGCGTCTCTCGTCGCTCCAGATAGGAATCATCGTCCTCCTCATTGCCGTCGCAGTCCTTTCGATAACGGCTTGGAGGTTGTTTGTACCCGTTCCGCGCCCTATGGAAGAGCGCCTCCTTTTGTCGGTTCCGTTCCAGCCTGGAGCGCAGGGTGCCCTATATGCAGGAGTATCCGGTTTCGTATCGTATTCGCTCAAAACCGGCTCAACGACGGCGCTCTCCAATAATTTGCCTAAGGGAACGTATGCAGTAGCGCTTTCGCCCGACGCACAGTTGCTTGTTGTTGCTGCGCAGTCGCTCCCTGTTTCTGACGCGTCGACCACGCCTAATTTCAGCCTGGTTCGCGTGCCAACTCTGGGGGGAGAAGCTACAACGCTCTTCACGTCGGACGCGCGCCTCATTCCTGGGGCGGTTTCGGCAGACGGGTCTGAAATTGCTTACGTGGAACTGTCTCCAGTCGCGATGTCGACACGACCTGGTCCAAAAACGCAGCCGAATCGGAGTGCGAGCGGAACGGGGAGAGCCGACGTATATCTGATTCCTCAGGATTCCTATCTTTCTTTTGTCGGAACGCATGAGGCGCGCAGGGTAGCCAAGAATGCCATTCCGCTCGCATTCTCTCCAGATGGCAGCATGCTCCTTGCTTTGCAGGAAGGAGGCCTGATCATCATTACTGTCGCCTCAGGCGATCTGCAGCAGATCCAAATGCCTAGCCAGGTACCTCTCATCTCCGAAGATACGCACGTTGTCGTTGCTCCTGGCGGGGCATATATGGCAATCTTTGGCGGACAAAGCAGTCAAGTGTCCGTTGCTTCAATTGACTGGACGGGGAAGCGCCTTTCCTTTGCGGGTTCCGTGCCTGTTGCAGCTTCCGAAGCCGCGTTCGCCCTTTCGCGCATGATGCTCCTGGAGCCTGTTGAAAACACGAGTGTGGTGCTTCATACCTACAGCCTCCTCTCAATGAATGGGAACAGCACGATAACGCCGATCGCATCGCATGTATATCCTATTCCGCCGTATGCCCATATACTGGGCTGGCTCCCATTCAAGTAAGCATACTAGATATGAAATACTCGTTCGCATTCCTTATCACGCTCTCGTTTTTCTTCATTTCTGGGGGAACAGCATACGCCGAGACTACTGACCTTTCATGTTACGGGTACAGCCTCAGCGGTCCAGGCTCAGTCTCAATCACCGCTTCGCCTTCAACGGTTACGCCCGGACAACCGGTCACGCTAACCATTTCTTCAACAGGCTGGCTGGGTTGTTGGGCAAGTGTCGGCAATTCATATTATTACGGTCCAAACCCGACAGGCATCCCTATCTACTATGGCGGTCCGTACCCAAGTACTGGATATATGCCATCTCAGCCAACAAGCGGCACGTACGTCATCACATCCATCGGATCCACTCCAGGGTGGACCGGCGCATCCTATCATGTGCCCCTACCGATGGCCTTTCCCACAGAACAAGTGACCGTCTATCCGACGCAAAGCGGCTATTGGACTGCGATGGTAGTCCAGCATGACGGCGGCTGCGTAAGTTTTTTTTGTTATGATTTTTATAATTATCCTACGGTTTCTACATATGTAAACGTCGTTGCTGGGCCCGATCTCACCGCGGGCGCTCCAACGCCTACCACTGCTACTGTTAACGTGCCCGTCAGCCTCACTGCAACCATCAGCAATCTAGGCAGCAATAACGCCGTAGGGAACACCATCTACGGGTATTTTGATAACTGGCTGTTCGTCTCTCCCAACGCCGATGGTTCCAACGGCACTGCTATTGGCGAAGCATGGACGGCTCCCCTTAACGCATACAGCTCAGAACCGGCAAGCTTTCCCTCGTACACCTTCACATCCCCGGGCACCCAGTACGTGCGTGCCTGCGCCGACCTTCCCCCTCTCTGGAACGGCTATGTCGCAGAGAGCAATGAGGGGAATAATTGTAGTGCGTGGACTGCCGTTACGGTTATCTCGCAATACCAATGTTCTGACGGTATCGACAATGATGGCAACGGCAAAATCGACTATCCAACAGACCCGGGGTGCTCTAGTCCCACTGACAATGTCGAATATCCTATCCCCTCATGCTCATTCTCAGCCAGCCCCACGTCAATCACCACCGGACACTCTTCTTCGCTTTCTTGGAGTTGTTCAAATGCAACCTCCTGCACCGGGACTAACTTTTCAACGGGTGGTGCAACCAGCGGGGGACCGACCATCGTCTCGCCATCCTCCTCGACCACGTATTCGCTCTCGTGCTCCGGAACCGGAGGTTCTACGAACCCGAGCATCACCGTGACTGTCAATCCTCCTGGCAATCTTTCGCTCTCCGCATTAAAGCCAACCGTTCAACCCAATACTCCCGCCTCGCTCTCCTGGAGCGCCACAAACATCACGGCTGACTCTTGCCGCATCACCGGTACTAATGGCAACTCATTCCCACTCTCCGGCTCTTCAGGGACGAGGACAACTAGTGCACTCTCCACCGAGGCAACATTCACGCTCTCGTGTACCGATCTCAATGGCAGTAGCGTGTCTTCTGCGCCAGTGACAGTGAAGATCACACCAAAATTCCAGGAGTTCTAGGGCAACCATTCCCCCATGGTGGCCAGCTCAAGGAAGCGCTGAAGATAGTCCGCAGGATATTCCCGTTCTTCGATACCAAGCGGCCGGTTGGACAGGAAAAAACCTCGCGCTTTACCGGCAGATAGGCCTCTATCCAATCGAAGACTCATGCGCTTGAAACGCCTATCAAAGTATCCACAAGAACTTGTTAGCTATTTTCGCCTCAAACGCTACTATGAGTGAAGTTCTTATCTAGTTTTGCAAACCTAATCGTCGCCTATATTGGCGACATCCATAGCGACACAGTGCATTCCCCAACACAAGGTTCCGCATCCCGCGCTCTGAAGATACTCTTGAGTATCGCTTGCGTCCTCGGCGTTCTTATCGCCACAGAACTCTATTTGCTGAACCGTTCCGCCACTCTTGTTCCTACGCACGGCACAAGGGTCGAATTTACGAGCACCGGCTCTCCGGCATGGTATGAATTTTCTTCTCGCGACCGCATAACGTTCCTGTCTTCTATTGGTAGTTTGAACAACGGCACGCTCGCTATCCTTGAAGCGGTACCCTCCATCATTTCAGGAGAGCTGATTGTCCTAGCGCGCGCTTCCGGAGTGCCCGGCATTTCCCTCGGGACCGTGGGGGGAGATAACTCCTTCACGTCGCTCTCCGCCGGCGTTGCCGAGAAAGCGGACCTTGCGGCGCAAGGAGACATCGTCGTGTTCTCGCAGATCGTCCCGGCGGCAGTACACGCGACCAGCACGACCCTTGCCATCAATGGCAAGCAGGTAGAGGTGAGGAATGAGCCGAGTAACGAAGATACACAGGCTGCGCATGCGCTGTTCGCCTTTGATCTCAAAAAGAAAGAATCGCCCCGCGAGCTCGGCAGCGGACGCGCGGCCCGTTTCCTTACGGATGGCTCGGTCATCGCGCTCGCCCCGGAAGGCCTCGTGCGCATCATGCTGACATCCGGCAAACGCGAGACCTTGGTTCCGCATGCTGCTGCTGACGCGCAAGGGAGCACTATCAGTAAGGATGGCTCAGTGGTCGTTTTCGCTGACCCCGCAAAGCACACGATTGCTTTTTACGCTACTGACGCTGCACATCCTCTCCGCTATCAGTTTCGGGGCATCTTGCCGAACGCTTCTTACACTGACGCGGCATTCATAGACAATACATTCCTCGTCACCCTGACGCCTGATAATGCGATGTACCTCTATCGTGTACCCACGGAAAGCAACCCGATTGTCCGACCCGAGGCGCACTTTACTGTTGTGCAGCCTTCTTCATAAAATACATGCCCCCTTTAACCATTGTGCGTTCTCTTCTCCTCGCCTCCCTTCTTATCTTTTTTGGTGCGTTTGCTCATGTGGCATACGCCTCGCTCCCTGCTCCATCGATCTTGGTGGACCCGGCGAGCATTTTTAGCGGGCAATCCTCGACGCTCTATTGGGACTCGGGTCCGAATTCTAATTTGAATCAGTGCACTGCAAGCGGATTCGATAACACCTATACGATTCCTGGCTATTGGACCACCGGATGGGACTGTTGGGATTTTGGCTGTTGGGAATATCCTTACTACGTTGATCCGGTAACTGTCGAGGAACCTTCCGGTTCGGCTTCTGTCTCACCCGCAAACACCACCACGTACAGTTACAGTTGTAATCGTTATGAAACATTTGGTATCGGCGCGTCTTGTTATGGGTATGCTACGGACAACGGTTGGGGGTGGGGGAGATGTTGGGGCCTTGCTGGTGCAGGTGCGACGGACGCGGACGTGCTCTGTCACCAGCGCGGATATGCCTCTGCCTCGAGCTACGCCGCCGGAGGGGGTGGCGGCAGGGTATGCAACGGAAGTGCCGATGACTGGTCTAATTGGAGATGTGACAGCAACTGTAGCAGTAGTTGCGGAGGAACAACACTCACGTCAGTGACGTGCACCAATGCAGCACCAGTGACGGTTTCAGCCACTCTCTCGGTCAGCCCTCCTGTTGACCTTACGGCGACTATGCTTGGTCCATAGAAGAGTATGAAACTACCGTCTTTTAAAACAGCAATTAATATCGCGCTACTCGCCTCAACCCTCGTGATTGGCGGGTATGAGCTGTACCCGGCAGTATCGAATGCGTATTCATATTATTTCTACCAATATGAATATCAGTACCAGTATCAAGCGCAGTATTCGTATCAGTATCAGTACCAGTATCAAGCGCAGTATTCGTATCAGTATCAGTACCAATACCAGTATGAATATCAATATCAGACTCCGCCAACTATCATGACAACCTCTGCGGGTACGCCGACGACTCTGCGAGGAAGGGCGAACAATATCGGCGCAAGCCCCGCCGGCACTTTTCAGAATATCTTCCAGATCGATAGCGGTCCGCTCATTGCCGCATCATCCATCACGTCTGTAGCGGCAGGCTCCGATGCCGTCTTCACTGCCACGTACACATTTTCGACTCCTGGCAATTATTCCGTGCGTGCCTGCGCGGACGATAACACCTCGTGGGCCGGGACGATCTTTGAGTCGAACGAAGACAATAATTGCAGCGACTGGTCTACGGTCGTCGTTACCTCCGGCATCCAGTGTGCTGACGGCATCGATAACGACGGCAACGGCCTCACTGACTATCCCGCCGATCCCGGATGCTCTTCAGCCGGTGACACCGTAGAACATGCTCTCCCCACCGCTTCGCTTTCCGCAAGCCCAAGCTCAATCGCTATCGGCTCTTCTTCTACGCTTACGTGGTCCTCAACCAACGCCACCTCCTGTACGGGGACCAATTTCTCCACGGGCAGTGAGACATCAGGCTCGGTCAGCGTCTCTCCCTCGTCGAGCACGACCTACACCGTTACGTGCACCGGCACCGGCGGCTCTGCGAACGCCAGCCAAACCGTCACTATCGGTACGTGCGGCGATGGCATCGATAACAACAGCAACGGCCTCACTGACTATCCCGCAGACCCTGCTTGCTCGTCGGTAGGAGGGACTGAAGGCGCTGCTCCGGATGCTGCACTGACCCTGACTGCATCAAAGAATCCTGTCTCATACAACACGACCGCGACACTGAACTGGTCGGTGACCAATACGAAAGCCACTACCTGCACCTTGCGAGGAGACAACGGCGATTCATGGTCGCTCTCCGGTTCTTCCGGCACAAAGACGACCGCCAAGCTCACGAACGAGACCAGATACACGCTTGCATGCACCGACCTCAACAACCTCCCAGCGGCAACGACCCTCATCATGAAAGTGACGCCGAAGTTCCAGGAGTTCTAGGGCAACCCTTCCCACAGCCCTCTGGTATACTCTTTTTATGAGTCCTATTCGCGTTGGCGTCTTGCGCGGCGGCCCCACGAGCGAACATGATATCTCGCTCCTCTCCGGCGCGAACATTTTAGAGAACCTGCAACGAGAGCTGTATAGGCCAGTCGATATATTTATAGACAGGGAAGGAACCTGGCATGTCCGGGGCGTACCGATGTCGCCTGAGCGTGCGCTTGCTGATATCGATGTCGTTTTTAATAAAGTCCACGGGCAGTATGGGGAAGACGGAACGGTTCAGCGGATACTCGACAGGATCGGCATCCCCTACACGGGCGCGGGCGCGTATGCCTCCGGGCTCTCCTTCAACAAGCCGCTCACGAAAGAGATATTGGCTCAACATGGAGTTACCATGCCCCGGCATAAAGTACTCAAAGTCTCTCCCGACCTTGAGAGGGAAGCGCGCGAGGCATTCCGCGCGTTTTCTCCTCCCGTTATCGTCAAGCCTGCATCATCCGGCTCCTCAATGGGCATGACGCTTGCAAAGACGTTCCCGGAATTTTGGGAAGGAGTTAAAAAAGCCTTTGAACACTCGTCCCAAGTACTTGTCGAGGAATATATCAAGGGGAAGGAAGCGACCGCAGGCGTGGTAGAAGGCCTGCGCGGAAAGAAACTGTACAACGCTCTCCCGGTTGAGATTATCCCGCCGCCCAAAGCAGCTTTTTTTGATCGTGAGGTGAAATACAACGGCGAGACCATCGAGCGGGTCCCGGGTAACTTCAGCAGGGAAGAGACAAAAGAGCTTGAACGCCTCGCGCGCCTCGCGCATGAAGTGCTCGGCTTGCGCCACTACTCGCGAAGCGATTTCATCGTATCGCCCCGCGGTGTATACTTTCTTGAGACGAACAGCGCGGCCGGCGTCGGCTTGACGAAAGAATCCCTTCTTCCCAAGTCGCTTGCGGCGGCTGGAGTCTCTTTTCCTGAATTTCTCGATCACGTCATCGCGATGACGCTTGAGAGAAAATCATGATGTACCTTTCGCAAAAGAAATGCGTAGCCTGCGAAGGGGGCATACCACCCCTCACACGTGCCCAGATCGCCGAATACCAGCCCCAGGTGATTGGGTGGAACGTAGCGGACGACGAGCTCTCCATTTTCAGGGAGTTTACCTTCAGAGATTTCAAAGAAGCACTGTCGTTCGTCAATACAGTAGGAACGATTGCCGAAGAGGAGGGCCACCATCCCGACATTAGCCTCTTTTCGTACAAG
>JAHFMJ010000009.1 GCA_023269035.1 Candidatus Kaiserbacteria bacterium | reverse complement strand
TGCGCTCTCCGGCAATGCCGGCTCTCAGAAGACCTCGCCGATACAGAACGAGACCACATTCACGCTGGTCTGCCAGGCACTCAAAGACAAGGCAAACGTCTCGACCTCGGTCACCATCAAGGTCGCGCCGAACTTCAACGAGTTCTAAGAAAGGACCCACGTTTCCTCTCTGCGTCTTTTTCCTAAGAGAGTATTATGGACGTATGGAACCCCTTGCCGTTCGGTTGCGGCCGATACACCTGGATGAGTTCATCGGTCAGTCCCATCTGACGGGGAAAGGCAAACCGCTTGCGGGCGCCATCGAAAAGAAGCATCTCTTCTCCTTCATCCTCTGGGGACCCCCGGGAGTGGGGAAGACGACGCTCGCGCGCATCTACGCGAACGCATTACATGCAAAGTTCTACGAACTCTCGGCAGTCTCTGCAGGCAAAGACGACATCAGAAAGATACTTGCCGATGACGCGGAAGGAAAATCGAAGATACTGTTCCTCGACGAGATACACCGCTTTAACAAGGCACAACAAGATTATCTTCTGCCCTTCGTCGAACGTGGCGAGCTCACCCTCATCGGCGCGACGACGGAGAATCCGAGCTTCGAGGTTATTGCAGCGCTCCTCTCGCGGTGCCGTGTCTTTACGCTTGCCGAGCTCTCTGACATCGAGATGGAAGAGATTATCGCTCGGGCGAAAATAAAAATGCCGAAGGACGCGCGTGAATGGCTCGTCGCGGCAGCGAACGGCGACGCCCGTGCGGCGCTGACCCTCCTCGACAACACGCAGGAACTCTACAAAAACGTAACAGTCGAGACGCTCAAAGAAGCCCTTCAGAGCAAGACCTTACGGTATGACAAGAAGGGAGAGGAACACTACAACACCATTAGTGCTTTCATAAAAAGCATGCGTGCAAGCCAACCCGACGCCGCCATCTACTACCTGGCGCGGATGCTGGACGCTGGCGAAGACCCTCTTTTTATCGCGCGGAGGATGGTGATATTTGCGAGCGAAGATGTGGGCCTCGCCCAGCCAACCGCGCTCGTGGTGGCGAACGAGGTCTTCCAGGCGGTACAAGAAATAGGTATGCCCGAGGCGCGCATCAACCTCGCCCATGGCGTCGCGTATCTGTGCCTGGCGAAGAAAGACAAGAGTGCATACAACGCGATAGAAGAGGCGCTCGCTGATGTGAAAAAATTCGGTAACCTCCCCATTCCGCTCAAAATCCGTAACCCGGTGACGAAGATGATGAAAGATATGAAGTACGGCGAAGGGTACGAAAAGTACACCAAAGAGGACTTATTGCCCGAGAAGCTAAAGGGAAAAAGGTATTTGAAACCTCAGTGAGCGATAGCGACGGCCATGACGTCGGTCGCACCCGCCGCCATGAGCGCACGCTTGGCGTCTTTGAGCGTCGTGCCGCTCTCGACGACGTCGTCTATAAGGAGGATGCACGCACCGCGGATTTTCTCTGGTCGCAGGGCAAAGAACGCTCCTTGGATATTTTTGTGCCGCCGCTCTTTGGGGATATTCACCTGGCTCTCGCGATTTTCTCGGCCAAGGATGTCGGGTGCGTAGGTCACTGCAGTCCTTAGGTGGGGCAGTATCGCAAGCGCGATACGATCGGCCTGGTTATACCCGCGCGTGCGGAGGCGCTCCGCAGAACTCGGCACGGGCGCCATGAGGATGTCGCCCCATCCTCCATAGAGGCGTTTTTCTTCAAGCAGCGGCATGATCTCTTCTGCGACGACTGCGCCGAGCGCCGGCAGCGGCGCCTTCTCTCCGCGGTACTTAATGGCGCGGATGAGGGCCCGTACCTTGGGGTTGTAGTAGGAGAAGAGCGCGGTGATCCACGGTTCGCGAGCGTGGGTCACGGGGTTAAGCAGCTTTCCAAGCGTTTCCTCCGAGAGTGAGCGCGCTATGGCCGCCTCACTCGAGAGCGGTAAAATGGCGTCGATAATATTCGAGATGAATTGTCGCCACATGTTACACTAGTATATCCTTCATGAGGCTCTCATTCGATGCGCTCTCCGGTATCTTTTCGAAAGTACAAAACGCCTTTGCCGAGAAAGACGGCGATAGCGTTATCGGTGTCGATATCGGCACCTCGTCCATAAAGATAGTCCAAGCAAAGCGCGTCCGCGGTACGGCGGTCCTCGAAACATACGGCGAGATAGCGCTCGGTCCCTACGCGAGCGCGGAAGTTGGGCAGGCGGTCAACCCGACAGCAGAGAAGATAGGCGAAGCCCTTGTCGACCTTATAAAGGAGGCGAACGTTACTGCGAAGGCTGGCGGCATCGCGGTCCCGCTCTCCGCCAGCCTCATCAATGTCATCACGTTGCCGACCAAGGACCCGAACGACCTCGCGAGCATGATCCCGATCGAAGCGCGCAAGTACATCCCCGTTCCCGTTGCGGAGGTCGCGCTCGACTGGTTCGTCATACCCGAGGAAGAAGCCGAGTTCCTCGCGGCGCAAGGGCAGGTGCGCAAGCCCAACTCGACCGACGTGCTGTTGGTCGCCATCCACAACCAGGCGCTCGCTAAGTTCGAGACCGCTGCGAAGACCGCAAGCCTCACGCCGTCATTCTTCGAGGTGGAGCCGTTCTCCATGACGCGCGCGGCGTACGAGCATGGTACGGCTCCGACGATGGTCATCGACATGGGAGCGTCGGGGACGAGGATATACGTCATCGAGTTCGGCATCATCGATGTTTCGCATACGGTCGCGAGAGGCGGTCAAGATCTGACGCTCGCCCTCGCCAAGTCATCCGGGCTGACGTTCACCGAGGCGGAAGTTATGAAGCGCGACAAAGGCCTCGCCGGGAGCGAGGTAGGGACGGCAGCGCTCGATTTCATGTTCGCCGAAGCGCGCCGGATATTCCTCACCTACCAGCGCAAAGAGGGGAAGTCGATCGCGCGCGTGGTGCTCCTCGGCGGCGGCGCGGAGCTGAAGGGGTTGAAAGAGGTCGCTTCGCGTTATTTTGACGCGCCTATCATGGTTGCATCGCCTTTCGACAAAGTCGCCGCGCCTGCATTTATCGCTGACGTGCTCAAGAGCGCCGGACCGTCCTTCGCCTCCGCAGTCGGTCTCGCGTTACGCGGACTTCAGAAATAGCATTTCATATCAGGCTCTCCACACGTCGCGCTCTTGGCTTGGGGCCACATGCTTTTTTAGTGCTACACTTTTTGCATGCCTGAGCGTGTCACCACGTCGTTCATCCCCAAGGCCTCGCTCCAAGTAGAGCATACCCGCGAAACACGGTCGCGCCCTATCGCGCTGGTCAATGTCATCGCCATCGGGCTTCTTCTTATTGCCATCCTGGCCTCAGGAGGCGTGTTCCTCATTCAGCAGTACACGATCCAGAGCATCGCGAGCAAGAAGCAGTCTCTGGAGCGCTCGCGTGCAGCGTTCGAACCAGAGACCATAAAGCAGCTTTCACGCCTCGACAGCCGCATAGACTCGGGCAAGACCCTCCTCGCGCAGCACCCGGCACTCTCGAACCTGTTTAACGACCTTGAAGCGCGTACGCTCGCGTCGGTCCGCTTCAGCGATTTCAAATATGAAGTTATCGGCACGAACCGCGTGGTCCTCTCGATGAAAGGGCAGGCATCGAGCTTTAATGCGGTGGCGCTCCAGTCCGATGCGTTCAGCAAGAGCCCTATCATCACCGAGCCTATCTTCTCCAACGTCAACATCAACCCTCAAGGGACGATCGATTTTGATTTCCTCGGGGTCATCGACGCTGGCCGCATGAAATACACCGGTGCCACGGCAGCAGCGCCGGTCATGCCAGCGAGTAGCACGCCTCCAACAACACCATGAAATTCCTCGTCCCCGTCATCTGCATACTGACAGCCCTTGCGCTCTTCTTCGGGTATATTGACCCGACGTATAAGGCCCTGCAAACGGTGCGTGCGGAAGAAAGCGCATTCGACCAGGCGCTCACGCGCTCGAAAGAGCTCCAAGCGGTGCGTGACCAGCTGCTCGCTCGTTACAATACATTCGCGCCGAACGACATTACCCGGCTCGAAAAGCTGATTCCTGACCATGTTGACAACGTCCGTCTCATCCTCGACCTCGACGCCATGGCGAGCCGCTACGGCATGCACGTGAAGAGCGTTACCATCAAGTCAGACCCGGCGCTTGCCGCGCGCGGGCAGATCGGACCGGACGAGCAGGCCTACGAATCGGTCATCCTCTCGTTCTCGGTATCCGGTTCATACGACACCTTCCGTTCATACCTTGCCGACCTCGAACGCTCCTTGCGTCTCGTCGATGTCGTGGGACTTTCCTTCGCAGCGAACCCTACAGGCTTTTACGATTACACGTTGAACGTCAAGACCTACTGGCTTAAGCCGTAACATGAAAAACCTCAAGAACATCATCATAATCGCCATCATCATAATCGCCGCGTTCGCTGTGTATTCATTCTTCTTTACTGGTAAGCAAGATGCCGCGCTCTCGCAGAGCGCCCCAAGCAAGGACGAGAACGTGGATCAAGACCTCATCACGCTCCTCCTCCAGCTCAAGGCCATCAAGCTCGACGATTCTTTCTTTTCGAATATCACCTTCAAGAGCCTGCAGGATTTCAGCCAGGAGCTGGTGCCCGAGGCGACAGGACGAACAAACCCTTTTGCCCCTCTTGGCACCGCCTCGACCCCTCCGCCTCCGAAAAAGTAGCCAGTGATTATGGATGTCCTTTCGCTCCTCTCTGAAAAAGGCCTGGTGAATCAGGGGCAGCTCGCGACCATAAAGGAAGAAATAGCTTCCGGTGAAAAGACCCTGGAGCGCGCACTTCTTGAGCGGGGCGTTTCAGCAGGAGATATACTCAACGCCCGAGGCGAGTACTATCAGGTACCCACCAAGACCATGGGAGAGAGCGCAGCCGTGCCTTATGAAGTGCTTCGGTACGTTCCCGAAGAGTCGGCGCGTCATTACCGTTTTGTCCCCCTTTCGGTCAGCGGCGGCGTCCTCGAAGTCGGCACCACCGACCCGGACAACCTCGAAGCGAATGAGGCGCTCAACTTCATCGCGACGCAGACCAATCTTCCGTACAAGCTTTTCCTGATATCGGATGAGGACTTCGACCGTGTCATTGGCATGTACAAGGGCCTGACCGGGGAGGTAGGGAAGGCGCTCAATGATCTCCAGACGACAATAACCGAAGAGTCGAGCCAATCACTCGAAGAAACGCTTGCCGCAAAGCCTGTAGAGGCCGGCGCCGCTGGAGCTGTCCAAGCTCCAGGAGTGATAAAGGAGGATGCTCCCGTCACGAAGATCGTCGCGACCATCCTCCGTTACGCTGTCGACGGCAAGGCATCCGACATCCACATCGAACCGACACGCGATGAGCTCAAGGTCCGCTTTCGCGTTGACGGTGTCCTCTATACCAGCCTTCGGCTGCCAAAGAACGTGGAGCGCGCGGTCGTGGCGCGCATCAAGGTGCTCGCATCGCTGAAGCTTGATGAGCGCAGGAAGCCGCAGGACGGACGCTTCTCGGCAACCATCGATACGCGGCGCATCGACTTCCGCGTCTCGACGTTCCCGACGTACCACGGCGAGAAGGTCGTGATGCGTATCCTTGACCGGCGTCACGAGGTGCTCACGCTTGAGAGCCTGGGCCTTTCAAAAGAGAACATCGATATGCTCCGGACTGCCATACGCCGTCCGTACGGCATCATTATCATCTCCGGCCCGACCGGTAGCGGAAAATCGACTACGCTCTACGCGATGCTCCAAGAGCTCGACCGCGAAGGTCTCAACGTCGTCTCGCTGGAGGACCCGGTCGAGTATGATGTTGAAGGCGTCTCGCAATCCCAAGTGAAGCCTGAGATCGGGTACACCTTTGCCTCAGGACTCCGTTCCATCCTCCGTCAAGACCCGGACATCATCATGGTCGGCGAAATACGCGATAAGGAAACGGCGCAACTCGCGATACAGGCGGCGCTCACCGGCCACCTGGTGCTCTCGACGCTCCACACTAACAACGCTATCGGGGTCGTCCCCCGGCTTGTCGACATGGGTGTCGACCCCTACCTCATTGCGCCAACACTCATACTCTCGATGGCTCAGCGTCTCTTGCGTAAGCGTTGCGAGGACGCCGGCACCGCAATGCCCGTCGAAGGCAGCATCAGAGCCATCATTGATAACGAGTTTAAGGATCTGCCGGCCGAGTTCAGGAAACGCGTTCCGAAGGCGGCGCAAGTGTATGGCATCGCGCCTTCCGCAACCTGCCCGAACGGCACGCGCGGCCGTATCGGCGTCTTCGAGATGTTCCCGACCTCGAAGGACCTTGCGCGTGCCATCCTGACAAACCCGACGGAAGAGGAGATCTACAAAGTCGCCCGCAAGGAAGGCATGTTCACCATGAAAGAGGATGGTATTATAAAGATGCTCTCGGGCGTCGTTCCGTTCGAAGAGGTCAACACGCTCGGTGGCGACATGGTTACTGACGCCGAAGCGGAACCGGAAGCACAGACGGAAGAAAAAACTATTTAATAAATATGGAAACAAAAGATACGAAAGCAAAAAAATCTTACTCTGTCCTCATTGTCGACGACGATCGTTTCCTCCTCGATATGTACACGCTCAAGTTCACTGAGTGTGGCTGCGCCGTCGAAGCGATCTCTGATCCGAAGGCAGCTCTGGAGAAGCTCCGCGGCGGCGCACAGCCTAATATCATATTGCTTGACGTCATCATGCCAGCTCTCTCCGGGTTCGAGTTCCTTGAGATACGGAAAAAAGAAAATCTCGCGCCGAACGCTACCGTCATCATGCTGACGAACCAAGGCCAGCCGGAAGACGTTCAGAAAGCGATGACCCTCGGAGCTGCCGGATATATCATCAAGGCAAGTTCCATCCCCTCCGAGGTCCTCCAGCAGGCATTCTCGATAGCGGATGGTCAGAAGAAATAACATCCCCCATGGAATACAAAAGCGAACTTGATTCTCTCATAGAGACAGTAATAACCGAAGGGGCCTCCGACCTCCACTTTACGGCCAACAGCAATCCGATCATCCGCGTCTCGGGAGCGCTCATTCCGCTTCTCAAGCGTCCGAAATATTCGGCGAAAGACATCGAAGGATTCCTCGGCGAGCTGATCAGGGAGGATAAGAAAGCAAATTTCTTTGAGACACAGGAAATAGATTTTTCCTACCAATATAAGGACAAGGTTCGCTTTCGTGGCAATGCCTTTTTTCAGCAAGGCTTTGTATCCATAGCACTGAGGCTCATTCCGCACGACATCAAGACCTTCACCGAGCTTAATTTACCCCCTATCCTCGAGACGTTCTGTCAGATGGAGCAGGGATTTTTCCTCGTGGTGGGGCCCGTCGGCCAAGGGAAGAGCACCACGCTCGCCTCGATGGTAGAGCGTATCAATCAGACGCGCACCGAGCACATCGTTACCATTGAAGACCCGATCGAGTACACGTTCGAGTCGAAAAATTCCGTTATCAACCAGCGTGAGGTCCGTATTGATACCAAGAGCTTCCACGTCGCGCTGCGGAGCGCCTTCCGCGAAGATATCGACGTCATCATGGTCGGCGAGATGCGCGGCCCGGAGACGATGTCGGCGGCAGTCACCGCCGCCGAGACCGGCCACCTGGTGCTCTCGACGCTCCACACCAACAACGCTGCGCAGACCATCGACCGTATCATCGACACGTTTCCCGCGGCTCAGCAGGATCAGATCCGGCTCCAGCTGGGCTCATCGCTCGCCGGGATCTTTTCTCAGCGCTTGGTGCCGCGCATCAGTGGTGGCCTCATCCCTGCCTATGAGCTTCTCATCAACAACGAGGCAGTTGCGAACCTCATACGCGAGAAGCGTACACACGAGATTAACGCCGTCATCGAGACTGGCACGGAGAGCGGCATGATTGACATGAACCGCTCCCTCGCGGAATTGGTGCGGAAGGGGGAGGTAACGCCGGAGAACGCGCTCGCGCGCTCGCTCAACCCCAAGACCTTCGCACGCCTCATATAATCCATGATCTTCAAATACCAAGCACTCGATCAGAATGGGGCGAAGCAAGAGGGAACTATCGATACCGTCTCGCGCGATGTCGCTATCACTTCATTGCAAAGCCGCGGGCTCTCGGTAACCTCCGTTGAAGAGGTGCCGGAGGAAAAAGGTTCGTTCTTCGGGGCCAATATCACGCTTTTTGAGAACGTGACGAACCGCGATATCGTCCTTTTGTCCCGGCAGATATCGACCTTGTTCGAAGCACAGGTCTCGGCGTTACGCGTATTCCGGCTCCTTGCGTCGGAGGCCGATAAGCCGCTTCTGCAAAGGATACTGACCGAGGTTGCTGATGACCTCCAAGGTGGCGCGCCGATATCGAAAGCGCTCGCCAAGCACCCCAAGGCATTCGGGCCGTTTTACGTGAACATGGTGAAAGCGGGCGAAGAATCAGGAAAGCTCGACGAGACCTTCCTCTACCTCGCCGACTACCTGGACCGTAACTACGAGGTGATGAGCAAGGCAAGGAACGCGCTCATCTACCCGGCTTTCGTCATCTCGACGTTTCTCGTCGTCATGATCCTCATGATGACCCTCGTCATCCCACGCATCAGCACTATCCTCACAGATGCCGGGCAGAAGATCCCGGTTTATACGCAGGTGGTCATCGCTATCAGCAACTTTTTCGTCTCCTATGGCGTGTTCCTGCTCCTCCTTGCCGTCGTGGGAGGCTTCTTTCTCTTTCGCTATTCGAAGACCGAGACCGGGAAAGACGCATTTGATCGTCTCCAGCTTTCCATCCCGTATGTCGGAGAACTTTATAAGAAGCTCTACCTCTCGCGCATCGCTGACAACCTCGCGACGATGCTCGGCAGCGGCATCTCCGTTGTGCAGGCAACCGAGATCACCGCGAACGTCGTCGGCAGTGGCGTCTACAATGAGATCTTGAAAGAAGTCTCTGTCGCTGTGAAAGGCGGCGGTAGCGTCTCTGACGCCATGGCGAAATGGGAGGAAGTCCCCGGTATCATGATTGCGATGATAAAAGTCGGCGAGGAGACGGGCGAACTCGGGACCATCCTCAAGACGCTTGCCAAGTTCTACCAGCGCGACGTTTCCAACACGGTGGATACCCTCGTCGACCTCATTGAGCCCATTATGATAGTGGTTTTGGGCCTCGGTGTCGGCGTCCTGCTCGCGTCCGTGCTCATTCCTATCTACAACATTTCCTCGGCTATCTAAGCGGAGGAAGACCGGTTATCCACATTCGAAGCCTTTTTGCCTTCGAATACCGCTACAATGGGGGAGACCAATCGTCAAAGGTCCTTATTAACAAAAGGTTATTTTAGTACATCATTCATTACATATATGTCTATTAAAGGAAAAGAAGGATTTACGCGTGCCAAGGCCGATGCAAAGGCTTTCCTCGCTGAGCTTATGAAGAAGGCTTCGTGGCCAGATGGAACGTCAGTTAAGGCAAAAGCCAAGAGAGGCTTCACCCTCATCGAACTCCTCGTCGTCATCGCCATCATCGGCATCCTCTCGTCGGTCGTCTTGGCTTCCCTCAACGACGCTCGCCAGAAGTCCCGTGATGCGAAGCGCGTTGCCGATGTCAAGCAGCTCCAGCTTGCGCTTGAACTCTACTTCGACAGCAACGGTGCCTACCCGACCGCGCTCTCGAGCGTTTCTCCGACCTACATCGCGACCATCCCGACCGACCCGGTCGGTGGCGGTGCATACGCATACTCTGCCCTCGGTAGCGGCGCGTCCTGCACCAGCTATCACCTGGGAGCGGACCTCGAGTCCTCCACGCACGTTGCGCTTGGCGCTGACGTCGATGCCGTGGCAGGCACTAAGTGCACCGGCAGTGCAGACGACTTCACCGGAACCGATGTTGCAGGCACGAACTGCGCCGGTACCGCAAGCACGGGCCGCACGTGCTACGACGTGAAGCCCTAAGCATTTCTCCGGCTTTCTTTTGAAAAATCCCGCCACAGGCGGGATTTTTGTATGCGATACTGTTTTCATGCTTGAGGCATACCTCCTCGCGTTTTTCTTCCTTCTCGGGCTCTTGGTCGGCAGCTTCGTCAATGTCGCAATCTTACGCTTCGGCTTTACCGAACGGCCCGCAAGCCGTTCGCATTGTGCCGCCTGCAATGCTCAGATCCATTGGTATGACCTTGTTCCGGTGTTGTCCTTTTTTCTTCTGAGCGGGAAGTGCCGCTCATGCGGTAGTGCTCTTGCCGTACAATACCCGCTCGTCGAGTTTGCGACCGGAGCACTTTTTGCCCTTGTGTACTTTGCGTATCCGCCGGTCTCCCCGTTCTCGTTCATGAGCTTCATAGCGCTCCTCGTCTTTTGTGCAACGCTCGTCGCGCTCGTCGCATACGACATCAGGCATACGCTCATCCCGCTCCCGTTCGTGTACCTCCTTGGCGCCGCCGCACTCTTTGCTCGGGCAGGAGATGCGCTCTCGCTTCTGAGCGCCGCACCGCTCCTCGATGCGCTTACTGGTGCGGTTGCTCTCGGAGGATTCTTTGCATTTGTCCATTTCGTTACGCGCGGACGCGGCATGGGGATAGGTGACGCGTATGTCGCAGCTCCCATCGGTCTCCTGCTCGGTCTTGTGCGTGGTGCGAGCGCCATGGTGCTGGGTATATGGGCGGCGACGATCTACTATCTCGTGCTCCTTATTTTTTCACGCTTACTCCCGCGCAATCGCTGGCGGCAAGGCACAAAGCCTCTTACAATGAAGAGCGAGTTGCCGTTCGCGCCATTCCTCGCATTAGGCAGCGCGCTCGCCCTCTTCACGCCACTTTCACCATTTGCGATAGGAGAGTGGCTTGCAAGATTCTTATGATGCCCGTACCACAGAAAACAGCACGCGCCTTTTCACTCATCGAGCTCCTCGTCGTCATCGGGATTTTTTCACTTATTTCCATTGTGGTATTGGCGAATCATTCCCGCTTCAATTCGTCCGTCCTGCTCGGCTCGCTTGCCTACGATATCGGGCTTTCAATCCGCGAGGCGCAGGTCTATGGCATCTCGGTCAAGCAGTTCTCGAACCAATTCCAGATCGGCTATGGCATGGATTTTTCCTCCGCGAACTCGTACACGCTCTTCGCAGACGTGAACGCGAACAAAACCTATAATGCCGATAGCGACTCTGTCGTACAGCTCTACACGCTCGGCCAGGGCAACCATATATCCCGTTTCTGCGGCATAACCTCAAGCGGCAGCGAAGAATGTTCTGATTCGGGAACCCCTATCACCCGTCTTGATATCGTTTTCTTGCGCCCGAACCCCGATGCATACATCTCGTCAGACCTGTCGCCTTCGTACTCGAGCGCAAAGGTTACCGTGGCCTCCGCAGGCGGCGAGACGCGCACCGTCACTGTTCAGTCCACCGGTCAGATTTCCGTAAGCCAATGATATGAAAACAAAACGAGCATTCACCCTGATAGAGATGATGGTTGCCGTGAGCATCTTTGCCATCGTCATGATGATAGGCGTCGGCGCGCTCCTCGCCCTTATACAGACCAACAAGCGCGCGCAGGCTATAAACTCGGTGATGAACAACGTGAACGCCGCACTCGAGAGCATGTCGCGCAGCATCCGCGTAGGGAGCAATTACCATTGCGCTCTCTCAAGCGAGGATATCTCCAACCTCACTTCTCCGAGCGACTGCAGTCCGACGCCGGGCGTGCTTATTGCCTTTGAAGCGAGCGACGGCGATAAGAACGACCCGAATGATCAAGTTGTTTACCGACTGAACGGCACCCAGATAGAGCGTTCACTCTGCAGTGGCGTAAACCAGACATGCGCGAGCGGCGCTAAAAACGGCGCCTGGGTCGCGATGACCGCACCGGAAGTCACGATTGATCCGACGCTCTCACGCTTTTACGTCATCGGCTCAACGGCGGGGGACGGAACGCAGCCGCGCATACTCATCACGCTCCATGGTTCCGCAAAAGTGCCGGGGGGGACCACCGAGTTCACCGTGCAGTCCTCCGTCGTACAACGGCTCCTTGATCTATGAACATGAACAGGCAAACAACAACCTCCGGGTTCACGCTCATCGAGACGATGGTCGCCATCTCGATTCTTCTCATATCTTTGGCGGGACCCATGGCAATCGCCTCGCGCTCACTCATCTCGGCCTACTATGCGCGCGATCAGATCACCGCGTTCTATCTGGCGCAAGAGGGGATAGAGTATATCCGCGCCAAGCGCGACCAAAACTATCTCGCCACTCCGGCGAACTCGTGGCTGACCGGCATCGATAATTGTATTGATGCCTCATGCAATGTTGATTTCCCCAACTTCTCGCACGCTGTTTGTAGCAGCGCGTGCGCTCCGCTCCTCATCAGCGACGAAGGCGGGCTCTACAATACCGCGTCAGGCAAGCCATCCGGCTTTACCCGCACCGTCACTCTCACGAGGGTCTCCGGCACTTCCGACGAGGTTATCGCCAAGGTCACCATTTCCTGGGTCTCTGCGGGTATCAACCGGTCGTTCCAACTTACGGAGAACCTCTTTAACTGGATATGATGCACGCACGATCCCGTACGGCCGCCGGCTTCACGCTCCTCATCGCGGTGCTTATTTCGAGTGTCCTCTTGGCCCTCGGGTATGCCATCTACAACATCGTTGCTAAGAACGTAGTGCTCTCGTCCTCCGGCCGGGAGTCGCAGTTCGCCTTTTATGCCGCTGATACCGGCATCGAGTGCGTGCTCCACTGGGACGCAAAGCATGATGCGTTTTCCTCATCGTCTCCTCTCACGCAGATTTCATGCGGAAGCGCGTCCTCGACGCTGACCCGCGTTCTTGACCCCGTACTTCAAACCTACACCACCACCTTCTCGTTTTCCGTCGATGGCCCTATCACGAACCCCTGCGTCGACGCAACCGTGGTTAAGCAGGAAAACCCGACGCGCACCACTGTCGAATCGCTCGGCTACAATACCTGCGTCACCACGAACCCTCGTCGCATCGAACGCGCCATTCGGGTAAACTACTAGGCATGGCAGGCCGGATCCCGGAAACCGTGCGTGAACGCGCTCTGAAGCTGCGCGAAGCGATAGATCATTATCGATACCTCTACCATGTTGAGGACAAGGAAGAGATATCCGCCGCCGCTCTCGACTCGCTTAAGCACGAGCTCGCTACATTAGAGGAGCACTATCCCGAACTCATCACGCCGGACTCGCCGACCCAGCGCGTAGCAGGAAAGCCCTTGCCGCAGTTCAGACGCGTCCGGCACGCGGTAGAACAATGGTCCTTCAATGATATTTTTTCAGAAGAAGAGCTCATTGCGTTCGATGGGCGTGTCAAGAAAGGTGCTGGCGCGTCAGTGACCTATACCTGCGAGTTGAAAATAGATGGTCTCAAGATAGTCTTTACCTATGAGAAGGGTATACTCACGACCGCGGCCACCCGCGGCGATGGCGTCATTGGCGAGGACGTGACCCACAATATCCGTACTATCGAATCGGTGCCGCTCCGGCTCACCCGTTCTATTGACTGCGTGGTCGAGGGGGAAGTGTGGCTCGGCAAAAAGGCGCTTGTCGCGCTCAACAAGGAACGCGAGAAAAACGGCGAGCCGGCATTCGCTAATCCGCGTAATGCCGCTGCGGGTTCTATACGTCAGCTTGATCCGAAGATTGCTGCATCCCGCAAGCTCGATACATTTATCTACGATGTTGCGCAGGCGAACGAACGGCTCCCGCAGACCCAAGCTGAGGAACTGGAGTATCTCTCCGCGCTCGGTTTCAAGGTCAACAAACATGCCAGGCATGTGGAGAGCGTCGCGGACGTCCTTGCCTACTGGGGCGAATGGAAGGCAAAACGTGAGAGAGAGGATTACCTCATTGACGGCATAGTGATAAAAGTAGATGAAAGGACATATCAGGAGACCTTGGGTTACACGGGAAAAGCGCCGCGTTTCGCGGCCGCATTCAAGTTCCCCGCAGAGCAGGTGACGACCATAGTCGAGGATATAGCCTTCCAGGTCGGCCGTACCGGAGTCGTGACCCCGGTCGCGCATCTTATTCCGGTGAACGTCGCGGGGGTCATCGTCTCGCGCGCCACGCTCCACAACGAGGATCAAATCAAGCGGCTTGATGTGCGCATCGGCGACACGGTGATTATCCAGCGCGCGGGCGACGTCATCCCGGAAGTAGTGAGCGTGGTAAAGGAGCTACGCCCGAAAAATGCCAAGCCGTTCCGTTGGCCTACTCGTATCGACGAATGCGGGGGGAGTGGCACCATAGAGCGCGTCCCTGGCATGGCGGCATGGCGCTGTGTTGACAAAAACTCTTTCGTCCAGCAATCGCGGACGCTCGGCCACTTCGCGGGCAAGAGCGCGCTCGACATCGAGGGGCTTGGAAAGGAGCGCGTCACATTTCTTCTCGAGCAAGGGCTTATTTCAGACTTTGGTGACATCTTTACCCTCACCGAAGGGGATTTGGAGCCACTCGAAGGCTTTGGCGAGCTTTCTGCCAAGAAGCTGGTCGTTTCTATAAAAAAATCTTCTCGCGTGCCGCTTGAGCGACTCCTGGTCGGGCTCTCCATCCCACAGGTGGGAGAGGAGACCGCGCGCGACCTTGCAACACATTTCGGCACGTTGGAAAAACTCGAAGGCTCTTCGGAGGAAGAGCTTATGGGGATCGACGGCGTTGGCGAAATCGTCGCCCGTTCCGTCTCTGTATGGTTCCGTGATGCGGAAAACAAGAAACATCTGCGTGAGTTGTTAAAACACCTTACGGTAGTGCGTGGAGAAAAAAAGAAGACCGGTGCCCTCTTCGGAAAAACGCTCGTCGTGACCGGGACGCTCCCCACGCTCTCGCGTACCGACGCCGAGGCGCTCATCCGCAAACATGGCGGCAGCGTTGCCTCATCGGTTTCGTCAAAGACCAGTTACGTTCTCGCTGGGGAAAATCCGGGGAGCAAGTATGACAGGGCGAAGGAATTAGGAGTACCTATGCTTTCCGAAAAAGATTTCCAAGCCCTGATATAAATCATGTTTATTTTCGGTATCGATATAAAAGCGTTTTTTGCGGCAATTGCTTCTATCATCGTTATCAGTGCTTATATTCCATACCTGACCAGTATGCTTTCAGGCAGAACGCAGCCGCACGTGTATACCTGGCTCATCTGGACACTGACGACCGGCACTGCATCCGCGGGGCTGTGGTACGGCAATGGCGGTTACGGTGTTGTCAGTCAGACAATTGGAGCGGTACTCACGTTCCTATTTTTTCTCCTCTCTTTCAGATACGGGACCAAGAATATTACACGAAGCGACACAATCGTTCTTATCCTCGCGTTTCTCGCTATCGGGGTGTGGTGGCAGCTTCATCAGCCACTCCTTGCTATTGTCATGGTATCGCTGATAGATATGCTCGGCTACATACCAACGTATCGCAAATCATGGCAAGAGCCGTGGAGCGAGAGCATGTCCTCCTGGCTCTTGTGGCTCTTCTACGGTTTTTTTGTTGTTCTTTCGCTCGAGAACTATAATTCTCTTACGCTTACTTTCTTGCTCGCGGCTCTCGCGGCGAATTGTATTCTTATTACGCTCCTTCTCGTTCGTCGGCGTACGGTACCAAAACCAGTGTCCTAGTGCTATTATTGCTCCATGATTAGTGCGGACGAGGTCAAAAAACTGGCGGATTTGGGCCGTCTTGCGCTCACTGACGAGGAAGTGGAAAAGCTCCGTGGCGAGATAGACTCCATCGTTGCGTATATCGACACGGTACAGAAGGTGCAACTTCCGGAGAAGCCCGCGTCCTCGCCGTACCTCGACTTGGAAAACGTGATGCGCGAGGACGGGGAGCCGCACGAAACGGGCGTCTATACCGAAGAACTCCTGAAACAGGCACCTCGTCGTGATGGGAACTACCTGAAGGTAAAGAAGATCTTAGGATAAGTATGGAGTTGACCGACCTCTCAGCGAAAGAAATAGCACACGGCTACCGCGCGAAGACATTTTCAGCAGTCGATGTCGCACACGCGCACCTTACGCGCACCGACAAGGAGAATCCGAAGCTCAACGCGTATCTCGAAGTGTTTGACGATGTGCTTGAGCACGCCAAAGAAGCCGATACGGTCCTTGCAACGAAGGGGAGTGCTGCACACACGCTCACCGGGGTGCCGATAGCGGTCAAAGACAACATTCTGATAAAAGGGAAGCGCGCTTCAGCAGCCTCGAAGATGCTCGAGAACCACGTTGCCACGTACGATGCGACCGCAATTTCAAAACTGAAAGCTGCCGGAGCGCTCTTCCTTGGCCGTACCAACATGGATGAGTTTGCGATGGGCTCATCCACCGAGCACTCTGCTTTCGGCGTCACTAGGAATCCTCATGACCTGACACGCGTCCCCGGCGGCTCGTCAGGCGGCTCTGCTGCGGCAGTCGCGGCACACCTTGCGCCTGTTGCGCTTGGCTCCGAGACCTGCGGCTCGATCCGGCAGCCAGCGAGTCTCTGCGGCCTTGTGGGCCTTAAGCCGACCTACGGTGCAGTCTCGCGCTCAGGCCTCATCGCGATGGGCTCATCGCTCGATCAGATAGGCTCGTTTTCGCGGAATGTCGCCGACACTGAACTGATTTTTGAGACGGTCCGCGGGCATGACGCACTTGATGGCACCACGCTCCCGACCGATGGGCAGAAAAAAGTGGCGAACAAGAAGATCGGCGTGCCGCGCGACTTCGTCAAAGACGCCGACCCGCGCGTGCAGGAGAGTTTTGAAAAGTCACTCGCGGCACTCTCGAAGAACGGCTACGAGATCGTCGATATCACATTTCCTTCGGCTCCCTATGCCTTGGCTGCCTACTACATCGTGATGCCTGCCGAGGTCTCGACCAACCTCGCCCGCTTTGATGGCATGCGTTACGGGCTCTCCTATGAGGGCAAGAACTTGCGTGAAGAGTACGACGTGGCGCGTGCGCGAGGATTTGGTCCCGAGACAAAGCGCCGTATAATCCTCGGCGCTCACGTGCTCTCATCCGGTTACTATGATGCCTACTATCGGCGCGCAACGGCACTCCGCGGGGTTATCGCCGAGGATCTTCGCAAAGCATTTGAAAGCGTGTCGTATATTGCGACGCCGACGACCCCTGGGGCTGCCTTCAAGATAGGAGAGAAGAGCGACCCGCTCTCAATGTATCTGGAAGATGTCTTTGCCGCGCCAGCAAATCTCACCGGCATCCCGGCAATTTCTGTTCCCTCCGCAAAAGTCCTTCGCGACGGTACCGAGCTCCCTGTAGGCATCCAGTTCATGAGTCCGAAGCGCACCGAGAGCTCGCTCTTTGCAATCGCCCGCGACCTTTTGGGTGAAACCGTATGATGAATTATCAGTATCTCAAGTTCCTCAATCTGCAGTATTGGTACTGCATCATCTATTCGTTATTCGGCGGCAGGTGCACTGAAACGCAACTCGGCATCCCTTCTGTCGACGTGAACGCGCAGATAACCGCAGGCGGTACGACCGCAACGACAACGACTGCAGTAACGGCCGCACATCAGACTGCACACTGGTGGAGCTCTCTTGTCGAGGGAGGAAGCGCTGTCGGCACGGCTATCCTCGCTTTTCTCTCCTTGCTCTGGGGCATATATAGCGCGATCGCCTACACCGTTTCCGGAGTCCTTGCGCTCTCGATCATAGGCTCCGCGACAGGCTTGATACTCTTGCGCATGCGCGAGCTTGCGACGTACAGCACGCTTCCTCAGGCGCCCGTCGCGGCACATACGCTGCGTAATCGCTGGCAGAGCCTCCTCGACAACGCCATGTCTACCGACCCCAAGCGTTGGCGAGAGGGGATACTCGATGCAGATGTGATGCTTGGCGAGTTGCTCGGTACGCTTGGTTACAAAGGCGCATCAACCGCCGAGCAGATGCAGCAAGTGCCGGAGAGCGCTTTCGTCACCATTTCCGAGGCATGGGAAGCCCACCGTATCAGGAACTTCGTCTCCATGCGTTCGTCGGACTACATCCTCACCCAGCGCGAGGCGTTCCGCGTCATGAAGCTCTACGAACAGGTATTCGAAGAGTTTGATTTTGTCTGACCCTTGTTGCGGGGTCAGGAATTGCACCTGAACCTCAAGGTTATGAGCCTTGCGAGATACTATTTCTCCACCCCGCTGTGTAGGCAAGAGTATACGTCTTAGCGGACAAACATTCAAGCAGAAGAAACTTTCAATAGTACGAAAAAGTAGGTATCATATCTCTTTATGCACGCGCTCATACTTGCGGCGGGGGAGGGCAAACGCCTCCGTCCGCTCACGCTCGACCGGCCCAAGCCCATGGTGGAGCTTTTGGGCAAACCTATCCTCGAGCACACCATCAGCTTCCTTCCGAAAGAGATCACAGACCTCGTCATCGTGGTCGGTTATAAGGGCGAGAAGATACGAGCGCATTTTGGAGATTCATGGAAAGGCCGCTCCATCACTTACATCGAGCAGGAGATGCCTCCGATGGGCACAGCAAAGGCACTTCTTTCAGCTCGCCCTCTCCTTGAGGGGAAGCATTTTGTTTCCCTGATGGGCGACAACGTGAGCGGCGGCGATGCCATCAAGAAGGCGCTCGCATACGACTTCGCGCTCCTCGTCTGCACTCATGAGCATCCGGAGCACTTCGGCGTCATCGAGCTCCACGAGGATGGCACCATCAAGGAGATGCACGAGCACCCCGAACACCCGCCTACGAACCTGATCTCGACCGGCACGTATGTCCTTGGCAACCGCATCTTCAACACCACCATGGCATTGAATGAGAAGCGTCAAGAGTACCTTCTGCCCGACCTCTTGATGGAGGTTGCGCGCAGAGAGCCCGTCCATATCGTTGAGCAGGATTTTTGGATCAGCGTGGATAAGCCGGACGACATCCCAGGAGCAGAGACGAAGCTTTCCAAAAAGTTAGAAGAAATGCTACATTAAAACCCAGCTTGTCGGGGTAAGCAGGGCTTGTCCCGACGGCGTTCGGAGAAAGAATACGCAAGCGTCTTCTTTCCTCCTCACTTGTCGGGATAGCTCAGGTAGTTAGAGCGAGGGACTCATAAGCCCTAGGTCGGAGGTGCAAGTCCTCCTCCCGACACCACGAAGTGGTGCGGAGAGCAGTGCGCCTGCGCGCACTGCGTGAGGACTTGCAGGCCGCAGTGATGTTTTGCGTCTCGCAAAACCACGAGGCGGGGCTGCGACCGAGGCGAACGCAGGTGAGCCGAGAGTTGTAGCCAAGTCTCCGATACAAAAACGAAGCGCTTTCAAAGTAAGTATTTTTGCGCTATTCTTCAGCCTGTTACTGCGGCCATAGCTCAATTGGTTAGAGCACTCCCCTGTCACGGGAGAGGTTGCCGGTTCGAGCCCGGTTGGCCGCGCATACAAAAGCGCCTTCTGGCGCTTTTTATTTGCAGGGCCAAAGCGAGTGAACTGCTTCACTCGCGTCCGGCTCGAACAAACGGAGCCATCCCGCTTGCGGGAGGCGAGTTCGGGGAGGAAGTGCTTAGCGAGTCCTCGAGCTTAGCAACTTGACCCTCGAGCCCGGTTGGCCGCGCAGCAATAGCAGTTTCTTATTTGTTATACTTTGCGTATGATAAAGATGAGGAAATTCTATAAGAGCGCTGTCTCAGGTCGCTTTGTATCCAAGGCGCAAAACAAGCGCAGCCCCTCGACGACCATTACGCAGAAAGCACGCGTTCGTAAGTCACACTAACGTTTGTATGGATATCGTCTTAACGTTTCTCCATACTGTGCTCAGTTTCCTTTTAGCATTTTTGACATTGATCATTACCTTTTTTATAAACATACTCACTTTGGTACTCGACTTTGCCCGCTCGCTCACTCATTTGGTGTGAGAGGAGGAAGGGGAGAGCCTCAATCGCATTATCTGAATAATGCTGGGAGCATCGCGCTTCGCTCCTTGAAATTACGTGCGCAGTCGGCCAAGGCGCCGAGAGAGATGAGGAACTGGAGTCCTCCGAGCGTCGCATACGCGAGCGGGTTTGTAAAGAGATCGGGATTAAAGAACATCAATGCACAAGCGCCAATGTTGAAGATGAGCGCAGAGGGCACCAGGAACCGAAGCTCGAACAGGTGCCTCCGCAGAACCTCGGCGATATAGGGTTCTCCGCTCTGTAGTTGCGAGAAGCGCGGTACTACCTCCTTGATAATACGCAGGTCGACCAGGTAGATGACGAGCGCGCAGAGCGAGAAGAGGCTCCACCAGAAAAACCATGCCGTACCGTTTCCAATATTGCTATAGGCGATGACCTGCAGGAACGCCGCGATGAAATAGAGCAGCATATGCTCCATGTAAAGCGGCCATCGTATGACCGAGACGGTGTGGAGAATCGCCTGCGCCCAAAATACGAGTAGTATCGTCAGGCCCGCAAGCACGTAGGGCACATACTGCAAAGCCTCCGTGCTCTGAAAGACCGGCACGGCGTCCTCGCCCAGCCGGGTGAGTGCCACGCCCTCGATGATGCTGATGAGGACTAGCTCGATGGTCAGCGCGATTTCGTCAAGCTTCGTCATGTGTCCATTTTAATACACTCTCGCAGGCTTAGAAATGCGTTTCGAACCTTGTTAGTAGTACATCCTGATGGCTTGGGGCTGTATACTAATAT
The DNA here is from genome assembly GCA_023269035.1 of Candidatus Kaiserbacteria bacterium. Lineage (GTDB taxonomy): Bacteria > Patescibacteriota > Minisyncoccia > Phycocordibacterales > Phycocordibacteraceae > Phycocordibacter. The sequence goes on along the minus strand of JAHFMJ010000009.1, from coordinate 3,023 downwards.
AGAGTATGGTACGTTCGTTAGCTTTCGCCCTCGTTCTATTGCTTTCTTTCTCTGCACTGCCAGTACAGGCAGCAACGCTGACAACGCCACAGATCCAAGCACTCGTCTCTCTGCTTAAAACCTTTGGCGTCGACGAGCCAACGGTCCTTGCTGTCCAAGCTGACCTTTACGGAGTGCCTTCCTTGAGCGTGCCGACACGGACACTCTCGCTTGGTGACACCGATGCCTCGACGGGCGGTCAGGTCTCAGTGCTGCAGCGGTTCCTTGCTGTTCCCGTTACCGGCACCTTCGATATCGTCACCCAGCAGGCAGTACAGGTATGGCAGACGTCGCACGGCATCGTCTCTTCCGGTACGGCAGAGAGCACCGGATATGGTGTCGTCGGGCCAAAAACGCGCGCCGCGATGCAAAAAATACTTGCTGCCGCTTCGCCCTCTTCTGCGCCGACAACACCCTCGTCTCTTGCAGTTCCTGTCGCATTGACGCCGGATACGCAGACGCCTCCGGGAGTGAACCCCAATAGCGTCAACGCGGATTATTTCAAAAATTATCTTGACACCTATGCGCGGCAGAACGGCGTCAGCGCTCAGGATCTCCAAATTATTGATGCGGCCATAGAGGCGCAAGCAAGCTCTTTGAGCGATTATCGCGCGCTTTTCTTCCAGAATCTCAGTGGACAATCAACGACGACGCCCACGACCGGGGCTTCTTCCGGTTCGTCAGGTTCTTCTGGAGGGTCTGCAGCCGGGGGGATAGCGGCCGGCATCGGAGCAGCAGCGCTCTCGCAAGGACTCTCGAGTGCAAGCAGTGCTGCCGGCCCAAGCTGCGGCGTGCCGGGCACGCCTTTCGGCGGCAAGCTCCTGTATCCATTCTTCTGCGCATGCAGCGGGACCTGGCTTGTGGGTATACAGCCGCTCCCCCCCTCATATCCTGTGCTGCTCACGTACATGCCAGGCACGCAACAATGCTTGAGTAAGAATATTCCCTTTACTACAGAATTGCTTGGCAAATATACCCCGGGAGCCGGCGTATGCCTCGTTCCGGGAACCCCGTGTGTCACCATCGCCAACGAAGGCTTGATACTTCCGGGAACAGGCTCCGCCCCTCTCTAGGAACTAATACACAACCGCAAGGGCGCTGACGAGGAGGTAGATGCCGATGGTATTAGCGATGAGGCTTAAGATCCTGAAATTGTTCTCAGAGAGGTGCGTGCTCGCCATGATAGCAACGCCTATCTCATCCGGGAAAGGGGACATGATGACGAGTACCCCGAGAACGTCGCGGAACCACGGATGATTCATGAAGGGAAGGCGGGCAAACGCTTTCATGAATCGTGTCTTGCCGAGCTGCCTCACTTCTTTTCTCAGGTTGCCCTTGATGAATCGAAAGACCGTGAAATCCGCAAAGGTTCCGCCGAAGCCTCCGACAAGCGCGATGAGCGGGACGGAGGACTGCGCGAGGAATGCGGGAAGAAGCAAAGCGCCGATGCTCGTCGTCAGGCTGTAGGAGTACATCATCCCGGCGATGAAGATGCCGCCGATGCCGAACGGCGCGACGAGCGCGTGGAAGAAGTTCGGGCCCAGAAACTCAAACAGTATGCCGACGAAGACGTACGAAAGTAAGACGAACGAGAGTTGCGGATAGTACTTCAGCACCAGTGCATTCTAGCAGGAGCCTTTGGCAATATGTCGTTTTTCAGCTATTATTGCGGAATTGCCGAGATAGCTCAGCTGGTAGAGCAACTCCATGGTAAGGAGTAGGTCCCCGGTTCAATTCCGGGTCTCGGCTCAGTAGAGGGTTGTATACTGTGAGCGATGGATCTCGTACGGGAAGCACGCATACTTCTCGAAAAAAATAGACGTACTATCGACGGGCATACCTACACCATGCCGTCGCCCTCCACCTATCCGTACCAGTGGCTCTGGGATTCGTGCTTTCATGCGATCGTGCTCGCCCAGCTTGAGCCGGAAGCAGCAAAAGCCGAGCTTCTCTCGCTCATTGCCCAACAATTTCCCGACGGGATGATCCCGCATATCATATTTTGGGGCAAGGAAGTCAGCTTGCCGTTCCGGATAGCCTGGAGAGGAGCGCCTACCAGCTCTATAACTCAGCCGCCAATGCTCGCGTATGCCGCCTGGGAGATCCATCGTCGCACGCCTGATAAGGTTTTCCTTGAGAAGATATATCCCGGCATCCTTTCTTTTTATAAATATCTGATAGAGAAACGCGACCCGCAGGACCATCATCTTATCGGCATCATCAATCCGGATGAGTCTGGCGAGGACAATAGCCCGCGGTTTGACGGACCAATGCACACGCACACCGATGTCTCGTTCACGCGCCACATGTTGCTCCGGCACCAGCTCGTCCAGAAAAACCGCGTTTGTAGTTTTGACGCCGAGATCTGCATGAGTAAAAATTTCTGGGTCAAGGATGTTCCCTTCAACGCTATCCTGGTCCGCAATCTCCAAGCGCTCGGCCACATCGCTTCATTCCTCGGACATAAAGCTGGCGAACACTTCGCGCTCTTGAACGAAGGCCTCATCAAGACGGCGATGCGCGAATACCTTCTCAGCGAAGGCGTTTTTTGGTCGGCGTCCGATCATGACTATACCCAGCTACGCGTCGCGACCTGGGCCCACTTCGCGCCGCTTTTTGCCGATCTCTACACAAAAGAGGAAGCTGATGCGCTCATGGAGCGTCATTTTAATAACGCCGAGACATTCCGGGCCCCCTTCGGCATCCGTACGACCTCAAAACAAGAACCTTCGTACCGTCCGGGCGGCTTTTGGCGCGGTCCGATCTGGTTCGGCCCGCATTGGTTTATCTATAAAGGGCTTCGTGCCTACGGCTATAAAGGCGAGGCAGCTTTCATCCTGCGCGCAAACCTCGCGCTCCTCGAACGCAACGGCTTCCGCGAATACTTTGATCCGGAAACAGGCCGGGCCCACGGTGCACACAATTTTACGTGGGGGACGCTCACGCTTGATATGATTGAAGAATAATGAAAATCGTTTTTGACA
>JAHFMJ010000030.1 GCA_023269035.1 Candidatus Kaiserbacteria bacterium | reverse complement strand
TCAGGTCGGGCAGGACATTACCGACTTGCTTCTGGCGCGCCACCGCATTTCCGACTCGACGCAGGCGGATTTCAATATCCTTAACCAGCAAGACATCATCTCAACCGTTTCCTCCGTCACTCAGACCTTCACTATCCTCCTTGCTGCTGTGGCGAGCATTTCGCTCGTGGTCGGCGGCATCGGCATCATGAACATGATGCTCACCACGGTGACCGAGCGCACCCGCGAGATAGGGCTGCGCAAAGCAATCGGCGCCACGCGCGCGGACATTAGCACGCAATTTCTCGTGGAAGCAGTCGTCTTGACGTTGATAGGTGGCCTCATCGGGACGCTGCTCGGCGTCGGCATCTCGATTTCGATCACCATGCTCGGCCTGCTGCAGACCGGCGTATCGCTCTTCTCCATACTCCTGGCTTTCGGGGTTTCAGCAGCTATCGGCATCGTCTTCGGCTGGTATCCGGCTCGGAGCGCCTCGCGCCTCAATCCTATCGATGCTCTCCGGTATGAATGATGCACCAAATCAAGGCCGTACTGCGTATAAGAAGCACTAAAGAAAAACAATGAATAAAAATATCATTATTGCAGCGGTTATAGGCGCATTGGTTATCGGCGGCGGCTCCTTCTACGCCGGTATGACCTACCAGAAGAGCCAGGCGCCATCACGAGGTCAGTTTGGCGGGCAGTTTTCACGCGGCATGGGAGGTACGCGCGGAGCCGGCGGCGGGTTCACCACCGGGACGATACTCTCCAAAGATGACAAGAGCATTACGGTACAGCTTCCTAATAACGGCGGTACGAAGATCGTTTTCTACACCTCCGCAGTCCCGGTCACAAAAAGCGTTTCCGCTTCCGCGACTGATCTGACTGTCGGAGAGCGAGTCATGGTAGTCGGCAGCAGCAACCAAGACGGCAGCGTCAGCGCAGAGTCTATTCAGACAGGCATGAGCGGATTCGCCAGCACGACAAGAGGCTTCGGAGGACAATAAAAAAGTCAGGCACGGTATACTGTCTTTCACGAGTAAAAGACAGTTATGAAAGCCAGTGAGACGCGGAAAGGGGAGCTCTTTATCTACGCGGGGTCGCTCCTGTGGAGCCTTTTTCCGATAATCACTGTCCTCTCATACAAAACCTTGCCGAGCATGCTCTCGCTCGCCTGGAGCACGTTCTTTGCAGGCCTGTTTTTGGCGCTTATCATGTCTTTCCGCGGAAGATGGAAAGAGCTGAGAGATATAAGGCTTTGGAAATACTGCTTCTTCATCGCGCTTTTCATTGGCGTGTTTTTTTATAGTTTTCTCTTCAAAGGCCTCGAGAGTACGACGCCGGGGAACGCCGCGATCATCGGCCTGTTGGAAGTCTTTACCTCGTTCATCTTCTTCAACATATTCAGGAAGGAGCCGATCCCGCGCGAGCATGTCCTCGGAGCGGTGCTCATGGTCTTCGGCGCGTTGATCGTGCTCCTGAGGGATTTCTCGGGGATCAACGCGGGTGACCTCTTCATCCTTATAGCGGTGTTTTTCCCTCCGCTTGCCAATATGTTTCACCAGCGGGCGCGCGAGATAGCCTCGAGCGAGAGCATCATGTTCGTGCGCAGCGCCCTCTCGGCTCCAGCTCTTTTTGCGATAGCATATGCTTTCGGTGTTCGTGCCTCCTTCGGCGATGTCGGCGCCTCGCTCACGTTCTTGCTGCTCAACGGCATCCTCATCCTTGCCGTAAGCAAAGTGATGTGGATCGAGGCGATCCATCGCATCTCGGTCACCAAAGGGGTCGCGTTAAGCAGTATCAGTCCGCCGCTCACGCTGCTCTTTGCGTGGATACTCTTGCACCAAGCCCCTGCGCTCTGGCAGATTGCCGGCCTCGTGCCGATGATGTTCGGGGTCATGCTCCTCACCAACCAGCTGAAACTTAGAACGCGCGCGTAGGGTATACTCCTCATATGCAATCAACATCTCTTGAGGAATACCTTAAAAACGGCGCCGGTCTTTTACAGAAAGCGGCTACGCCACAGATGGCAGAGCGTATGGAGGCCGCCATTATAGCGACTGTTGGAGCGTTGAAAAATAATCACCCGCTCCTCGTGTGCGGTAACGGCGGCTCGGCGGCCGATTCCATGCACATCGCGGGCGAGTTGGTCGGCCGCTTTGCCAAGGAGCGCAAGGCCTACAAATGCATCGCGCTCTCCGCTGACCCAATTATACTGACGGCCCTCGGCAACGATTACGGCTTCGATATGGTTTTTGCCCGCCAAGTAGAGGCGCTGGGAGAGAAGGGCGGCGTACTCATTGGTCTCTCGACTTCTGGCAACTCAAAAAACGTCGTCAAGGCATTTGAAAAAGCAAAGGAGCTTGGCATGATCACCATTGGTCTTACCGGAGAGGGTGGCGGCACCATGGCCGGGCTTTCGGACATTGTGTTTGACGTCCCGTCTAAGTCGACACCGGAGATCCAGCAGGTACATATGCATTTGTACCACTACTTCTGCCTTGAGGTAGAAAACCGGTTATAGTGTCGGAGTGTTACGCGCCCGCTTCATCATCGTCTTTCTCCTTTTGGTGCTGCCGGGCATGGCACACGCCCAAACCCCGCTTCTTGAGAGCTTTTGGAGTGATATACAAAAGGTCATCGCATCACTCTCGCCCTATACGCACTACCCGGTGCGGGATGTGCCGGTAGAAGCGATACGAGCAAAAATAAATGCAGGCCTCACCTCCTGCAGCACGATAACGTCGTCAAAAGAAAAATATACATGCTTGAAGGACCTCTCTGATGCGCTCTTGAAAGAGTTTTCTTTCAAAGAGATGACCACGGCCCTTGAGTATGCGCAATTCGATTGCCACGATCTGATGCATCAGATAGCACAGGGAGAGTACCGTATCACGGGCAACCTTGCCGACGTCTATAAGGACGCGAACTTCGCGTGCTTCGGCGCGGCTTACCACGGTGCCGTCGAAGGCTACTTTCTTACTCACGAACTCGACCACGCCGCGTCGACTCAGGATTTGGAAAAAGGCGTGTTGAGCGCCTGTCCCGCTACGCTTCAAGAAAGCTCGCCATCGTTGTTTGCGCAGTGTGCTCACGGTACCGGCCACGCGCTTATGTTTGTTTTGGCAAATCAACTTCCGCAAGCGCTCAAGCTTTGTGATACTTTTGCGCAGGAGTACGAGCGCGTCAATTGTTATGGTGGCGCATTTATGGAAAACGTCCCCAATGCGCAACTCTCACCGCACGAAGTTTTATATATACGTGCTGACGATCCACTCTACCCATGCGACTTTCTAGACGAACGATATGCCAAGGTATGTTATACCTTTCAGGTCGCGCACGTGCAGGGAAGCGTTTCTAAAAAAGGAATGTTCTGTGCATCAGTACCGGTAACGTATCAGAACGACTGCTACTACAACATCGGGACAGGAATGCCGGGCATTCCGGGGATGTCCTTGTCACATCCGATGTCGATGGTCGATGCGTGCATAGCGCTCGGCGGAGGTCGTCCCGCCGAGCAGTGCATACGCGGTCTCGTAGGCTCTTTTGTGGACCGTTACGCTACCATCCCTGACAAATTTTTCGGCATGTTCGATTTTTGTAAGACTGTTCCTGGACGATATACGGAAGCGTGCTATATGAAGACTGGGGAGATGATGCGCGATTTCTTGATCGGCAACACGCAAGAAAACCAGAATGCCTGCTACCGGGCAGGCGACTGGAGGGGAGCATGCCTGGCAGGCCTCGCTCATGAAGTAAGCCCGTGAATCAGGTATGAAAACAAAAAAAGGGATGGTGTTCGGGGTTTTCGACGGGTTGCACGAAGGGCATAAAAATTTCCTGCAGCAGGCACGCGCGCTCTGCGATGAGCTTATCGTTGTCGTTGCGCAGGAAGATGCGGTACGTGCCCTCAAAGGGCACGATCCTCGACAGGGGCTTGCAGAGCGCATGCGCGCGATACAAGACTTCGATCAAAAACTCACGGTCGTGCCGGGAGATAACGAAACAGGAATGTGGCACATCCTTGATGAGCACGACCCCGGGCGCGTCTTCCTCGGCTATGACCAGCAGGGCATCGGCGATGAGCTGAAGAAACTAGGCATCCCGTTTACCTATCTCGGCGCGCACGAACCGGAGCGTTACAAATCAAGCCTCAATCGGTTTTCTTGACAGAATTACTATTTAGTTTTATATTATCTCTCTATGGCAAGAGTACGTCATATGGAAAAAGGACTTTTCAAGCCCGTTGGGATTGATGAAGCGAGGTGTACATGTTCATGGCCACCTGGCGTCAAATGGATTAGATGTCCGGCTTGTGGTTTTAAGAAGTAATGGATTTTACGTTTTGAGTGTTATTCTTCTTTCTTGGCTGACTGCCGCCTTAGCTCAGTTGGCTGAAATACAAACTGCTTTGTATTTCAGCTGATTCCGCTGTGCGGAATTGGCCGATGCCGTAGGCAGGCCAAAAGTGGGACGAGCAACGGTTTTAGTTCTTTGTTTGTTAGTATACGTAGTTCTCCCCTCTGAGCCGCCTTAGCTCAGTTGGTAGAGCAACGGTTTTGTAAACCGTAGGTCCTCGGTTCAAGCCCGAGAGGCGGCTCAGAGGGGAGAACTTGTAAGCTTTTACTTCGTAAAATCTTGCTTCCAGCACTCGTTCGGGAAAGAAAACGAGCTTTCTTTCCCCTCACTTGCTCGGAAGTAAACCGTAGGTCCTCGGTTCAAGCCCGAGAGGCGGCTCAGAAGTGACAAGTTATAATGAGAACGTATGTCATTCAGCTTTAATTTTGGAAAAGCTACCAAGCTCCGCTACGGAGAGAATCCGCACCAGGAAGGCTGGTTTTACGAGACCGACGATAGCGCGGACGACACTCTTGCCATTCAAAAATTCGCCGTTCTTCAGGGCAAGGAGCTCTCCTATAATAACTATCTCGATATGGACGGTGCGCTCTTTGCGCTTGCGCACCTTGGTGGGGCAAAACCTGCCTGTGTCATCGTCAAACACACCAACCCCTGCGGCGCGGCGCGGCGGACCGACATCGCCGATGCGTATCAGGCCGCTTGGTACGAGGGCGACCCGCTTGCCGCCTTCGGCGGCATCATGGCGGTCAACAGGGAAGTGAATGGAGCGCTCGCCGAGCGGATGATACAAAATTTCTTTGAGATACTCCTTGCGCCGAGCATTACCGAAGACGCAAAAACCGTTTTTGCAAAAAAGCCCAACCTGCGCGTACTGCTCAATCCTGCGCTCAAGGACCCCCTACCAAGTAGCGCAAAGCATATGCACAAGATCCGCGGCGGCATGCTCGTCGAAGATCCGGATATAAAAGCTGTGGAAAAGGAAATGCTGAAAACCGTTACTAAAAAGGCTCCGACCGATGCCGAGCTCGAGGACATGCTTTTTGCCTGGGCACTGTGTCGCTCTACTAAATCGAACACGGTCGTTGCCGTAAAAGATGAAACCCTTATCGGGAGCGGCGCCGGCCAGCAGGATAGGAAGCGCTGTGCCGAGTTGTGTGTTTCAAAAGCAGGCGAAAAGATGAAGGGTGCCATCGCCGCCTCCGATGCGTTTTTCCCGTTCCCTGACGCGCTCGAGGTGCTTACGAACGCCGGCGTTGCCGGCGTCATCCAGCCGGGAGGCTCGGTTAAGGATGCCGAGGTTATCGTTGCGGCAGACAGCGCGGGCATTGCGATGGTCTTTTCAGGCGTGCGCGCCTTTCGCCACTAATTTTTCTGCTTTGTCGTGGTGGCGAGCTTGTCGAGCGGCAGGATGCCTTCGATAGACTGTAAGTCAGTCAGACCGTAATGCGCTTTGCTGTTAATGACAAACGCGGGCAGCGGCCCGTCTATCTTGTTGAGCGTCTTCAGCGTTTCCAGCGCTCCGAGGTCGAGGTGGTAATCGAACGAGTAGACACGCAATTGCGGATAGGTCTGGCGCAAGTAGGTGAGCACATGGCCTGCGCTCTCGCATCCCGAGCAGTCGCCCGCGTTAGAGTAGAAATAGAGGACAAAGACAGGTTTGAGGTTGCATTTCTCGGCTACCTGCTGCATGAGCAGATAGTCTTTTATCTCAAGAAGCGAGTATTGGCGCTTAAGGCTGATGACCTCGGCATTGTTCGAGCCGAGGCGCTCTTCGGTATAGTTGAGGCGGTCAGCGAGCTTGTTGAGCTCGCTCGAGAGTACGCTGTTTTCGGCGATATCGTTGCAGGAGAGGCGAGCGAGGAGGTCGAACTGCGTCTCGAGCGAGAGCGTGTCGATACCTATCTGCTGTTCGATATCGCGTATTTCGTTGAGCCGGAGATCATTGACCGCGTTGCTTGCCCAAAATCCCGTTCCGAAGATGAGGGCAGTGATACCGAGCGCAAGAAGTGCGTTGCGAAGCGTTGGAGACATAGAGCGTTATCGCCAAGAACGAGTGATGCCGAGAGCGACGTCGGAGACGGAGCGGATAAGCCAGAGCGGAGCGACGAAAGCGTACAGCGCCAGGTACCAGAGCACTGAAGGGCCGAGAGAGGTCTTTGTCCGGGAGATTGACGCTCCGGTAAGCATGAGCGCAATACTGATGACCATAGCGATGACTGCAAGTATGGCAAGGGCGCTGACCGGCGCGAAGAACCAATCAAAGGTCGGGAGCGTGAACGTGAACGGGACTTCCAG
>JAHFMJ010000040.1 GCA_023269035.1 Candidatus Kaiserbacteria bacterium | reverse complement strand
CTGACATCGAGAAAGACGCCAATGCGACCGACCTCACCGGCCTGGACAAAGCATCGTCCGATATCAATACCGACGTTACCGCGCCACAATAGTCAAAGACTGTCGGAGCAAAAGCCCGTCCCTCGTGCCGAGGACGGGCTTTTGTTTTGATGAACTTCATGTAGTATTGCAAGATGCAAATCAAAAAAGATAAGCGAAAAAATGCTGAGGTATCGCTCTCCGGCACCTTACCGAAAGAGAGAATACTCAAAGAGAGCGAGAAGACCCTTGCCGCGATCGCGCGTGAAATAGAGTTGCCAGGATTCCGCAAAGGAAAAGTGCCACTGCCAAAAGTCCGCGAGTACGTGGGCGAAAAAGCCCTGTGGAAGGAGAGCGCAGAGGCGGCCCTCAAGGCTGAAGTGGAAAGCATCCTAAAAGAGCACGAGGTCCTTCCCATCATGCCAGTCTCCGCAGCGCTCGGCGTGGCGGAGGAGGGTGTCGATATGCCGTTCGAGATCATCGCGGTCGTCGCCCCGACCTGCAGCATCGAGAATTTCAAAGACATTGCGGCAAAAGCACTCACCAAAGTCCCGCCGAGCGACGACGGAAAAGAGCGGGAGGAGGCGCTTGATGCGCTCCGAACCCAGGCGCGCGCAATGACCCAATCGGAAGGTACAGGACCGCTTTCGGATGAGGAAGCAAAAAAACTGGGATTTGAGAACAGCACTGCGATAGAGTTTTTCCTTAAAGATGAGTCAGAGCGGGCAGTGCAGGAGCGTGAACTGCAGAAAAAGCGCGGTGCCATTGCGGAAGCCTTATTGGCAAAAGCAGCGTGTGACATCCCGCGCGTGATCGTCACAGAAGAAGCGCGCAATTTGCTTGAAGCGACCAAAAAGGACGTTGCGCGCCAAGGGCTCCCGTGGAACGAGTACCTCAAACGTACAGGCAAGAACGAGGAGCAGATACTCGGCGAGCTGAGCGCACCAGCAGAGAAGCGCGTCTCGCTCGACATAATCTTCGCTGAGGTAGCGCGAGCCGAGAAGGTCGAGTATGACGCCAAAGAGGAAGATCGCCTCGCCCACGCGCTCGTCAGCCAGGGTGTCGAACACGAGCAGGCCCATCAATACGTCAAAGCAACCGTCATGCGCGAGAAAGTCTGGGAGCTCCTTGGCGCAAAGGCGATTACGCGCGACCTTGAGGAGAATACGGGCACTGAGCTTGGCACCAAAGCCGATGACGCGGTATCATGAGCGAACTATGATACACAAAACAACTCCGACTCACGCGAACGGCGTCATCCCAATGGTCATCGAAAAGACGAGCCTCGGCGAGCGCGCGTACGACATCTATTCGCGCCTCCTCAAAGAGCGCATCGTCTTCCTCGGCGGGCCTATCGACGACTACACCGCTAACCTCGTCATCGCCCAGCTCCTCTTCCTCGAGGCCGAGGATCCTAAAAAGGACGTTTACCTCTATATCAACTCCCCTGGCGGCTCGGTTTCGGCAGGTATGGCAATCCTCGACACCATGAACTACGTGAAACCCGATATTGCGACAGTTTGCGTGGGGATAGCCGCATCCGCCGCCGCGGTCATCCTCTCTGCCGGAAAGAAAGGCAAGCGCTTCACCCTCCCCAACAGCGAAGTGATGATCCACCAGGTCATGGGGGGTGTCGAGGGTCAGGCGACCGATATCGCGATAGCCGCAAAGCACATCCTCCGCACCAAGGAGAACCTCAACAAGATATTGGCGAAAAACAGCGGCAAGAGCGTGGAGCAGGTGGAGAAGGATGCCGAACGTGACTACTGGATGACGGCGGACGAAGCCAAGAAGTACGGAATCATCGACGACATCTACAAATCCCGCGGGTAGGCACCTCGAACGCCTTGTGGAAAACCGAGGACCCTGCTACAGTAGTAGGGTCCTTTTAATTGATTGATTTTGCGATTAAGGGCCACAGCGAGAGAAAACCGAATCTATGAAGCAAGGGATTATCGACGTAGTACACAGCGACATTTTTCTGCGAGTATCCTGCTGATCTATTTTTCGGCGCACTTTTTTCTGCGGCACGCGATCGCGTGACGTATGTCTACAACTATCATTATCCTCACACTCGGTGCCGCGGGCCTGTTGGGCATCGGCATTGGTTATGCGTTGCGCCTCTTGGTCGCCCTCGGCCAGAAAGGCTCGGCAGAGATCCAGATAAAGCAGAAGTTACTCGAGGCGCGCGAAGAGGCGAAAAAGATACTCGAAGGGGGCGAGAAGAAGGCCGCTGCCCTTGAATTGGAGTTCCGTGAAGAATTACGCCTTAAAGAGGAAGCGCTCGCCGGCAAGGATGAGCGTATCGGCCAGAAAGAGGCCTTCCTCGACAAGCGCCAGCTCGATATCGACCGAGAAGCCGATCGCATCAAGGCGCAGATAGAAGAGGTGAAGAAGATAAAAGAGCGTGCAGACGCGCTTATCGTCGCACGTGAGAAAGCGTTGCAAGAAGTCGCACAATTGACTGAAGAGGAGGCGAAACAGGAACTCTTTTCTGTACTCGAAAAAGAGCACGAGGAAGACATGATGGTGCGCGTGCAGAAGCTGGAGATCGACGGCAAGGAGCGGCTGGAGGCCAAGGCCAGGGAGATCCTCACGACCGCCATCCACCGCATGGGCAACTCGGTGCACGCTGACGTCCTGACTACCAACATCCCTATCCCCTCCGACGATATCAAAGGCAAGATCATCGGCCGCGAAGGCCGCAACATACGCACCTTCGAACGGGTGACCGGCGTTGATGTTATCGTCGACGACACGCCGGGGATGATAACCCTCTCCTCGTTCGATCCGGTACGGCGGCACATCGCACGCATCGCGCTCGAAAACCTTATCGTCGACCAACGCATCCAGCCAGCAAAGATAGAAGACGCGGTGGAGAAGGCTAAAGACGAGATTAGCCGCGTCATGAAGGAGAAGGCTGAGGCAGCAGCGTATGAGGTGGGCATCCACGGGCTCGACCCGCGGCTCATGGGT
>JAHFMJ010000029.1 GCA_023269035.1 Candidatus Kaiserbacteria bacterium | reverse complement strand
AAAGAAGTTGAATTCTGGCGTGGTGAACCAGATCATCTCGCTCGCCAAACGGCCGAGGGTCATCGTGATCTTCGTGAGCACCGAGAGGATATAGCTTTCCGTCGGTCCGCGGCTGTTGACGGCGTAGAGCGAGTTGACCTGCAGGCGTTCAAAGCCGAGGAGTTTGGTGGTCAGTTCCCTGTCTATCGGGAGGTTGACGCCAAAGCCTGCGGCTGCGCCGAGCGGGTTCTGGTCATTAAGCCTGTATGCCGACTCAAGTATCATGTGGTCGTTGATGAGCTCTTCAAGGTAGGCGGCCGCCCAATGGCCTACCGAGGAGGGCATGGCGCGGCGGGTGTGCGTGTACCCAGGCATGGGGATGAACTCGTATTTCTTCGCCATCTTGAGGAACACTTTCTGCAGCGTTATGAGTTCATGGCTGATCTGCTTGAGCTTCTTGCGCGTGTAGAGGCGCGTCGCGACAAGCACCTGGTCGTTGCGGGAACGGCCGGTGTGGATCTTCTTGCCCAAAGTGCCGTATTTCTCCACGAGGTAGTTCTCTATCGCGGTGTGGCAGTCCTCGTCGGACTGCTTGATGACGAACTCGCCTTTGGCGTGAAGCGCGAGGATATCGTTGAGGCCTTTCGTCAGCTTCGCCAGCTCCGCCTTGGTGATGATCTTCGCTTTCACCAGCGCTTGAGCGTGAGCTTTGGAAGCCTGGATATCGTACGGCAAGAGCCGCATGTCGAGGATGTAGTCGTTGCCAACGGTGTACTGTTCTACTAACGGGTGTAGTTTGGTCGAGGTGGTCTGCCAGAGCTTTGCCATACGATTTTTGATTATTATTTATTTGTAATCGAGTAATTTTCTCCCGTTCTCGCTTGCGATGGCGACGAGCGGCTCGAAGCTGTAAAAACGGCATGCCTCCTGCAGCATCCGGAGCTCCATCCACATGTCGCCATCGACGAAGGGCATATAGTAGTCGGCGACGTTATCTACACCCAAGCCCACCAGGACGCCTGCTTCGAGCATCTCGGGGACGTTGGCGATGGAGTTGTGCACGTTGCTCGTCTTCTCGTCGTGCTGGCGCATCGAGAGCGCAGCAGAGGGGCAGACCGCGACGGCGATGCCGAGCGAAGCAAACTTCTTATATATCTCGCTTCGGTAAGCCTTAGGTTGTGCGGCGGTCGAGATGGCGTGCACCGCTACCGTTCGTCCCTCGTAACCGTGCTTCTTCACCGCGTTCGCCAGCTTTTCAGAGTCGCGCTCGTCAGGATTGTTTTCTTGGTCGATGTGCACATGAACAGGCTTGTTGAGATTCTTTGCTATGGAAAAGAGGTAATCATAGTTTGGGTCATCGTTCGGCCTGTCCTTCGAGGGCAACCCGCCGGCAATGTCGGCCTTCGCGGTAATCTCTTCATAGAGCTTTCGCGCCTTCTCATCTACCAGGCCGCCGAGCGGCTGGGTGATGAGCTTCACATCGATCTTCCCTTTGTACTCTGCTTTTACTTTTACTCCCGCGTCGATGGCCTTGTGTCCCACCGCCTCGTAGGCGTCGACGAAGGTGCAAGTATAGGTGCATCCCTGCGCGACGAGCATATCCAAGCCGCGACGTATGCGCTCTTCTATCTGCTCTTGGGTTGAGTTGCGCTTGATGTCATCCGACATGAGCCACTTCTGTTCCATATCGAGCATCGATTTATCCAAGCCCTCTTTGGTGATGTAGTAGGCCTTATCAAAATGCGCGTGACAGTTTACGAACCCGCCTTTCGCTTGTATCGCCGCGAGCATGAGGCTCTTTAAATCCCAAGGCTGTGTGTTCATAGGCATGTATTACTTATTAAAAAACAACCCTCCAATTGGAGGGTTGAAGCAGAAACAATGGTGCCTTTCTTGTTGTAGATGCGAAGCGTCTGCGGAGTGGCGTGCATATTTTCGCGCACTGTACACGAGAGCCCCGGGTTATGCAAGCGGTTTTGTCCCCCAGTTGCAACAGGTACAGCCACCTGGCAGGGTACACGTGCAATTTTCACCTCCTTTGGTACAAGGGCATTTACACGTGGGGCACAGCCTCCGCGCGACAAGAAGAATATCCTTCCCTTTTATACTAGATAGATCGAGGTGTATATGTTGCACCCGCTCGTGAGTCATCAAAAAATTATAACAAAAAAATCAGTAAAATCAACCTCCGTGCTCTTTAACATCGTTACCACGAAGTGTAGGGGTCCTTGAGCCACCCAAGCGCTTTCTTTTCCTCTTCTGACGAGAGGATGTCTCTCCTATGAGCTTCCTCTATGATATCGGAGACGAACATGAGTGGATGAAGAGAGACTCCGACATTCTTAAAAGCACCCCACGAAGATTGAAAGTTGAAAGAAGTAATAGAGAGGCAATTTTTTATAATCGCTCCTTCTGCTTGAAGAGCCTGGACAGCATCAACACTGCTTCCGCCGGTCGTAATCATGTCTTCTATGACCAGTACATTCCTCCCCTTCACTTCACCTCCCTCTATCCTCCTTTTCAACCCATGTTCTTTTGACTTCGCCCGGACATAGACAAACTGCACGTCAAACGCAGCCGCAAGCAATGCGGCGGGAGCGATACCGCCCGTAGCAACTCCGGCCAATACATCAAAATCAAACTTCTCTTTTTCTATGAAGCCTCTCAGGCTGGCAATGACTCTTTCTCGTGTAGAAGGCAAATAAAAGAGCTTCCGGTTATCAATATAGATAGGCGCACGCATTCCTGATGTATACGTATAACCTTCGGTGAAATTGAAATTTACTGCACCAGCATCGAAATGGAGACCTCGTAATGTTTCGTCCATATTTACAACGTAACACCCCGCACTAGATTTTGCTACGCAAAATCACTACGGGGCAGGCAAAACGTATCGACGAGGCTAGCTACTTCACTGGCATTTTTGGCGTTCATGACCTCGGCGCGGAGCTCGGCTGCACCGTCGAAATCTTTCACATACGCTTTGTAATGCTTCTTCATAATGGCAAAGCTTTTGTGCGGTAGGAGTTCCTCGAAGAGCTTGGTGTGCTCTACCATGACACTTAATCGGTCAGCGAGCTCGGGTGTCTTTTCCGTAAACAACCAAGGATTGCCGAAGATGGCGCGGCCAAGCATGACGCCGTCACAGCCTGTTTCTTCAATCCTCGTGCGCGCCTCAATAATATCTTTCACGTCGCCGTTGCCAAGTATAAATGTTTCAGGCGCGTGCTTGTTGCGCAGCATTACCGCACGTGCGACGGCATCCCAATGTGCCGGTACCGCAGACATCTCTTTCCTCGTGCGCGCGTGGATAGTGAGTGCGGCAAGACCGGTCTCAAGCAGAGCGGGGAGCCAGGTATCGAGCTCGTCCTTGTTGTAGCCGATGCGAGTCTTAACCGAGACAGGCAGATCTCCCGCACCGCGTTTTGCCGCAGCAATGACCTCCTGTGCGCGCTTCGGATCTTTTATGAGTGCGGCCCCGGCCTTCTGTTTTTCGATGCTTTTATCAGGACATCCCATGTTGATATCGATGCCATCGAAGCCGAGCTCTACGGCCAATGCCGCAACCTTCTCCATTATCTCTGGACGCGAAGTGAAGAACTGTGCGACGATCGGTCGTTCGGTTTCCGAGTACATCAAATCAGCAAGGAGTTTCCTTTTACCTTCTTCCGGAGCGAGGATAAGGCCATCAGCCGAGACGAACTCGGTCCACATCGCGTGGGGCTTTCCGTACTTGGCGATGACGCGGCGGAATGCCGCGTCAGTGACGTCCGCCATCGGCGCCAACACAAAAAATGGGTTAGGCAGCGTGGCCCAGAATCCCCGATTCATGGAGGGACTCTAACACGAAACCCGCCACATCGCGGATTTTGTATTTATGTTTTTATACACTATAGGATTTTCTACAATCTAAACACTTGAACAATCTGAGAATTCCATTCCACGAACGATTTAGGGAACCGCAGTGCGGACAGCCGCTCGATTCGGATGGTGCACTTGTTTGTCTCGTCTTCAGTATCTGATACTCAAAAGCCATATTCTATTGTCCCTTGAATTTTACGTACACCTTGTTGCCGAAGCGGAAGTCGGCATACTCGAACTGCTTGTTGTCTCTAAAGCTCTGCGAGGCGAAGACGGATGCGATGTTGTCGAGCGTAGCCTGGCGTTCTGCGGTACGGACGAACTGGAGTATGCCATCGTCAGCAAAGGCAACGGAGACATCATTACTTGTCGCATCAACCGTCACCGAAAGCGGCGTGTGGCCGATCGATTTTCCTATATCAGTAACGAGCGTATCGAGCGAAGCGAAACCGCTATCGAGGTACGTGCTGCCGATGATATTTCCTGAGAGAGGCCCAAAATACCGGAGGTATCCGTCGGTAGCGGCCGCGTGTGCAAAAACATATCCATCGGCGTCCATCAGGTAGCAAGGCTTTGACGTATCAGTCGCATCTGTACCACCTGCCTGCGCAGGCAGGCACCAGAGCGCGACCGGCGTGCGTTCTTGTACCTGTATATCAAGCGCTTGCAGGCCGCTACGCGAGATGCTGACACTCTTGATCGGCGGAAATGATCTCATGATGGCATCGTGGACTGCGGAGAGCGGCGCGACAAGGCTGTTTCCGTACGGCACAAGGTATGCGTACGATCCTTGCAAACCCTGCTCCGCAATCGCTTTCACCGCATCAGCCTGCACGAGATGCGTGCCGGAAACATGTATGGCGGTGATAGTGATTTCAGGACGCCGCGCAGCATAAAAGATGAGCGCGAGCGAGATGACCACGACAGAGGTCCCCGCGGCGACCTTGACCCACATCAGGCGCCTCCGCCGGTCACGGAGGCGAAGCTTTGGCTGATCTGGAGCGTTCATACTTACGCTCCTAGTATATCCTTTCCGACGTACTGCTGTAGGACTTTAGGCACACGGACGGAGCCATCCGGCTCTTGGTAGTTTTCGACTATAGCGGCGAGCGTGCGGCCCATGGCGACCATGGTGGCATCGTTCATATGGAGGGGCTCTATGCTCCCGTCCGCGCGCTTCACCCTCGCATTGAGGCGTCGCGACTGAAAGCCGCCGGTGTAGTCGGCACTGTGCGTCTCGCGATACACGCCCTGCCCAGGCATCCATATCTCTATATCTACTTGGCGCTGATCCGGGAAACCCATATCACCTGTCGAAATGCCCATCACCTGATAACAAAGTCCGAGCATCTGCACCATATGTTCCTGAATAGCGACGAGGAAATCCTGCTCCGCATACCCGTCTTCGGGGCGGGTAAAGCTCTCCATCTCAAGCTTATCGAACTGATGCACGCGGATGATGCCTTTCGTGTCTTTGCCATACGAGCCAGCCTCACGCCTGAAAGCCGGCGAGTACCCGACGTAACGGATAGGCAGCTGCTCTTCCGGTACGATTTCATCCATGTGCAATGGCCCGAGTGTGTGCTCGGCGCTTCCGATGAGCACGAGGTCGTCCTTCTCGTAGTAGTAGCGTTCATCTATAGGGTCGAGGCGCGCCATGCGGTTCATCACTGCCGAGCGCATCATGTATGGCGGAACCACGGGGACGAACGGCTTGGTCGAGACCTTGAGCCCAGCGCGCGAAGCGATGTCTTTCAGTATCTCTTCATCAGTGAGGACCTTGAGCGCGAGGTTGAGGAGCGCGAACTGCATCATGGCCATATCACCCATGAGGTAGGTGAAGCGGGCGCCGGAAACCTGTGCGGCCTTCTCGCTGCGTATGAGCCCGAGCTTCTCGCCTATTTCAAAATGCTCTTTCGGAGAGTACGGCCCGAACTTACGCTTCTCTCCCACCTGACGCAAGACCTTATTTGCGCTCTCATCCTCGCCTATCGGCGTGTCGGGCGAAGGGATGTTGGGAATCTTGAGGAGGAATGCGACGAGCTTCTTTTCAATCTCGGCATGCTGCGCTTCAAGTCCTTGCAATTCCTCCTTGATGCGCTTCCCTGCCTCGATATCGCGAGCATCCGCAATTTCTTTCTTCTGCCGATTGAGGTCGTCTATCCTCTGCCGAAGCTCCTTGCGCTCATCGTGGAGGCGAAGCACTTCATCAATATCGACCGGCTTGCCTTTCTTATTCTTGATCGCTGCGCGAACGATATCGGGGTTATCGCGGATGAATTTGATATCGAGCATATCAGGTATGATAGTAACACATGGCCGAAATCAGAAAAATCGCGCCGGGCGACTTTCCGCAACAGCTCGCCGAGATCATCGACCCGCCGAAAGCGCTTTATCTGCGAGGTTCCTTACCTCCTCCCGATCACAAGCTCCTCACGGTGGTCGGCTCTCGAAAGATGAGCACCTACGGCAAAGATGCCTGCGAATACCTTATACAGGGCCTTGCTGGATATCCGATAACCATAGTCTCGGGTCTCGCGCTCGGCATCGACGCCGTAGCACACCGTGCGGCGCTCGCCGCAGGCCTGCAGACGTTAGCGCTCCCCGGCTCGGGAGTGAACGACGACGTACTCTACCCCGCCTCGCACCGCGGACTCGCGAAGGAGATCATCGCGGCGGGTGGCGGCATCATGTCAGAGTTCGAGCCGGACGCTCAGACGATGCTGCACTTCTTCCCGCAACGGAACCGCATCATGGCCGGCATCTCGCACGCTGTACTCATCGTCGAGGCGGGCCTCAAGTCAGGGACGCTCATCACCGCAAAGCTCGCCACCGAGTACAACCGCGAACTCCTCATCGTGCCGCACTCGATTTTTTCTGAAGGAGGAGCGGGAGGACATATCTTCATGAAGCTCGGGGCTGCGCCGGTGCGCAGCCCCGAGGATATTTTTGATGTACTCGGCATCAAAAAGAATGAAGTGCAGAAAGAACTCCTCT
>JAHFMJ010000008.1 GCA_023269035.1 Candidatus Kaiserbacteria bacterium | reverse complement strand
CCGAGGTACTCTCGCTCGCTCATGCCGAATGCTCCAGAGCGCTTCTGCACTTCCTGCATGCACAAGTATATTTCGCCTGAGGTCTTTGAAAGAGAGAAAGACAGCACATCGGTTGCGTTGTCCTTCTTGCGCCAATTGCCATTCAGAGCTTGCATCTTTTGCGTCGTGGTGAAGACCACCGAGAGATCATAGTGCTTACCCAGCACCTTCTCATACATGCGTAAAAAAGGCACCCGAGGGACCGGGTGCCGTGATACATGCGAAACTGCGATTGCCATTCTCGGGTTTACCGGCGAGGGCCGCGGCGGTCTGCCTTCGGGTCGATGAGGCCGAGGCGTTCCATCTCCGCCTGCTTTGCGCGCTTAGCGACGCGACGGAGCGCCGAGGTGCGGCGCTTGTTCTTGGACTGTACGCGAGTGCGATAGCGGATGCCCTTCACGCGTCTGACGATGCCAGCGCCCTGGGTGCGCTTCTGAAAGCGCCGTATGAGATTCATCGAGCTCTCCGAGCCGTGCTTCTCGACTGAAACATTAATTGCCATGCGGGCTATTTAACCACATCAAGGAGAAATATGCAAAGCGCGCAGCGTTTTCCCTATCGAGCGCGACTCGCCATGAAGCTCGCGAGCTTGTCGAGCGGGATGATGGTCTGTAGTTGAGAGGAGACAGTACGGATGATGACCGTGTTATCCAACGCTTCTCGCTGGCCGATGATGGCGATGTACTTTGCATGGGCCTCCTGCGCCGCCTGCATCTGGTCGCGCAAGCTCTGCGCCATGAGCGCTTGCCAGACGTCGACGTTGGCGCGACAGAGCGCCTCGAGCGCGCCAAAGGTGCGGAGCTTTCCTGCGTCGCCCACATGGACGACGAAGCAGAGCGGTTCATCGCGGGGTTCCTCCGGGTACACGGTTTCTGGAACGTGGATGCTCATAGAGACCGCTGGCTCGCCCTGAGCACCCTTCTCTTCGCGGATATAACGCCCGCCGCTGCCGACCTTAACGCGTTGCCCGTGCTTGTCCGTGCCTTCAATGACGAACAGGAGCTCTGCATGCACGCCGGGATTGCCTGCGATCTTCGGCTCGATGGCGTAGGGAATACCGACGGACTCGAAGAGCGCGAGCGTATCGAGCATGACCTTTCGCGAGCTCTCGGAGAGGTAATCAATCGGTCGCGGTGCACGCTCGACGAGCGCATCTTTCTCAGCAAGGAGCGCACGATAGGCCTTGTCGGGGTCGTGTGCCGCTACGTGGCGCACCTCGGAAGAGAGCGCGTTGGCATTTTTTCTGAAAAAATTGCCCAGCTCGCGGGTGAAGCGCTTGCGCGACTCGCCGTCCCCGATCGAGGAGACGAATACGGAGAGGTCTTTGAACTCCGCGAGTTCTGCGACTGAAAGCACCGTCTTGACGACGAGCGCGTTGGCGACCGCTTGGCGCGTCGGAAGGATGGCAAATGAAAGGAGCGTACCGTTGCTCCGGCGTGATGAACCCCATGTCTGCGTCGGAGCAAGAGCAGTTACTGCAGGTGGTTGCGTGACAATGGGCTGCGGCACTCGCGCAGAAGCGGCGATAAGGGCGAGAGAGGCGGCAGTATCGATGTCGAGCTCTTCGCCCGCGCGCGTTGTCGTGGTGCTTGCAACCGCTTTACGCGAGAGGGTGACGGGAGCGTTTGTAAATCCATATGCGTAGGCGATGCGCCCGATGGACGCGTCAAGCGATTCAAATTTCCTGCCTCGTTCGAGTGATCGCATACGTTATTGCGGGAAGGACACGTGTCCCGGGGAGAGCGCGATTGCCGAAAGCGGGAAGAGGCGGAGGAATGTCTTGCCCATGATGTCTTTGCGCGGCAAGAGCCCCCATGAACGCGAGTCGGAACTCTCTTTGCGATTGTCGCCCATGACGAAATACTCGTCGGGGCCGACAGTGTAGCTCGCATATTCGTCACGGATGCGTGATGGATCAATGAAGCTCTCATCCAGAGTGATAGGAGACTTGCCGACGCCCTGCTGGATGACGACCTGCTTGCCCTGTATCTCCACCGTCTCTCCGGGAAGGCCTATGATGCGCTTGATGAAGAACACCGATGGGTCTTTAGGGTAGCGCATGATGATCACGTCACCGCGTTTCGGAGCTTCAAAACGGTAGGAGAGCTGGTCGACGATGAGGTATTGGCCGTTCTGGAACGTCGGGTCCATCGACGCGCCGCGAACGATGAACGGTTGCGCGATAAATATCCGTATCGGGACGACGATGATGAAGGCTATCAGCGCAAACTTAACGATGTCGTTGAAAGAATCGCGCTGTAGAGATTCCATGCGGATAATTGTACGCCGCCGCAATGTTGCGCGCAAGCATGTTTCCGTTGTGTAACTCTTTTTCACGTGTGCTACGATTATTTACATGCACTACATTATCGGTCTGGGGAATCCGGGAGACGAGTACGAGTCAACACGGCACAATACCGGCCGCATGTGCGTGGAGCGCATCCATGCGACACGTGATTTTTCCCTTTGGAAGAGCGAAAAGAGGCCGCCAATGCAATTGTCTACCGGGACGATGGCAGGCGTGAAGGCGACACTCGTCAATCCGGACACCTTTATGAACAAATCCGGGCATGCAGTAGCCCATTTCATCAAAAATAAGAAAGGTGCAGGCTCCGTGGTGCTCATCCATGACGACCTTGACCTGCCGCTCGGCGCTCTCAAGGTCTCCTTTGGTCGTTCTGCAGGGGGGCATAACGGCGTTGACTCGGTGATCAAGGCGCTGAAGACCAACGAGTTCGTCCGCGTGCGGATCGGGGTCTCACGGAAGAACGCGAAGGGGGTTGCCGTGAAGCCGGTAGGGGAGGAAAAGGTACTGAAGTTCCTGCTCGGCAAATTCAGCCCCGCCGAGATGACCGAGCTGAAAAAAGTTTTCAAACGCGCGGTCGAGGCGGTCGAGGCCATCGTGAAAGACGGCCACGCGCAAGCGATGAATCAGTTCAATTAAAAAATCCCCCGCGGAAGCGGGGGATTTTTGGTGATTATTTCTTCGTGTACGAGAGCGTCATGCGATGCTCTTTCGGCTCGAACAGAGTGATGCTGAACGGATAGGTCTTGCCAAGCTGGAGCGCCTCACGCAATGCGCTCTCCGATGCAAACTCGGAAACATGTACGAGACCGGCAACTCCTTCCTCGATAGAGGCGAGCGCGCCGTACTTGTTGTACTTAATGACCGCGGCGTTGACCATGTCGTCTTTCTTGAACTTCGCTGCCGCAGAGACCCACGGGTCCTCGGAGAGCTGCTTCATGGAGAGCGATATCTTGCCCTCTTTGATATCGATGACTTTCACCTTCACTGCGTCGCCCACCTTCGCGAACTGCCGCGGGTCCTCGACGAGGCCCCAGTCGATCTCAGAAATGTGAACCAATCCTTCCAATCCTTCTGCGACCTTGACGAAAATGCCAAAGTCGACAACGCCGGTCACCGTGCCATCGAGCACATCGCCGACCGCATAGTGGTCGACCAGTGTCTCGCGATTATCCTTGGCCATGCCGCGCTCGGAGAAGATGAGCTTGCCCTCGCGCGGATCGGCAGTGATGATCGAAACGGAAAGGCTCGTACCGATGAGTTTCTTCAGCTCATCGAGGATAAGCTGCTTCTCGCCGTTCTCCACGCGCGGGTAGTGCTCGGGCTTGAGCTGGGAAGCAGGGAGGAAGCCGGCGATGCCTTGCCACGCGATGATGAGGCCGCCCTTGTTGGCATCCTTGACCGGAAGATCGAAGACGGTTCCCCCGGCGATAGCCTTTTCGGCGTCCGACCAGATCATCGCCTGGCGCGCCTCCTTGAGCGAGAGCTCTA
Source organism: Candidatus Kaiserbacteria bacterium (assembly GCA_023269035.1). Lineage (GTDB taxonomy): Bacteria > Patescibacteriota > Minisyncoccia > Phycocordibacterales > Phycocordibacteraceae > Phycocordibacter. The sequence goes on along the minus strand of JAHFMJ010000008.1, from coordinate 22,432 downwards.
TGTAGGCTTCCTTATTGTATGAACCGACAACCTTAGCCGAAACGATGTCGCCAAGGGCTACCTTGCGCAACACGTCACGTGCGGCGAGATACTCGCGGCCATAGATGATGCCTGTCCCGAAAGGCGGGAGGTCAATGTAAATCTTACCTGAGCCAATGGAAATGACCGGCCCTTCGACCGTATCGCCCATAACCGGCGGGTTGGCACTCTCGGCGATGAGCGTGTCCATCGCTGTCGGCACCTTTATAGTGTCTTCAACTGTAGTCATTATGTATCAGTGATCGGACAGGTTCTCCCGGGCTCCGACGCCGCTAAAGGAGGGCTACCCTACTCCGAAGTGATATTAAAAAGCCCGAAGGCTTTGCCTGAAGAGAATATCATAAGACGCTCATGCATGCAAAGAGAGGGAAAATGCTATACTCCGCGAATGGTCATTCAGAAAGTCGGCGGATTTTGCTTCAAGATATCGGCGGGGGATACCACCATCGCGATTAATCCGCCTTCTTCGAAAAGCAAGCACAAAGTCTCCAAGTTTGGCGCGGACATCGTGCTCGTCTCCATTCCCGAGACCGATTGGAACGGGGTTGAGACCGCCACGCACAATAATAAGGAGCCGTTCGTCATCTCCGGCCCCGGAGCGTATGAGGTAGGGAGCGTACTTGTTTCCGGTTTCGCCACTGAAAGCGGGTATGGCGACGTGGTGAGTGAAGTGGGAAACACCATCTATATCATCGAGATGGATGGTATCCGCGTCCTCGCGCTAGGCGCGCTGGCGTCTCCCAAATTGTCGAGCGACGTGCGGAGCGAGCTCGACGATATCGGCATCGTGCTTGTGCCCATCGATGGAAGCACACTCGATCCCAAAGAGGCCCATGAATTAGTCACTTCTATAGAGCCCAATGTGGTCATCCCCTATGCTGTCGGCGGTGAGAAAGATATGCTCGCTTTCCTCAAGGCGGAGGGTCAGAGCGCACTCAAGCCGGTGGACAAATTCACTGTCCGTGCGAAAGAGCTTGCTACCATGGACGGCGACGTCGTGGTCCTTGCATGAGCCTCCTTGATGGCATTGAAACACTTAGGAAAAAACCACTAGCCGCACGGCGGCGCTTTGTTTCCGTCTTTACCTTCATTACGGTAGCACTCATCGGTTTTATCTGGTTTGCCTTTTTCATCGCGCATCTCTCCTCGTTTGGATTGGCTCGTTCTGACTCGCAAACACTGCCCGGGGCAGCCATACAGAGCCCCTATTCGAAGTAGTTTTAGAGCGGCGTAAGTGGTATAATTAATGGATACTTATGCCCCGAAAGAAGGAGGAAGCAACGCCGCAGGATGATTCACCAAAGGCCGACCAAGGCCTTCGTGTCATTTCACGCTCCATCACGGATGAGATGCGCGAGTCGTTCATCGACTACGCGATGAGCGTCATCACTGACCGCGCCCTCCCGGACGTCAAAGATGGGCTCAAGCCAGTCCACCGCCGCATCCTCTACACCATGCATCGCATGGGCCTTACGGCATCTGCGAAATCCAGGAAGTCGGCGACAGTCGTCGGCGATGTGCTCGGCAAGTTCCATCTGCACGGAGACAGCGCTGTTTATGAGGCGATGGTCAAGATGGCGCAGGATTTCTCGATGCGTTACCCGCTTGTCACCGGGCAAGGGAACTTCGGCTCGATAGACGGCGACCCTGCGGCTGCCATGCGTTATACCGAGGCAAAGATGTCCAAGATGTCCGCGGAGATGCTCGGCGATATCGATAAAGCTACCGTCGAGTGGCGGCCCAACTACGATGGCACGCAAAAAGAGCCCGATGTGCTTCCTGCGGGCGTACCGAACATATTACTCAACGGCACTCTCGGCATCGCGGTCGGCATGGCGACCAATATTCCTCCGCATAACCTCGGCGAGGTGGTTGATGCAACCGTGCATCTGATCGACGATCCTGATGCGTCGACCGATGACCTGCTCGAGTTCGTCCAGGGTCCTGATTTTCCACTTGGCGGGATCGCTTACAACGCGAAGGACATGGCGCACGCGTATGCGAACGGCCGCGGGCCGGTCGTGGTACGCGGCGTGGCCGAGATTACCGAAGACAAGAAAGGGAATAACATCATCGTCATCTCGTCCATCCCGTATCGCGTCAACAAGGCGGACCTCATCGTTGCTATCGCCGACCTGGTGCGCGATAAGAAGCTTGAGGGCGTGCGCGATATCCGTGACGAGTCCAGCAAAGACATCCGGGTCGTCATCGAGCTGAAGAACAACGCGCAGCCGCAACAGGTGCTCAATTACCTCTATAAGCACACACAGCTCGAAGAGGCCTTCCACTACAACATGGTGGTGCTCGTCGACGGCGTCCCTCAGACGCTCTCGCTCGCGGGCATCCTTGCGCATTTCATCGAGCACCGCAAAGAGGTGGTGAAGCGCCGTACCGAGTACGATCTCGGCGTTGCCAAGGACCGCGAGCACATCCTGCTCGGACTCTCCAAGGCGCTCGACCACATCGACGAGATCATCAAGACCATCAAGGCAGCTAAGGATGTGCAAGAAGCGCACGCAAACCTCCAAAAGAAGTTCAAGTTCTCCGAGCGCCAGGCGACCGCCATCCTCGAGATGCGCCTGCAAAAGCTCGCTGGCCTTGAGCGTAAGAAGCTCGAAGCCGAACTGAAAGAAGTGCAGGCGCTCATCAAGGAGCTTGAGGATATCCTCTCTTCCGCTAAGAAGATACTTGCCGTGGTGAAGAAGGAACTGCTCGCACTCAGAGAAAAATATGCCGATGAGCGCCGCACGAAGATAGTGAAAGGCGGCGTGAAGAACATGTCCGTTGAGGACCTCATACCCGACGAGGCGGCGATGCTCACGCTTACGGCAACCGGTTATGTGAAGCGCACCAACCCGAATGAATACAAAAAGCAGAATCGCGGTGGGGTGGGCGTGATCGACCTCAACACGAAGGAAGAGGATTTTGTCACGCGCTTCCTCGAAGGCTCGACGCATGACGGCGTGCTCTTCTTTACCGATCGCGGCAAGGTGTACCGCACGCCGATGTATGAAGTGCCGGAAGGGAAGCGTGCGACCAAGGGCAAGTCAATCATGAACGTCCTTCCCCTCTCGGCGGAAGAGCGCGTGACCTCTATCGTGACTGTCCCCAAGAACACGGCCACCGCTTCATTCATGCTCGTGACGGAGAAGGGCGTGGCAAAAAAGGTGAAGGCGGATCAATTCGAAGATGTGCGCAGGAGTGGCATCATCGCGATGGGACTCGACACCGGCGACCGCCTCATTGCGGCGTTGCCCGTAGTCAAAGGCGATTCGGTCATCCTGGTCTCGGCAGGAGGGCAATCTATCAGGTTCAAGGAGTCCGACATCCGCGAGATGGGGCGCGCAGCCGGCGGCGTGCGCGGCATGAAGCTCTCCGGCAAGGACACTATCATCGCTGCGGACGTCGTGAGAAATGAAAAAGAATCGCATATCCTGGTTGTCGCTGACTTTGGTTACGGAAAACGCACTGACGCCAACGAGTACAAGGTGCAGAAGCGCGGCGGCTCAGGCATCAAGACCGGAAAGGTGACAGCAAAGACCGGCCGCCTCATTGCCGCACGCGTCGTCACTCCGGAGATGAGCGAGATCATCGTCGCATCGCAGAAGGGGCAGGTGATACGCACCGAGCTCAAGCAGGTACCGACGCTCTCGCGCGCGACGCAGGGCGTACGCATCATGAAGCTCTACGAAGGCGATAAGATCGCCGCATTCACGGCCTTCTAGTAGTAACCGAGTTCCGAATAGGCGGGTATGTTTCTTATAGAGATTTAACAACGATACTATATAGAGGTATGACAAAGATCGAAGCCCGTCACGCTAAACCCAGAGCCGAACGCGTAGCAAGTAAGAAGACCTACGGCGCTCCTTGCACAACCTCGAAGGGGAAGATAGGCAAGTACGCATACGGGATGTTCGGCATATTGGTCTGTTACGAAGACTAAGCGCTTTGCTGACCTCTGATATGCACAGCGCCTCGAAAGAGGCGCTTTTTTCCTGCGCTGCGCGGTACAATGCACTGGTGTTTCTTGACCCCGCCGATATTTTGAAGCATGTCCATCTCCCTTCGTATAAGCGCGTGGGAGATTTTGGCACCGGGAGCGGGCAGTACGCGCTTGCCGCTGCAGAGGCGCTCGGCACCGAAGGCGCTGTTTATGCGCTCGAGGCCTTCGGACCCCTCCTTGAGAAAGTGCGGCGTGCTGCGCTACCGTACGGAGGCAGATTTTACGCGCTCCAATCCGACCTGAACGAGCCGTTACCTCTTCGCGATAACCTCCTGAACCTCGCTATCGTCGCCAACACGCTCCACGCCCTGACCGAGCGCAAGCGTTTCCTCTCCGAGCTCCGGCGCGTGTTAGCACCCGAGGGTCGCGTGCTCTTTGTCGACTGGGCGTCGTCATTCCGGAACATGGGCCCGACGAACGAGGCGGCTATATCACCGGGGGAGGCGGTGCGGCTCTTTACTGACGCGGGATTTACTACCGGTACCATGCTTCCCGCAGGCACGCACCACTACGCTTTTATCGCATCACCGCAGGCATAGCACGTCCATGAAAACATTTCCCACCATCGTTCTCACTGTCTTCATCGGTCTCGCCCTCGTCGGCGTCGTCATCTTTGCGACGTACTCATCATTAAGCCAAAGCGCTGTTGGGAAAGTCGTCATCTGGGGCTCGTTCCCTATAGAAACGGTCAGTACTCCCCTTGGCATCCTCGGGCAGGGGAAAAACGACTATAAGGATGTCACGTATCAATCGCTTCCTGCGGACACGCTCATCTCCTCATTGGTAGCCGCAATCGCCGAGGGTCGCGGTCCTGACCTGGTGCTCTTCCCTGCAGATGACCTGGTTGCAAAAGGCGATACCTTGGCCACCATTCCGTATTCTGCTCTCTCGCGTCGGGCTTTCCAGGACACCTTCATCAAGGCAGGAGAGGTCTTCCTTACCGCTGACGGCATGAAGGCCATCCCTTTTACGGTAGATCCGCTCGTCATGTATTGGAACCGCTCGCTCTTCTCTAAAGCAGGCATCGCAGTCGCCCCAAAATATTGGGATGAGGTAGCGACCCTCTCGCCAAAGCTCACACAGACCGATGCGAACGGGACGCTGACCCTGAGCACAACGGCGCTTGGCACCTGGGACAACGTGACACATGCGAAAGCGATACTCGTCTCGCTCATGCATCAGTTGGGCACTCCTATCGTCACTTCTTCAGGGACGACATACACCTCAGTGTTGCGCTCCGGAGCGGAGAGCGGCCCCGGACCCGCATCATCAGCGCTGCGTTTCTATACGGACTTCGCTGACCCCGCGAAGCCGAACTATTCATGGAACCGCTCGCAACAGAGCTCCCATGATGCCTTCATCGCGGGGACATTGGGCCTGTATTTCGGGTATGCAAGCGAGCTTGGCGCTCTCCGAGAGGCGAATCCGAATCTCGATTTTGATGTCGCCTCTTTGCCCCAGGTGCGTGGCGGCTCGTTAGAGTTCGGAGGCTCATTCGGCGAATTGACGGGGCTCGCTATCCCTCGCGGCGCAAAGAATCCCAATGGCGCGCTCGTTGTTGCGCAAGCCCTCTCGGGCGCAGTCGCGCAGCAGTCGCTCTTTTCAACCTTGCAGATGCAGACTGTTCGGCGTGACGGAGGAGGAGAGAACGCGAGTGACCCGTACGCGGTCGTCTTTCGAAACGCCACGCTCAGCGCCTTCGCTTTTCTCGACCCTTCGCCTGAGGCGAGCGAGGCCATCTTTAAGCGGATGGTCGAGAGTATATCATCAGGGAAATCGCAAGTCAGCGATGCGGTTCAGTCGGCAGATGCCGATTTGCAGGCGCTCTTTAAGGTGCAATAATGCTTGAGTAGCACATCATGCAAAAGGCCATCGCATTCGGAGTCGCATCGCTCGTCTTACTCACGCCGCTCTTTGCCTCAGCTGCCAACTGTGGCACCAATGTCGGCGGCTTGGAGAACCCGATAGGGTACTGCACGTTGTACGACTTCCTCAACGCGCTCCTCAAGGTAGTCATCGCTATCGCGTTCCCGGTTATCGTCCTCTTTATCGTGTTTATCGGTTTCAAATACATCGGTGCCCAAGGAAAACCAGATGAACTGAGCAAGGTCCATAAGTTATTCTTCTGGGCTCTCGTCGGCTCACTCATCGTCCTTGGTGCCCAGGCGCTCTCGTTGGCGATACAGGCCACCGTAACCAACCTGCAACAGGGGATTTAGCGGGGCCTACCTACTATGCCGACACCACATTGCACAAGCCTCGGGTCGAACGCCAGCACGCTCACCGACATCATCAATTGCATGACCCAGCTCGTTACGTACAACATCTTTTGGTTTGCCACGCTTGCCTGGTTCTTCTGGAACCTGAGCCAGATCATCTGGAACTCAGGCAATGCCGAGAAGCGCAAGCAGTCCGGCATGCGCCTCGTCTGGAGCGTCATCGCGCTGACCGTGGTCTTTCTCCTCCCCGGCATCATCAATGTGATCATCGCGACGCTTTTCCCTCACCTGTAGACGCTCATGACAACAGTTTATACACTATCTAGATAATTATGGACCTCTTTGATGTCGCACACACCATAGGCCAGATCGTCCTACAGATAACGCCTATCATAGCTACTTTCGCGCTCTTGGGCTTCTTCTGGGGTCTTGCCAAGCTCGTGTTCAGTAAGGCCGACGAGCAGAAGAAGGAGGGCCGCAGCATCATGGTATGGGGCATCACAGCGCTCTTCTTCCTGGTTACTATTTGGGGGGTTATCAACCTCTTAGCGGGATCCTTCAAGATAGGCGTCGGCGGTACCATCAACGAGCCTCATATTCCTACGCCCCATTAACGACAGGCGCTATCCACAGAGCACTCATCGGAGCCCCGGAAAACAGAGAGAAGTGCTATAATTTGAAATAGGCTTATAAATATCAGCATAATCGGTTTGTTTTACGAACATGAAAAAACTTTTAATACAGGCAGCAACGATTCTCGGCAGCTTCGCTCCTCTCGCGGCTCTTGCCGCAGGGCCTACTCAGGGAGGGGCTGTCAGTAGTGGCGCGACCCTTCAGAACGTTCTCGGCCAGTTTGGTGTCCTCATACAGCAGGCCACTCCCATCGTCGTTGCCCTCGCGCTCTTGGGCTTCTTCTGGGGTCTTGCGAAGCTCCTCTTCAGCAAGGGAGATGAGCAGAAGAAGGAAGGCCGCACTATCATGGTGTGGGGCATCCTCGCGCTCTTCGTCATGATCACCATCTTCGGCATCATAAGCGTGCTCGCCACCACCTTCGGGGTCAACGGCGGTACCGTCTTCGTCCCGCAGATAACCCAGTAATACCTGAGAGGAAATAGAGTGTGACCACGCTCCTGACCTTCATAGGTAACATCGTCAAGTTCATCATCCAGCCGCTTGTTGGGCTCCTCTTTGCCTTGGCGCTCTTTATGTTCGTCTACGGCATCATCCCGCTCATCACCAATCCCGGTGATCCGGAAATACGCAAAAAAGGCCGTTCCCACCTCCTCTGGGGTATCATCGGCTTAGTCATCATGGTGGGGGTGATGGGTTTCTTGAGCGTCGTCACCAAGACCTTCGGCGTTAACCTCCCGCAATAGGTTTTTGTTTGCGGATATCCGGTTGATAGGGTATCTTTTTCTTACTCCACCCTTAGCTCAGTTGGTAGAGCAACTCCCTCTTAAGGAGATGGTCGTTGGTTCGAATCCAACAGGGTGGACAAAATACATAAGCACCTGCCCTGCGGCAGGTTTTATGATTTTGTCCAAGCCGGAGCCATGTTTTCTGTTTCAGAAAACAGGCGAGGCGGGGCCTGCGAGCAAAAGCGAACGGAGGTGAGCTTTTGACTTGTGGGTGACAACCTCAATAAGTATATATTTAGGGGCCTAAAAGAGTACTTGACATCTAGTTATTAGTGTGATAATCTCCAGTTACATCATATGGCTGGAGTCGCAACACCAGAGAAGCTCGCCATGCCCGTCGCTGACACGCGCCGGGGTGTTCGTGCCGCAGGAAAGCCCCGAAAGACCCTCGGAGAAATCTTGGCAGAGAGGAAAAAGTACGCGGCTGAGATGAAGCCGTACAAAGATGCCCTTAAACAGGCTCGTTCGGCATTTGCGAAGGAGGTTCGTGAGTCTAAAGATAAGAAGGCTGCGCCAGAAAGTTTTAAGACTTTCTCCGCATATGAGCAGGCACTCGACAACTACCTGACGTTCGTCATGCGCACCCAAGGGTTGCAGCAGGCAGAGATCGCCCGCCAGCGAGAGGTATCTCTCTTGGGAGCACTGTGGCGCGCTGAGCACAGATATGCCTGGGGAGCCTTAGTGGCTGCGCTCGGTGGAGTCGTCATCGTCGCTCCGGCACGCGCCGTCCTCGGATTCCTCTTCGGTTGGATGGTAGGAAAGCCGATCGTCAAAAAGGGTTTTGATGTTTTGAATAAAAAGGGCAATAAGGATATCGCTGAGAGCAAGAAGGATGCCGCGCACGGCATTCAGGCAGGAAAGACTTTCAAGCAGGTAACCGGTACGAAGAACCTGCTTGAAAAGAACCTGCCCGGCAAGGCTTCAGCTATCTCAAAACGCATTCGTGGGGAGAAGGTGGCACGCCTCATATTCAGCCTCGGAACCGCTTTCGCTTCTCTCGAAGTGTTCGGGGCCTCCGTAGGCGGTGCGATTTTGGAGCACCTTGGAGCTTTCGGCAACTGGCTTTCTCATGCTTCTTTGGGTGATCTTTTGGGGTCTTTGTTTGGTGTCGCTCCTGCTGAAGCGCACACGCTATTGCAGGCTGAGATTCGGATTCAAGGACCTAGCTTTCATTTCCATCCCTATGGCCACTATCCGCATGGTTATTATGGGCCTCAGCATGGATACGAATACCCGTACGGCGCTCAGGGTGCTCCCCAGTATGAAGGGTACGGAACTCCTCAGCCTTTGCACGCTGGCGACCACATCATTAAGCAGGAATGGAGGATCATCGGCGGTCAGCGCGTGCTGGTAACGACCTGGTCTCATGCCGAGCATGTTGTTACGCCGGAACATCCTGCTCCTGGCCCCCACGCAGCAGAAGCGCAGGTGACCGAGACGCGCCAGGTTCTTCCTGTAGAAAAAGTCTCTCACACGCTTCACGCTCTTGGCTCCGACCCGTTCGCCCACTCTCGCGCCGAAGCATTCAGCAATGAGCACATCGCTAAGCTGATAGAGCAGTTGCGCGCGGCAGGGAAGTCGCCCGCGTATCTCGCTGCTCTTGAAAAGTCTCTCCACGAGCAAGCGTCGCAGGCTTTCGATCCTGCAGGTTCTGACGCTTCCGCTATCGGGCCTGATACGAAGTTCGATTACATGGCCAGCGGGAAAGACATCATGAGCAATGGCGTCGAGCTGAAGACCGGTGCCGTAGGCAGCCATCACTTCACGTCGTACATCGCTGAGCGTTGGACATTCAGATACACCGACGCAAGTGGAAACGTGCATGAGATCACGATGGTGCGTCCTGACGAGTGCAATAACATCGCGCAAGAGAGGGATGAGATAATCACGACACACACTGTCGAGACCCCTGTACCAAAAGACTGCCTCCCGACTGATGCACTGAATGCCTCGCCTGAAGTTTTGCGTGCGCATCTTGACCAGCTTGGTGGGATTGACCACGTAAAGGAAGTCTTGAAGACCCTTGGCAACCCGAGCATCCACCAGCTTCTTGATGGCCAGTACATGAACCACTACCTCGAGGCTCTCAAGGCAAAAGGCTTCTCTCATGCGGACGTTGAGCCGATACGGAATTTCGTCCATCAATACGCGCACTCTTTGGTTGCCAATGCGGACGAGTATGACCACAAGCCACTCCTCGAGGTGTTGGGGGATAAGGGACTTGACAAATAATTATATTAAAGTATAATTTAAGCAGAAGCATCTATGACCAGGAAATATCTCATCCCGACAGTTCTGCTCTCGCTCAGCATACTTGCTGCGTGGGTTGTTGTTGATGCAAGCGCTCTCTCGCTCAATACCGCGAGCATGGTCGCGTATGCGGATGACTATGGCAGCTATGGCAGCTATTCAGATAACTCGTACGGCAGTTACGGCAGCTATTCAGATAACTCCTACGGCAGCTCGTATTACGATTCGAGCAACTACTGCACGAGCTGCAATACCTCGACGTACTCGACCTACGATACCTACTCCTACCCGAGCTACAGTTACGATTACGGAGGTTATGACTACGGGTACAACAGTTATTATTCACCGAGCTACTACCAACCGCCGGTGTACGTTCCTCCTACTTACATTCCGACTACCTATATACCGCCCGCCTACGTCCCGCCGACGTACGTACCTCCTACGTATGTCCCGCCCCCTTCCTACACGCCCCCTTCCTACACCCCGCCTTCGTATATACCCCCTTCCTACTACCCTCCGTCGTATTATCCGCCGACCTACACCACTAACTCGGCACCAACACCGACCTGTTCGCTTACCACCACGAGCGCTACCATCAACTCAGGAGGCTCCGGAGTGTTACAGTGGAGCACCTCATACGCCGCCTCCGCTTTCATAGACCAGGGCATAGGATACGTATCCGTCCCGAGCGGTTCGGCATCAACGGGAGCTTTGCCGGGTACGCGGGTCTACACTATGACCGTGTACGGTCAGGGTAATCAAACCGGAGTGTGCCGCACGACAGTGAACGTCGGCGGAGGTCAGGTGGCCGGCGTCTTCCTCTCGCAGGTGCCGTACACCGGCGTCGGGGACAGCAACGGGCTCACCATCGTGTTCTGGCTCTCTATCGTTATGCTCGCTGCGCTCATTGCATACTTCATCGTCGGCAAGCAGAGCATCTACGCCATGATCGCCGGCTTGGCAGGGCATGCTCCCCGGCGCGCAGCTTCCCCAACAAAGTCTTAATCCATCTGATGGCCGCTCAAAGAATAGAACAAAAGAAATGGCGTATACACCGTGCCTCTGAGGACGGCGGATGCGCTTCTCCGCGGCACTGCATCCCGTTCATGGGCCGTTATACGGAATGGGGGACGGGAGTAGAGCGCTGTACCCATTGCAATTCAGAGTGCCCGAAGACCAAAGAGGATCCCGAGCCAGAAGAGTAGTGTGTAGTACAATCACTCCAACCGGCGGGTAAGTAAATTTGCTCGCCCGGTGCTCACTTGGGCGGGTGGCGAAATTGGCAGACGCGCTAGGCTTAGGACCTAGTTCCGCAAGGAGTGGAGGTTCAAGTCCTCTCCCGCCCACACTAAAACTCGTACACGTAAAGCGTATAGGTAAACTTTCCTACGTTGACTTTCGCTGTCTGTAGCGGGGTGCGGCTTTTGAAAGGAAAGTCGCACGAGAGCACGCGGGTGCCAGGGGCAAGTTCTTTTTCGAAACGCGGGAGGAGGCGCGCCATGACTGACGGTAAAAGATAGGTGTACACGTGTGATGCTCCGGCTAAAGAAACGTTTGAAAAATCCTTGAAGATAAAAGAAGCGTTCCGCGTTGCACCGCCCCATCGGCGCAGCAGAGTCAGGAGGAAGGGGAACGGGCTTGCTTCGACACCGATCACCCGCGCCGAGGGACAGGCGTTCGCAAACGCAAACACCATCCGCCCGTTGCCGCTCCCTATGTCATAGAGCACGTCGCCTGAAGAGAGTGGTAGGAGCTTGAGCGCTTCGCTGACCACCGCGCCCGGAGTTGGCACGAACGGAACTTTGTAAAAAATTATTCCCCATGTTATGAGGAGCAGCAGCACCAGACAGGCCGCCCAAAGCAAAAGAAGTATCGCAATGGTTGCAAGTGCAAGATACATCGTCATAGTGCCCGGGGTGGGCATCGAACCCACATTCCACGAGGGAACACGATCTTAAGTCGTGCGCGTATACCAATTCCGCCACCCGGGCAGGAACGTACGTTGCTTTGCAACGTGAGGCCTGGAGGGGATTCGCACCCCTGCATAGCGGTTTTGCAGACCGCCGCGTTGCTTCTTCGCCACCAGGCCTTGAAGTTAAAGAATACTACGATTCCTGAATACTTCCCATATTTGGGTCGGGAAGGAAGGAACATGCCGGTAAGCTGCGACTGCGTATCTGCTGGCGCAAGTACGTCCGGAATTCATCTTTTTGTCGTGATAGGAAGTCGATCGCCGCGGCGGTCTGCTCGGGAGGAAATACGCTGATGAAAATACGCGCATTCTTCCCACGGTCACGGAGCTCGACATGCGTCACGGTGATGAGCGAACGGCGGTTGCTCTCCCGGTTGATGAACTCTGCCGCGGCTGCATGTACGGCCGATTGAAGATGTTCGTCTTTGTGCTGCGTCATTTTTTCGGTGTCGCAAAGATGGTATCCCCGGCGACGAGGTCGGCCTTCGTCTCTATCTGGGCACCAAACTCCATACCTTCCGGCACCGTCGAGACATCCAAGCGTTGCATCTGAAGATTAGTGATCTTGCCGGAGCCAACCTCTATGCCTCGGCGCTGTATCGTGACGCGGTCATTCATGGAGACGGCACCTTTCTCTACGCGTCCGCCAATCACGTGTTTTGCACCTGACGTGGAGAAATGCTTGAGGATCTGCGCACTCCCCGTCACTGCGTCCGCGGCTCTCTCGGGCGTCAGCCGCTGCACTTCCGTTTTGAGCCAATCGGTCAGCTCGTAGATGATGGAGCGTGTCTCGATACTTATGTGCTGGCGCTCTGCGAGGTCTTTCGCTGATGGATCTACTTTGACATTGAAACCGAGAACGATGGCGGGAGAAAATCCGATAAGCGGCTTGATATCGTTCTCAGTAATGGAACCAAAACTGCGTGAGACGACGAGCAGGTCAACCCGTTCTTGCGATATCTTCTGCATCTCATACTCGAGCGCCTCGAGCCCGCCAGCGCTTTCTGCCTTGAGGACAAGGCGTATCGTGACACGACCCTCTTCACCGGAGACCTGGGCACCCCGATGTCCTCCTGCCGGCGCCTTTTCTGCTGCGGACACCGCAGCCTCAGCCTCTTTTTTTGTTGCGACAACGGTAAGTATGGAGCCCGCAGGCGGCTCTGCCGAGAACCCAGTGATGCGCGCGCTCTTGCCGCAGGTGACCGCTGAAGCTTTTGCTCCGGTCGAGTCTTCGAGTGCGCGTATCGGAGCCATCGCGCCAAGGGCGACAGCGAATCCTCCGGGGATTAACGTCCCTTGCTTGACAACAACGGTCGCGCTGATGCCGGTCTTCGTATCACGTGAGGATTCGATGACCATGGCTTCAACCGGCTTACTCGCATCGCATGAGATGTTGTGCAAATCTGCGACGAGTATGATGAGGTCAAGCAGCTCCGGTACGCCTGCGCCCGTCTTGCCGGAGACCCCGACGAACGGTACATCGCCGCCCAGGCCCTCGAGGTAGATGCCTTCTTTGCCAACCGTCTCTTTGGCGCGGTCGAGGTTTGCGGTGTCTTTGTCTATCTTGGTGAAGGCGACGATGAAAGGGATATCCGCCTCCTGTATTGCCTTATAGGCTTCGATGGTCTGCGGCTTGACGCCGTCGTCTGCCGCGACGATGAGTATGGCGATGTCTGCCGCCGCGCCTGCGCGGCGGCGCATCTTCTGGAATGCTTCGTGCCCGGGAGTATCTATAAAGGAAACGGCGCGGGGTCCCTCAGGAGTGTCGTGCGTTATCTCATACGCGCTGACGCGCTGAGTGATGCCGCCGGTCTCTTTTGCCGCAACGGAGGTCTTGCGGATGTAATCCAATAGCGTCGTCTTCCCATGGTCAATATGGCCGACGATGGCGACGACAGGCTGTTTGCAGATGTTTTGTGAGGCGGACATACGGTATAGAAAATGCGCCAAGACGCATGATGCTATAAGAAAAGCACGAAATACGGCTTATTGCAAAAACTATTTTGCTAATTTTGACTTTGCTTCGTCTATCGCTCCCTGTTCCTCCACAGAGAGTTCTTGCGCCGGAGTAAACGCTTTCAGGCCCTTCGCGTAGACGCGCACGCCATCCCGGGCGTGGATGCCGGAGAGCACGACGCCGTCGCCCTCTTCAGAGAGGAATGCTGCTGCAAAGCTCTGCTGGCCCCCCGCGTTCTGGAACGGATCAAAACGCTTGACTGCTATGCCGCGCACACTCCCCGCGAGGCGAGCATCAACATTTTCAAACGCGGCTTCGGCCTTCTTTGCATGAGCCTCGAGCATGCTGACGCGTTCGCCGAGCTTCGTGATAGTGCCCTCAAGCGTCTTCCCATCGCCGCCTTTGACGAGCCGATTCAGGCGCACAAAAAGGATGCCGTTGAGCACGAGTGAGAGAAGCGTAAAAAAAGCAATGCCGGCAAGAAGGGGGCTCGCGAGTAAGGCATCGCCCATCTGTTGTATCAGGAAAGCAAAACCATTCATTCAGGAAAGTATAACGCATTTTTCCTAACCGCTGTATGATAGAGCCATGTTCGGAAAGAAACGCATCTATCTCGACTTTGCCTCAGCGACGCCGACTGACCCGCGCGTCGCGCGAGCCGTATTCAACGCGATGCGAGAGACCTACGGCAACCCGAGCGCCGCACATGCCGAAGGGAGGAGGGCCTACGACCTGCTCGAACAGTCTCGCGAGGCCGTCGCGCGGTCATTTGCTATCAAGCCGGAAGAACTCGTTTTCACTTCAGGCGGTACGGAAGCGAACAATCTTGCCATACGCGGATTGGTTGAGGGTCTTCGGACGCGTGGTGCACGGTATGCAGAACTGCACATCGTCACGAGCAGCATCGAACATTCCTCGGTTCTTGAGACGCTTCATCTGCTTGAAAAAGAAGGCGTCGTCGTCACGTATGTATCTCCTGATAAAGACGGCATCGTCCGCCCGCAAAGAATCTCCGAAGCATTGAAGCCGAACACCGCCCTCGTTACCCTCGCGCACGTCAACTCCGAGATCGGCACTATCCAGCCTATCGCCGAGATTGCGACCGCGCTCGCGTCTCATGAAAGCGTTCTCTCCCGCTTTGCCCCTGAGACCTCATTTCCTGTACTCCATGCTGATGCGGCGCAGTCTCCTTTATACTGCGAGGCATCTCCGCACATACTGCGCGCAAGCCTCGTCTCCTATGACGCGCAGAAACTGATGGGACCGAAAGGCGTCGGCGTGCTGTATCGGGATTTTTCAATTCCGCTTTCGCCACTCTATGGCGGCGGCAGCCAAGAGCGCGGTATCCGCCCCGGGACCGAAAATGCTCCGACGATCGCTGGTGCTGCGCTGGCCTTCGCGTTAGCGAAAGAGGGAAGGAAGGCGAGAGCAATACAAGTGAGTGCCGTTCGTGACTACCTTGTTGAGCTTGTGGAGAAAAAAGTTCCGTCCGCAGAGCTTATGGGGAGCAGCGTGCATCGCATCGCGAACAATGCGCACTTTGTCATTCCTGGCATTGACGGCGACTACCTGGCAGTGCTTATGGATAAGGAGGGTATCGCGGTCTCCCCGCGAAGCGCGTGCATCGGCGTGGGGGCCGGCGCGTCGCGCGTCGTACTTTCGATAACAGGCGATGAGCAAAAAGCAAAAAGCACGATACGCTTTTCATTAGGTCCGTTTACGACGAAAAGCGATGTCGAAAAAGCAACAGATGCCTTGACCCGCTCTCTCGCCGTTGGTGTACAATAATGAGCATGGACATCGAAGAGCTCAACACGACGCAGATAATCCTCCTGGTGCTCCTGGTCTCCTTCGTCACTTCTATCGCGACCGGTATCGTAACCGTCTCCCTCCTCGCGCAGGCACCGCCGGCAGTCACTCAGACCGTCAACCGTGTGGTTGAGCGCACGGTGGAGACGATCGTCCCGAAAGACCTCGACAGTAAGACGCAATCAACCAAAGAGACCACCGTGGTGGTGAAGGAGGATGACCTCATCACGAGCTCCATCGCCGACTCTCTCGGCAAGACTGGTCGCGTGTATGGCGACACCAGCACGACGAGCCCGGTCATCGCTCTTGCCGCACAGATATCGCCCGGCTCTATCGTGACTGATGCAAACGTAGGCGGTACCGATCATCTCGTCTCCTTCGGCGATACCACGGCGGTCTTTACGGTTTCGGAGACTTTCCCTGAAATCGGCGTTGCCATACTGACGCCGAAGTCGGCATCTACGACGCTCGGAACGCCGTTCCAAGTTGCCAATACGGCTGCGGTAAAGCTCGGCCAGACGACCATAGCACTCATCTCGGTGACCTCTGCACGAGTGGCTATCGGAGCCGTTGCGGCAATTGCGCCCCTTGCGGATGCCGCTATTAAAGGAGAGGACGCGTACGCTATACGCAGTATCGATACCAACATTAGCGCTTCTCCCGTGCCGGGAACGCCGCTGGTCAGCATCTTTGGCGACCTGGTGGGTATCTACTCATCCGTTTCTCAGGCCTCGGGCAAAGGGAGCTTCGTCTCCGCGAGCGACATCGTCGGTCTCTTGAAGGCGACGCGCGCGGCCGCAGCAACAGCAGCCGCGGCGCCTCCGGCAGCGCACTAGGGTGCGCGTGACCTAGCGTTCGGTTGTTTGGTATACTATTTGTATGCCACCTCCATTCGGAAACTTCACTACCAAAGCAAAAGAAGCCGTGCGTAAGGCGCACGAGCTTGCAATAGAGCGTGGGCAGAACCATGTCAGCTCGCTTCACCTCGTTGCCGCACTTCTCCTCCAGGAAGATAGCGTTATCGTCTCTATCCTCGAGCGTTTGGATGTCGACACTGTCCTCTTTACCGATTCGGTCATCGATCTCCTCGAGGCCCCTCCTACCGGTACGGTGCTCTCACCGAGCTATCAGCTCTACCTGACCCCGGACCTTGCGCAGGCGCTCGAAGCAGCCGTCAAGATCGCTTCGACATTCAATGATTCGTTCATCTCGGTCGAGCATCTCTTCCTCGGCGTCTTGCAGCACCCGGGCCCCTCCGCCGAAATATTCAATCGATTCCGTATCGACAGGAATGCGGTCGTCTCGGTCATACAGGAGTTCCGCGCTGGTCACACTACCGAGGCGCAGGAGCCGAAGAAATTTCGTGCGCTTTCCAAATATACGCGCAACCTCACCAAGCTTGCGAGCGAAAACAAACTCGACCCGGTCATTGGTCGCGATACCGAGATTGGTCGCGTCATCCAGATACTTTCGCGCCGCACCAAGAACAACCCGATACTTATAGGCGAGGCGGGGGTCGGAAAGACCTCAATTGCTGAAGGTCTCGCGAGCCGGATGGCAATTGGCGACGTACCTGAATCGCTCAAGAATAAAGAATTGCTGATGCTCGACCTCGGCTTGCTTATCGCCGGTACCAAATATCGCGGCGAGTTTGAGGAGCGGCTCAAGGCCATCATGAAAGAGGTGGAGAAGTCAGAAGGGAAAGTGGTGCTCTTCATCGATGAGATACACACGCTCGTAGGCGCAGGCGCCGCTGAGGGCGCGATGGATGCATCAAACATGCTTAAACCCGCGCTTGCGCGCGGCGACTTCCGCGCTATCGGGGCGACGACGCTCAAGGAATACCAACAGCACATCGAGCGCGACCCCGCGCTGACGCGCCGCTTCCAGCCGGTGTACGTGCAGGAGCCAGGCACCGAGGACGCCATCGCTATCCTCAGAGGGCTCCGCGAGAAGTACGAGCTCTACCACGGTGTCTCCATTACTGACGATGCCATCGTTACGGCCGTCGAGCTCAGTAGCCGCTACATCACCGATCGCTTTCTCCCCGACAAAGCAGTCGACCTCATCGACGAGGCCGCTTCCGCGCTCAAAATAGCCCTTGGCAACAAGCCCCCTCAGCTCGAGGAAACCGACAGGAAGATCCGCCGGCTTGAAATCGAGCTCTCTGCCATCCGCAAAGACGAGGAGGCGCACGTGGGTAAGAACACCAAGACCCGTATCAAGGCCATCGAGCAGGAGATAGCCGAGTTGCGCGAAGAGACCTCTGACTTGGAAGTGAAGTGGAAGAACGAAAAAGAGGTGCTCGCCGCGATAGGTAAGCTCAAGAAGGAGCTTGACTCGCTGCGCGCGGAAGCGGAGAGCGCTGAGGCCCGTGCCGACCTCAACCGCGCGGGAGAGATCCGCTACGGCAAGCTCCCGCAATTGCAAAAGGAATTGGAGCAGGAGAGCAGCAAGCTCAAGCGCTTCCAGCGCAGCAGGCGCGTATTGAAAGAGGAGGTGACCGATGTCGATATCGCCGAAGTCGTCAGCCGCTGGACCGGCGTGCCGGTCTCCCGCATGCTCGAGGCCGAGGCCGCGAAGCTCGCGCGCATGGAAGAGGAATTGCACAAGTCAGTCGTGGGCCAGGATGCGGCGGTCAAGCTCGTTTCGGACGCGGTAAAACGCTCGCGCGTGGGCATCAGCGACCCCAACCGTCCTATCGGTTCGTTCCTCTTCTTGGGGCCGACCGGCGTCGGTAAGACAGAGCTTTCAAAAGCTTTGGCCAAGTTCATGTTCGACGACGACTCCGCCATCATCCGCGTCGATATGAGCGAGTTCATGGAAAAGCACTCGGTGAGCAAGATGATAGGCTCGCCGCCCGGCTACGTTGGCCACGAGGAAGGCGGAGCGCTGACCGAGAAGGTGCGCCACCGCCCGTACGCGGTCGTCCTCTTTGACGAGATAGAAAAGGCGCACCCTGAGGTCTTTAACGTGCTCTTGCAGGTGTTAGACAACGGCCACCTTACCGACGCGAAGGGGAGGAAGGTGAACTTCAAGAACACTATCATCATCCTCACGAGTAACATCGGAAGCGAATTCATCGACAAGATGTCGAACTTCGGCTTTACTGCCGGCGCGGGCGATGACAAGACGCAGTATGAGATTGTGAAGGACAAGGTGATGGAGCGGTTGAAAGACTTCTTCCGTCCCGAGTTCCTCAACCGTTTGGACGAGATCATCCTCTTCGAGATACTCTCGCCGGAGGCGTTGAAGAGCATCGTTGATATGCAGGTTGCCATCGTCGAGGAGCGCCTCAAGCAGAAGGACATTACGCTTGAAATAAAGCCCGAGGTGTATGCGTATCTTGCGAAAGAGGGCTACAACGCGCAGTACGGTGCCCGCCCGCTGAAGCGCCTCATCCAGAGCAAGATACTGACGCCCGTCGCCTCGTTCATGGTCAGCCGCGGAGTGATGGAGGGTGGCACCATCGTCGTCGGCATCAACGAGCGTAATGAGTTCATTTTTGACGTCAAGAAAACCGCTCGCGCGACCAAGGCGCACCGTACCCGCGTAGAGATGGAAACGGGTTCAAAAGTCTCCTAAAAAGTGATAGACTCCCGTGTACGCGTCGGTACCCAAGTGGTCAACGGGGGCAGACTGTAAATCTGCTGACTTCGGTCTTCGTTGGTTCGAATCCAACCCGGCGCACTGGAATAGAAAACACCCGGCTCGTGCCGGGTTTTTCTGTTCCTGTTGTTGGATTCGAAGCCGAGTATACGGCCGGGAAGAATCCAACCCGGCGCACCCTTGATATTTTTTAATAAATCTGTACTATATTGCCTATGGGAGAACAAAAAAGATTTTTCGAAAGAAACAAAGCAACTGCTATAACTGCGCACATGACGCACGACAAACAGGGTGAGGTTCACAAGACCTTTGCTGCAGTGACAGCGGGGATTTTGGCGTTTGGCGCTTTCTGGTTAGGTGTCACTTCTATCAAGTGAGCTGGCAGGACTCGGATTTACCCTTTCCTGTAGGTTCATTTTCTAACACGCAGAGTCGCGTAGAGAATTCCTTCCGTTCCCCACGGCATCTGTGCCTGCATGGCACCGGTTGAGCCGATAACGAAGGACGGGCTCTCGTTTGCCGCGACGACGAACGGCAGGCGATTCTGCACCGCGTGCACTTTGGCGAGTTCAACCGTCTGTCCGTGGAGTATACGCGAGCCATGGAACCATGCCTGCGAGGAGAGATTGACGAGGTATGCGGGATGAAACTCTTTAGTGAGCTTGGGATAGAGGTCTGGCGAGACTATCTCGCCGCAGTCGAGTGTTCCGATGCGCAACCCACCGGAGGATACGCCTGCAAAGAGGGCAGTGCCGGGGACTATCATGCTATCCACATCAGCATGCTTTTTGATTTTGGGACTATCGAACGGGCTCGCGAGCAGTGAGGAGATATAGGGTACTGACTCTCCTTGGGGAACGAGGAATATCTTGTCATACGTTCCTGTCAGGCCCTGCGTCGTACCGTAATACTGGATTTGTGGTGTCTTTTTTCCTTCGGGGAGGTCTGCAAGCGCCGTGCTGATTATGGTAACGTTCCGCTCACCAAAGAGTTCGTGCAGGAATGACTGGCGTTCGATCTCGTCCGTAAACATGCTTGAGAGTCCCACTCCCTCCGGATAGATGATCGTTTCAGGCTGTTGCTGGCTTTGCGCGGCTTCTTTTAAAAACCGCCGGTATGCCAACCGCAATTCTATAGACGGGACCATCGGCGTCTGCGTGTTTATCACGGCGACATTCGCAGCCAGTGTTTTCTGGCTTTGTGATTCGCTCTCGCGCATAAGCGCAGGAGCAAGCATAGCGACGCACACGCCGCTAAAGAAAATAATTAACAGGACTCGTTTGCGAAGATTCCGCGCGCGAAAGACGAAGAAGATCATGCTTGCGATGAGTATCGCAAAGAACGAAAGCGAGCGGATACCTCCCGGGTCGGCGAGCTGGAGAAGGAGAGGAGACTCGGCAAGAGGATACCCTATCGCCCCGATGGAAAAATGCGCGCCAAAGAGCGAATTGGGCGCGAGCGAGAGCACCGCGTAGCTCCACATGCGAAGCTCTTCCCCGAGCACCCACGCGATGGGGATGAGTATGACGTCTCCGATCATGCCCGTGCGCATTGCAAACGCTAGGGCTGCAAAAGCTGAAGTACCGAGAGCGAGAGCGGCAGTCGTAAGGAGCCAGGTAATCGCGGTAAGAGAGAGACCGAGCCATGCGCTCTCGACGAGCCAGTCAAGCGGCAAGGCTTCCCAGAGCCAGGATACGGCAAGGCCGCTTGAGAGAGCTCCGAATACGAAGCCTTGAAGAGAAGCGCTCCGCATACTCTCGGCTCGGTATATCCCATGCAGAAGGATGATGGGCGCGATGCAGGAGAGCGGCCAGAGGATGGGGAAGACGAACGGTAGGCCCGCGGCGATACCCCCAGCACAGAGTAGGATCCAGCGTTTCTCGGCATTCCTGTTCATAGGGGTAGTATACTGTTTTCATGAAAAAGTATTTTTTTGTCCTGCTCTCTTTTTCCATACTCGCCGTGCCGGCACTCGCCTTTGCTGCTGACCCTTTGGGAGGGCCGGTTATCGTCACGTGTGCGGGTTTTGGTACCGGCTTCGAGGGCGTCTGCCAGGCATGCGACCTCGCGCAGCTCGCTCAAAAAGTTATCAATTTCGCGGTCGCTTTTTCAGCTTTTGTTGCCACGCTCATGTTCCTCTACGCCGGCATCCTCTACTTTACGGCGGCCGCCGACTCTAAGCAGGTGGAGAAAGCTCACGGTATCTTCAGCAAGGTTTTTATCGGCTTCGTCATCATCCTCACCGCGTGGCTTATCGTAAACATCATTCTCAACACGCTCACCAATCGCGGTTTGGCCGATTGGTCTAACATCCAGTGCGGGCATATCGAGACTCCGGTTGGCCCCGCGCTGGCCCAACCCGGCAGCATAGATCCGGTGACGAACCAGCCCGTCAAACCCGGAAATCCTATTGCTGACGATACCGCCGCTCGCTCGCAATTGAACCCGGGTATTAGTAGCAAAGACGGGGTCTCATATCAAGGCGTCCAGCAGTCGACCGTGAACGGATTAAACACTTTGCACAATGATTGCAAGTGCGACTTTACGGTCACTTCGGCTACTGATGGCGATCATTCGGGCGGCACATTCAGCCACGCGAATGGATATAAGGCAGACATACGACCGAGCACAGAACTCGACAGCTATATTAAGAATAACTTCACTCCCGCTGGCACCAGGAGCGATGGATCAGCCTTATATCAAGACAGTCATGGCAACACCTACGCTCGCGAAGGCGATCACTGGGATGTCCTCTACAAATAACCTACAGAGTACTGCAGTCCTGAAAAAAGCACTCGCAGCGCTTGCGATATTCGCCGTGCTCGGCGTCCCGCTTCCGCAAGCCTTTGCTGCGGTGCAGGCAGACCAGAGTACTGCGGTAACCGATGCATATACTGGAAGCTACATTGCCTCGTTCAAAGAGAGCACCTCGCTTGAGCAGGGACACGCACTCATAGAGCAATTCGGCGGGGTGGTCGTGTACGACCTTCCGTTCTCTCACGCGCTCGTCTTTACTTTGCAAAGCGCGGTCACCCGCGGCATTCTCGCGCAGAACGCGAGCATCGTTTCGATTTCTCCGGAGATAATTTATACCCTCGCAGCGCCGCACCTGCTTGCGGTTGCCGCTGCCGAGACACCCCCGACTTCTCAAAATAA
>JAHFMJ010000039.1 GCA_023269035.1 Candidatus Kaiserbacteria bacterium | reverse complement strand
CTGAAACCTTTACGGGTTCTCTAGCGGTTTAGGTCGATATTATTAGCCAAGGTGAATATACGATTATGAGTAGTATTGAAGCTCGTAAAGTAAGTACACGACATGCAGGAGTACGAACGGTCAATGATGGCCCCTTCTATGCTTTCTGTTGGCGATGTATGTGCACGCACATAATAGGAGACTGCAGGAGATAAAAATCTTCAAGTAATAAATAAAGGGCACGCTCCGCAATGGGGCGTGCCAGGAACGAAAGGACTGTTCACAAGGAACAGTTTTCTTTTTTTATAGGGGTCTGCTATAGTGCGCGGCATATGACGCTCCACGAGATTGCCGCGACGCTCATGACGGACGGCAAAGGCATTCTCGCCGCCGACGAGAGCACCGGCACCTGCGAAAAAAGATTTTCCGCGCTCGGCATCCCGTGCACTGAAGACACGCGGCGTGCGTATCGCGAGATGCTTTTCACCACGCCGGGCGTCGAAGAGTTTCTTTCCGGCATCATTTTATATGACGAGACCATCCGCCAGTCCGCCAGCGACGGCACGCCGTTCCCGGACGTGCTCGCTGCAAAAAATATCCTGGTCGGGATCAAGGTCGACCAGGGCTTGAAGGACGATCCTGCATTTCCTGACGGCAAAGTTACCGCTGGCCTCGACGGCCTCGCGGAGCGATTGCAAGAATACAAGTCGCTCGCCGCGGTCTTTGCCAAGTGGCGCGTGGTGGTGAAGGTCGGCGAGGAAACGGGGAATGTCGCACTTGCAGAAAATAGCAGGCGGCTCGTCAAGTACGCGCAGATCTGCCATGAAAAAGGCTTCGTACCCATCATCGAGCCTGAGCTTTTGATGGACGGGCCGCACACCGCAGCACAAGCAGAGGATGCGTTGGTTGAAACGCTCGCTATCGTCTTTGATGAGTTTGCAAAAAGCACAGTAGATCTCAAGGGGGTCATCCTCAAGACCTCGATGGCAGTGACAGGGAGCGAAAATCCTCTTCGCGCAGAGGCAAAAGAGGTCGCCGAGCGGACGGTGCGCGCCCTCAAGACCTCGGTACCTGAAAATCTCGCGGGCGTTGTCTTTCTTTCCGGCGGCCAGAGCCCTGAAGAGGCGACCGCTAACCTCAACGCCATGGCTCGGCTCGAACCGCTGCCCTGGCCGCTCTCGTTTTCCTTCGCGCGGGCTCTCCAAGGGCCGGCTCTTGCTGCCTGGAAGGGGGCCGATGAAAATATACCCGAAGCGCAGGCTGCGCTTCTGAAGAGACTTTCGCTCACGGTCGCAGCTGACGTCGCTGGGTACACCGCAGAGATGGGCGCGAGCGCTTAACTGCTCACTTTTGGGACGACGCGCCACCGGTCGATTTGACAGAGTGGCGTTTTTTTATTTTTTCGGTTTTTTTTGTCTTATCCACACGTTTTTTCATGAGCTTATTTTCCGGAGCGGGGTAGAATAACCTATACCTCCCGAGGAGCCCCACCTAAATCTCCACGGAAGCCACTCGTTACACATTACTCACTCATCACTTCAGTCGTCGAAAGGCGATTCGTACTCGCGACCATGACCACACTGCAGAAAATCAAGAAAAGAAACGGCGTCATCGCTGACTTCAACGAAGGAAAGATCGTTTCTGCGGTCAGTAAAGCGTTTCTTGAGGTCTTGCAGGACCCGCACATGGAAGAGTCGACCGCTATCGGCGCGCTGGTGACGAGCGCGGTGCGCTTGCGCTACGCGGGAACCGCCCAGATACCCTCTGTCGAGGAGATACAGGACCTTGCCGAGCATGCGCTCATGGAGCGGGGCTACTACGATGTGGCAAAAGCCTACATTATCTACCGGTATGAGCACACCAAGATCCGCGAGGAGAAACAGGAAGAAGTGGTGAAGAAGATAGAAGAACGCGGACTCCTGATCGTGAAGCGCAACGGCGAACACGAGATATTTTCCATAGATAAAATACGGAAGACGCTCGAGTTCAGCATCGCTCCCGAGAGCGCGAAGGTCATCGATGTCGATGCGTTCATCGCGCAAGTGCAGCGCGAGGTGTACGACGGCATCACGACGACCGAGATCGAGCGCACGCTCATCATGGTCGCACGCTCAATGATCGAACGTGACCCTGCGTACAATCAGCTTGCCGCGCAGCTCTCACTCAACTCCCTCTACAACGATGTCTTGCATCAGGACGCCATCACTATCGTCTCAAGCGACTTCGATGCGACGTATCGTACCGCATTTGTCGACAACGTGAAGACTGCCGTCTCGCTGAAAGTGCTCGATGAGCGGATGCTCTCGCTCGACCTCGCCAAACTCTCAGCGGCACTGCGACCCGAGCGCGACCGCTTACTCAAGTACATCGGTGTCGCGACGCTTACCGACCGCTACTTCATCACCCGACGCAATGCCACCGGAGAAAAAACTCCGCTCGAGACCCCGCAGATGCTTTACATGCGCGTTGCCGCAGGCCTTGCGCTGAACGAGAAAGAGAACCGCGAGGCATGGGCGATCCGTTTCTACGAGATGCTCTCAACATTACGGTTCGTCCCTTCGACACCGACATTGTTCCACTCCGGCATGGTGCGCGCACAGCTCTCATCCTGCTACCTCAATACGGTTGAGGATGATCTCGATCATATCTTCAAGGTCTACGGCGACAATGCGCAGATGTCCAAGTGGGCTGGCGGCATCGGCACCGACTGGACCAACCTCCGCGCGACCGGCGGTCTCATCAAGAAAGCGGGCATCACCTCTCAGGGTGTCATCCCGTTCCTCAAGATAGCGAACGACGTGACGGTGGCCATTAATCGTTCGGGCCGCCGCCGCGGCGCAACAGCGGTCTATTTGGAGACCTGGCACTACGACATCGAGGACTTCCTCGAATTGCGCAAGAACACCGGTGATGAGCGCCGCCGTACGCACGACATGAACACGGCCAACTGGATCCCCGACCTCTTCATGAAGCGGGTGCGCGAGGATGGGCAGTGGACGCTTTTCTCACCGGACGAGACGCCCGACCTCCACCACATCTACGGAAAGAAATTCGAAGAAGCATACGTCGCGTACGAA
>JAHFMJ010000028.1 GCA_023269035.1 Candidatus Kaiserbacteria bacterium | reverse complement strand
CTGCATCGGTTGCGGAGACGCCGAGGATAAGCGCGATGCGCGACGGGACGCTACGGAGGAACCAGATGTGTGCGACGGGCGACGCGAGCTCGATATGGCCCATGCGCTCGCGACGGACGATCGCACGCGTGACCTCGACGCCACATTTCTCGCAGACGATGCCGCGGAAGCGCGGACCCTTGTACTTGCCGCAGTAACATTCGAAGTCGCGCTCCGCACCGAAGATGCGCTCGTCGAAGAGGCCGTCCTTCTCGCTGCGCTGCGTGCGGTAGTTGATGGTCTCCGGTTTACGCACCTCTCCCCAGCTCCACTCAAGGATCTTTTCAGGACTCGCGATCTTGAGCCCTATCCAATCGAAGTTGGATGTGTCTATGACCTTGCCTCGTTTTTGATCCATATGTTTTTTAAATTATGAGCGCTTGCGCGAAGGAGCTTCATCGTTGCCACTGTTCTTGCCGAGGATGACGTCAAGACAGAGGCCGCGAAGGTGGTTAACGAGCACGTTGAATGCCGCAGGAGTGTGCATCTCTCCAATCGGCCGGCGCTTGACGATAGCGTCAAAGGCGGCCGAGCGTCCCTGGATGTCGTCGGACTTGATCGTGAGCATCTCTCGGAGCGTATATGCCGCGCCGTAGCCGAGGAGCGCCCACACTTCCATTTCACCGAAACGCTGGCCTCCATTCTGTGCCTTTCCACCGAGCGGCTGCTGCGTAATGAGCGAGTAAGGACCGATAGAGCGCATGTGGATCTTGTCTTCCACCATGTGATGCAGTTTCAGTATGTACATGTAGCCGACGGCGATGGGTTGCTCGTATGCCTCTCCCGTGCGGCCGTCATAGAGCTGAAGCGTCCCGCTTTCGGAGAATCCGGCTTCTTTCAATTCAGAACGGATCTCTCCCTCCGTTGCGCCGCCAAAGGCCGGAATGATGGCTTGGTACCCAAGCGTGTGTGCGGCAAGGCCAAGGTGCATCTCCAGTATCTGGCCGAGGTTCATGCGGGATGGCACGCCGAGAGGCGTGAGGATTATATCGATAGGTTTGCCGTTCTCATCGTATGGCATGTCTTCTGCCGGGAGTACGCGAGAGATGACTCCCTTGTTACCGTGGCGGCCGGCAAGCTTGTCGCCAACGCTGACGTTGCGGAGTTGCGCGATCGTTATGTAGATTTTCTTGATGGTACCGCTCTCAAGCGAGTCGCCACGCTCGCGCGAGAAAACCTTGACCCCGATTACGCGACCGCGCTTCCCTCCCTCCATGCGCAAACTGGTGTCTTTTACATCTTTGGCCTTGTCGCCGAAGATGCTGCGGAGTAGGCGCTCTTCGGGAGTAAGCTGCGTCTCGCCTTTCGGAGTAACTTTGCCGACCAGGATGTCGCCAGGACGCACTTCCGCTCCGATGCGGACAACACCTTCTTCATCAAGGTTGCGGAGCTTCGTCTCCGAGACGTTTGGGATATCAGGAGTCGTTATTTCAGGCCCAAGCTTGGTATCGCGGACGGAAACATCGAATTCTTCTATGTGTACGGTCGAGAACTTGCTCTGTTGTACGAGGCGTTCTGAGATGATGATGGCGTCCTCGTAGTTGGCGCCGCTCCAGCTCATGAAGGCCGCGCGGACGTTCTGTCCGAGGGCAAGCTGGCCGCGGTCGGTCGAGGAAGTGTCAGCGAGCAAGTCGCCACGCTTTACTTTTTGTCCGAGCGAGACCGCCGGGCGGTGATTGAAGCAAGAAAATTCGTTCGTCATAGAGAAGGGTACGAGCGTATACTCATGACTCTTGCCTTTGTCATCCTTGACGACGACGTGCTTTGAGTCGACGGCACTTACTACGCCGGCCTCTTTCGCATAGAGCAAGCGGCCCGTATCGCGAGCAGCCATCTCTTCGATGCCTGTCGCGACGATAGGCGCTTCAGGAACGACGCACGGCGTCGCCTGCTTTTGCATGTTCGAACCCATGAGCGCGCGGTTGGCATCGTCGTTCTCAACAAAGGGAATCATCGACGTCGCGATGGAGAACATCTGGTTCGTCGCGATGTCGATGTAGGCGACCTCTTCGCGCGGTGTGAGCACTGGCTCGCCCTTGAGGCGTGTCTCAACGTACTCGTCCATGAGGCGACCGTCGGCAGCAAGTGCGACCGCCGCATGGGCGACCGGGTACTGCTCTTCCTCGAAAGCGTTGAGGTATTCAATCTCATCGGAGACAACACCTTTCACGACCTTGGCGTACGGTGTCTCAATAATGCCGAAGTCGTTGATGCGAGCGTACGTGGCAAGGCGCAAGATAAGACCGATGTTCTGGCCTTCAGGAGTCTGTATCGGGCAGAGGCGTCCGTAGTGCGAGGTGTGTACGTCACGCACCTCGAAGCCTGCACGCTCGCGGGTGAGGCCTCCGGGGCCGAGAGCGGAGACCGTGCGGAGGTTCTCAAGCTCATCCAAAATGTTCTGCTGAGCGGCGAGCTGAGAGAGCTGGTTAGCGGTGAAAAATTCCTTGATAGCGGCGGCAAGCGGACGTGGGTTGACGAGCTGCGTCGGAAGGGTGGTCTCAACGTCGATGGTGGACATCTTGTCCTGGATATTGCGCTTCATGCGCGAGAGGCCGACGCGGACACGAGCCTCCAAGAGTTCGCCCACCTGGCGGACGCGACGAAAGCCAAGGTGATCGATGTCGTCGCCCTCAGCCCCCGGCGTATTATTGAGCTCGATGATGTGCGAGACGATGAGGACGATATCGTCAAGGCCGAGAACGCGTTCTTCAAGGTCCTTCTTATCCATAGAACGACCAAAACGCTGGTTGAAACGGTGACGACCGGGGTATGAGAGGTCATAGCGGTCAGGAGAAAAGATGCTTTTGACATATTCGCGGGCGGTGTCAGGGGTCGCAAGGTCTCCGTCGCGCAGGCGGCGGTATATCTCTATATATGCCTGCTCCACGGCCTTGGCAGGGTCCTTCTCGAGCGTTGCCTGTATGGCAGCCTTGCCACCCGGGATGCGCTCGAAGAGTGAGAGCATGTCGCGGTCAAAGGTCGCGCCAAGGATGCGCAGGAGCGTGGTAACCGGAAACTTCCGTTTGCGGTCGATTTTCACAAAAATGGCTCCGTCTGCTTCTGAGTCTATCTCTATCCATGCACCGCGAGCAGGTATGACCTTTGCTCCAAAGCAGACCTTGCCGCGCACCTCGCCGGCAGAAAAGAAGACCCCGAAGGAGCGTGCGAGCTGGGGAACGATGACACGCTCGACACCGTTGATGATGAAGGTGCCATGTTCGGTCATTATCGGAAAATCAGCAAGGAAGATGGTTTGCTCTTTCTTGCTGCCAAGTGCTTTGTTATGGAGGCGGACCTGGGCTTTGAGCGGAGCGTCGTAGGTAAGCTTGTTCTCTTTAGCGCCGTATTCATCTACCTTCGGCTCGCCTATCTCGAACGAGACTATTTCCAGTTCGAATTTCTTCTTCGAATAGTCGATTATGGGGGAGAACTCCTTGAAAAGCGCTTTGAGTCCATCAGAGACGAACGTACGGAATGAGGCTACCTGCGGTGCGACGAGGTCCGGCATCGGAACGCGAGACTCGTGGTAGCGCTGAAAACGCTTCTGCTGGAGTGTTTTTGGCATAATAAGTTATGCAGGACACGCAAAAAGCGCGCCTGCCGATATTCTCGTTATAGGACTGTAATAAAAACTCCTGAGACCCCTCCACCCCCCAGTCAAAACACAATCAAAAGTGGTACTTGGAGTATACCCTAATCAACCATTTAACGTCAAGCTTTTATCCCCTTATTCTTTCTGCCACCCCGACTTTAGTTAGGTGTCTCCATACGCGATCATTTCCCCATTAAACAGCCAAGTCGTTAAGGGTTTTTTGTAGAGTTGCTACGTCCTTATAAAGTATGGACCGAATTCCTAAGGATGTTGCGGCTTCGACATTTTCTGTGCGGTCATCTACAAAGACTGCTTCGCTGGCCAACACATGTAATTGTTCGAGGGTATATTTAAAAATCTCAGGGTGCGGTTTTACCATGCCGACCTCGCTCGAAGAGACTATCGCGTCGAACAATCCTTCGAGGTCGTTTTCTTTGAGTATCTGTCTAAAGAGTTTTGGCTGAGTGTTGCTACAAAGGCCTGTCTTGTGGGTTTTTTTTAAATCTCTAATCAGCAACACCAGTTCTTGATTTATAACGACAGCATCAGTCCATTCTTTTCGGACGGTATCTCTTGAAAGATTTACCGCTTTGCCAATTCCATCAAAGAAGTTATCTTCTGAAATATCTCCTAGATTCGAAGGACGGTCATAGTGTACCTTCAGTTCCGCGCTTACCGGAGCAGAAACCCGCTGTTTATACCAAGGAGAACCGATTTCAGAACAGATAACGCCGTAAAAATCGAAAATTATCGCCTTTATCGACATTACGTTTTCTTCGCCCAAACTGCAGGGTCGCCTATGAATCCAAGCATATCTGGGTGGATCTGCGGGTGTGAAGTGAAAATGATTCTTCCGTGCTGCGAGCAAAGTTCTTTCAGACTCGCTGTCCAAAGTCTCCATTTTCCCTCTTCAAATACACTGATAGCTCCCCCTGTTGCTTTGACAAGAAATAGTCCTGCGGCCCAGTCATAGGACTTAAGGCCGTAGGTAAGAAATGCATCAATTCTATTCGCGGCAACGTAAGCAATCTCAAGCGCGGTACAGTTAAAAGCGCCACAACGGCCATACTTTGTACCGAGAGCTTCATTAAGCGCGTAGGTTGCAGGTTTCATCCATTCTTCTTTGGTACTGCGTCCTATGGAGATGACATACTTTCCGCCCAAGGGCTCAGGAGTCAAGGTACACAAACGATCATTCTCATAAACCCCTCCTTCGGTTTCCGAAAAAGAATAAAACATCTGGTTTATGGCTGGATTATAGACAATAGCGAACGACTCTTCGGGCTTGTCGCCAAGGCGCGCTATAGAAATAGCGAAGAAGGGGATTTTTCTTAAAAAGTTATCCGTACCGTCGATAGGATCGATATGCCAGAAAAACCCGCTGCTACCTGCCTGCTCCCCGTATTCCTCTCCAACAATTGCATCACCAGGAAAATGCTCTTGTATATACCCCACCAAAGCCGCCTCTATCTCCTGGTCAGCTTTTGTGACAACCGTCTTATCTCTTTTTAATTCGTTTTCGGTATTACCAGAGTCAAAATATTTTAGGGCGATCGTGCCCGTTTCTCTTACAAAATCCTTCAAGGCATGAAATTCCTTTTCAGTGTTCATGCGTGAAAGTATATCATTCGCTCCCGATCCTTTTATGCATGATCCGCGTGCTCGGTCTGCCAGACAGATTGCGAATACGAGCTAGAGCAGCCCGCACAGTGATAGTAGACCTTGACGGAAAATCCTTCTAAAACGACGACCATCTCCCCATGCCTTCTAGGCTTTTCATTGTCGTTCAGTACGGGTCTAAAGCCGGGCCCTTTTTCTATCTTTGCCATACCCTGCCAGGCTAGTGTTTTTCTTTCCACCTGTCAATTTCGGCGTGATTGCCGGAGAGGAGGACCTTGGGGACCTTATACTTCTTCCCTTTCCAGGTCAGGACCTCGGGGCGCGTATACACCTTGTGCGAAGAGACACGATTTTCCTCGAGTGATTCGCTTTTACCAAGGATACCCGGTATTTGGCGAGAGACCGAGTCCATGACTATCATCGCCGGCAGCTCTCCGCCGGTAAGCACATACGGCCCAACGGATACCTCCTTCGCTTTGAGTATTTGGACGACTCGTGCATCGACCCCCTCGTATCTTCCGCAAATGAAAACGATATCTGAGTATTTCTTTGAAAACAATTGCGCCTGGCCGGTATTGAACTGGGTACCACCGGGACTGAAGAAGATTATCAGTGTTTTTTTAGGGTTTTTCTTCCCTACTGCTTTCTGTACAGCTTTGAGTATCGACTCAGCTTCAAGCACCATGCCCGGACCGCCACTATAGGGACGTTGGTCAACGCGATGCCATTTGTCTTTGGAAAAATCACGCGGATTATAAAATGAAACCCGTATCTTCCTATCTTCAATTGCCCGCCCGATAATGGACGCGCCAAGATAGGAGTCAAACGATTCCGGGAACAAGGTGATGAGGTGAAAGTGCATAGTTGAAATATTTTAAAAGACACTAAGCGCAAGAATAACAGCTCCCCACGAAAGAAGAGACAATCCGGCAATTATTACTAGCCTCAGCCAGATCGGAAACTTCTCATTTTTTACTTTGCGCTTCCACTCATCGGGAAACCACCACACTCCCGGCCCGCTACGATTCGGAACTCGATGAACTATCTTCTTTATTTCTTTGGGCGGTTTTTCGTTCAGGAGTGCGATTCCGATAGGAAAAGATACTTCTCTTTCGGCCTTGGAGCGTAGACGCCCCCGGTTTTCAGAACTCTTATCGGCTGACATTTCAAGCGGAGACCGCTCAAGTGCCATGCTTTCATTATGCCACAAAATTTAAAATAAAACAACCTCCCGTACGGGAGGTTGTTTTGAATCCTTTTTGCTTTGTTTAGAGCCTCAAATCTTCAAGCGCTTCATCAACACTCTTCGAAGCTGCACCCTGCTCCCCTCCTCCCATGCCCATAGAGGATGAGGTCATGCCCATGCCGCCACCCATGCGAGAGCCGCCGGCCGGCTCGTTGATCTTCAAGTTAACGCGCGCGTTGTTCTTCATGCCGACGACACGTAAGAGTATGCGGATAGCCTTTGCGGTATTACCAGAGCGGCCGATGACCTTGCCCATGTCTGCTGCATTAACGTCGAGTGTGAGGAGCACTCCCATTTCATCGACTTGACGATTGACCTTCACATCATCGGGGTTATCGACGAGCATCTTGATAACGTACTCAAGAAATTCCTGATCTTGATAGTTCTGCATACCAGTATATTTAGGTTGTAAACTGCAACAGCAGTATGCCAAAAAATGGCACTGCAGGCAAGCCTATGAACTTTGCTTTCTGCGTTCTCTAAGCCTCCTAAAA